>JANYJS010000009.1 GCA_025361765.1 Bacillota bacterium
GTCAACCAACTTTCCAACCCAAAACCCGATACAGGCATTGAGCGCCGGTACGTATGACGTTTTTGTCACCAAGATCAATGCGGCTGGGTCGGCCTTGGTCTATTCCACTTACCTCGGAGGAAGCAGCAATGAATATGGTTATGGCATCGCAGTTGACAGCAACGGTAACGCCTATGTCACCGGATCGACATTGTCAACCAACTTTCCAACCCAAAACCCGATACAGGCATTGAGCGCCGGTACGTATGACGTTTTTGTCACCAAGATCAATGCGGCTGGGTCGGCCTTGGTCTATTCCACTTACCTCGGAGGAAGCGTCAACAATAACTATGGCATCGATGATGGCGGCTTCGGGATCGCAGTTGACAGCAACGGTGACGCCTATGTCACCGGATTAACATTGTCAACCAACTTTCCAACCCAAAACCCGATACAAGCATCGAATGCGGGAGGCCCTGACGCCTTTGTGGCTGTTTTGAGTTCCTCTGATCCTACTAATACGGTGGATGTTTGTCATCAGGGATGTGAGTATACCAGTATCCAGGCTGCTATAGATGCCGCGAATCCCGGTGACACAATCAATGTCGGAGAAGGCACTTACACGGAGAACTTGCACATCGACAAGTCGTTGACCATAAAAGGGGCCGGAGCAGGCAAAACCATCGTAGATGGCAATCATACTGGCCCGGTATTCACCATCGAGAAGGGTGATCCAAATATTGACGTCTATCTAAAGGATATGCTCATTCAGAATGGCATTGGTACGTTGGATTCAGGCTCTGTTCTCGGCGGTGGCATTTTAAATAAAGGTACGCTCACAGTTGACCACTGCACTATCCAGAATAATGGATACTACACGAGTCCTTGGGGCTCTACCCCAGGAATATATGGCGGTGGAATTTACAGTTCAGGATATTTGACCGTAACTGATAGTACTATATCAAATAACGAAGCTTCTTGCGGTGGCGGGATATACTTAGATAATTCTGGAAAATTGCCTCTTGAATTGAAAGCTGAAATAACGGATAGTACAATCTCAAGTAATGATGTACCAAGCGGTGGCGGTGGTATATTCAACTCTGGTGGAGATCTGACATTAAAGGATAGCACGATCTCTGGAAACGGGGGTGGATATTGGAGAGGCGGGGGAATTGTGAATACCGGCAATTTAGAAATGGTTAGCGGAACCATATCAGGGAATGGGGCTTCTGGTAATGGTGCTGGCGTTGATAATTATGGCACCTTCACGATTAAAGGTGGCACCATATCCGACAACACCGCCAGCGCTGGCCCAGCTGGAACCTGGTATAACGGTCTAGGGGGCGGGATATACAACGAACAGGGAGGAATCTTGAACCTAGAAGGAGGCAGCATCAGTAGTAACCACGCCTATGATGGTGCCGGGATATACAACTTTATGGGAACGTTGAACCTAAACGGGGGCAGCATCAGTGGTAATATAGCTCCGCATAATGGTGGAGGGATATACAGCTATGACTACAGAGGCACTGTGTTCATCGGCGGAACGACCCAGATAATAAGCAATGAGGCTACACAAGGCTATGGCGGAGGGATATACAGCAGCGACTCACTAATTACATTCGATGGCACAGAAGTTGCCGTGAAATCCAACAAGGCACTTCTGCCTGATATGCTTCCAGCTGAAACCCCATGGTATCAACAGTATGGTGTGTACATGGGATCAGGTAGCCCGACCACGACCAATGGATTCGATCCGGCAATGCAAGTGACGGATAACACTCATATCACCTCGAACATAGGCGGGCGTGTCTGGGATGATGCCAACTACGATGGTGTAGAAGATCCAGAAGAGGAGGGGATTCCGGGATCTACTGTGAATCTATACAACGCTGGAGGAACAAATCCAATCGCTACAGTAACTACTGATTCCAATGGGTATTATAGTTTTGATATATCCAAAATTAGCAGCATCGCTAGTAAGCATAGCGCCCCAGGTATCACTTTAAATGATTTCGTGGTGGAATTCAAAGGGATTTTAAATAGCATTGGCAGATTATTTAGCCCTAAAGATAAGGGTGCAGATGGTACAAAGAATAGCCATGCCAATGTCGATAATGGAAAAACCGATACTATAGAAGTAACACCAGATAAAAAAGAAATCGTTAAAAATGCAGGCTCAACGGAAGCGCCAAAGCCTATTATCAAGGATTTTAATATCAAAGGAGGACTAGCAGATTATGATAAGAATGGATTCAAGGTTTTTCGGAGAGGAGATGATGACCCGACATTTGAAATAGATGCATTAGTGCCTGATAGCATATGCTATTTTTATGTTTGGATTTATAAAATTGAAGGAAATAAGGAAATCTATTGTGGCAAAGCGCCAGCAATTAAAGATGGAGATAAATATACAGCTGTCTGGGAATGGCTATGCGAGGATAGCAAAGGGAACTGGCGCGAAATACCTAATGGAATTCCAGCAGGTAAATACAAAGCAAGGGCAAGGATAACATATCCAGCAAATGGACCAGATTTAACAACTCCCAAAGAAGAAATATTCTATGTGATATTTAATAATAAGGGTGTTGATGAATGTTTTACCTTAAATCCAACGGAATACAATTACTATGCAGGACATTCAGGAACATGTGTGTATTCTGATAGGTTAGAGGACCTTGATGAAAATCTTGGTGGAGAAATCTCGTATGCACTTAATATATTTAATCCAAAGATATTTAACGTGGCCATCGAGCTGATAGATGGGCAAACCTCACCTGAAGTTGCAGCGAATTTATTAAGAGCGAAAGTTACACCTATGATAAAATGGAACAAAAACCCTGACTTTGACCAAGATACTTTGGTTTACGATCCTAATAAAATAGATCAAAAAGGGCAGTGTTTCGATTATGCAAATGTTCTAACCGCCTATTTAAGATCAGTAGGCATACCTTCTCGTACGGTAACTACTACTTGGTTCGGGGATAAATGCTTAAAAAATTCGGATAGACCACAAGGAATTTATTATTTCCATTGCTGGACAGAAGCAATTTTAAAAGGAAGTTTATTAGGCTCAATTGATGATTGGTACGTGCTAGATTCGATAAGGGCATGTCGCCTTACAACTGATGCAATCTTGCCACAGGATTATTGGGATAGCCATTTAGAGAATTTGGATAATAAATTAAATAAAAAGGATTCTATGGCGTGGGCAGCCATCTCCAATAAGGTAATATGCGATGATAAAAAGAACGTTATCCATGATTCAAAAGATATTAAATGCGATCATTACCAAAACTGTCCGTTATCGCCGAATTATGAGTCCAACAATTGTTCTATTGGAATATATCCTGCATTAGATAAACATGACTATATTTTAGGTGATGATATATCAATAAACCTTGAAGTCAGGAACATGGGCGACCTAAGTTATGCAAATTCCTACAACATGACCGTCACTCAATATTCCGAGGAAAGCGAAATGAGCGAATTTAGATTGCCTGTTGAATTATTAAATATTAGTAGTTATATTAATATACCTTCAAAGAGATCTATCAATATTTCCTATAATCTTACTCCCGAGGAATATAAAACAAATGGCCACTATGTTATCAATGCATGGATAAACGAAACTTGCAAAGGATTCGCAGAGTTCGATATTAATAGTGGCTTAGATGTCTCAGTTTCAATACCATCAAGCGTTAATATAAATAACGAATTTAATGTATCTTTGAGCATCAAAAATATATTAAATAAAACTGTAAGGAACATATCTATAGCAGCCAATTTTCCTTCCGATTCTGGCTTGATTGGTGATTCAGATTTCGCAATCAAAGGACTTGCCCCTGGTGAAATAGTCAATAAAACGTGGTATCTCAATATACCTACCGCTGGGGGACGCACAATTGGATTTAATGTATTCTCCAACGATACCGGATTCAATAAGGTATATCCAGTGATAGACGTCTTGGAATTGCCTGAACTCTATATCGAATCTGGAAGTATTCCTTTATCTGAAGATCACAAAATACCGTTTGAAGCTGATTTCAAGGTTAAAAATATAGGCGATCTGATAGCTTCCAATGTTTCCGCAAGGATAATTCTGCCTGAAGGCGCAACGTCTTCAGAGACTATGTGGGATATTGGAGATCTAGATGGCGGCGAAAATGTCACACTTCAAATGAACATTACTCTAACCAAGCCAGAAGATGCTGTTATTCATGTACTCGCATCAGATAGTGCCGGACATAATGCCTCCAGCATAATTTATATAAATGTGTTATCAAACATCTCTGCGACCTTTGATCCCATACATTCTGATCTTGGTCTAGACGTAAACGACGATGCCAAGTATGATTATTTAGTCACTGAGGTAGGAGTTAATGTAACCGAATCTGGGCTTGGCAGGGCAGAAGGATGGCTATGTGACAGCAATGGAAATAACATAACAAAAGCCGAAAATAGCTCATATTTATTCACAGAGAATAAATTGATATTTTTAAAATTCTCCGGAATAGATATATTTAAGCACGCCATGAATGGCCCTTACATCATAAAAGATCTAAAGCTATTCAATGATAGTGGCGCAATAGTAGATGATGTGAGCCCTGCCTATAGCACTTCGGCGTACAACTATACAGAATTCTGTCCCATAATAAGGCTAACTGGTAACTATTCAGATCAAGGCAATGATACTGATAGCGATGGCTTATTTGATGAACTAACTTATGGGATAGAGATAATCCCAAACATAGAAGGTTATTGCTTTGCTATAGCAAAATTAGTTGATAAAAATGGAACTCAGATTGCTGTTGCACAAAATACTACATGGCTATCTGCAAACCAGCTCGGGATTATGCAGCTCAATTTCGAAGGCAGAAATATTCGAGCCAACAAGGTGGACGGTCCGTACTACCTGAAAGATGTATACGTCTATCATACGGCTGACCTCAATCATCCCGATTCAGCTATTAATGCGTATACAACGAGAGCTTATCGCTATCTGGACTTTGAAGGATACGGTCCCTCGATATCCGGATTAAAGTTCAATGATATGGATGGCGATGGTGTGAAGGGTACCGATGAGCCAGGAATTCCTGGCTGGGCGATAGAACTGGCTAAGCCCGATAATACCACGATAACAACATCTACAGACATTAATGGCACTTATAGCTTCGATGATATCGTGCCGGGCACGTACATTTTAAATGAAGTGCCCAAGTTGGGCTGGATTCAGACGCTCCCTAAATCGCCTAATAATTATACCATTGAGATTGCAAATACAAGTGTAACCGATAAGAATTTTGGGAATATAAAGATCAATTTTTCGGTCTCAGGAACTAAGTTCAATGATGCCAATGGAAATGGTGTGAAAGACAACGGCGAGCTTAGCCTGCTCGGATGGACCATTAAGCTAAATGGATCTGATGGAACAAGTCTCACTGCAACTACCGATGCCAATGGGTCATACAAGTTTGAGAACTTATTAGCTGGCAACTATACCTTAAGCGAGGAAATCCTGCCATCTTGGATTCAGACATTTCCTGCAGCACCAGGGACTCATACAATTATGATCTCAGATGCTGATGTTACAGGAATAGACTTCGGCAACCAGCAAAAAGAAAATGATCCGCCAAACACCCCCACCACCCCATCAGGATCGACTGCGGGCGTTCGAGGTATCGCCTGCAGCTATTCCACCTCCACCACCGACCCCGATGAAGATCAGATCGCATACACCTTTGATTGGGGAGACGGGGCGACCTGGCAGACCGATCTCGTCGATTCCGGAACTAGCGCCAATGCAACTCATATCTGGAACAGTTCAGGAAAATACCAGGTCAGGGCCAAGGCCACGGACAGCAAAGGCGCATCCTCTGAATGGTCGGGCTTACTAAATG
>JANYJS010000014.1 GCA_025361765.1 Bacillota bacterium
CCACGGAAGGAATAGATGCTCTGTGCATCATCACCCACGACCATGATGTTTCCATGACCGCCTGCCAATAGCTTTGCAAGGGCCGCCTGTATCCGGTCGGTATCCTGGTATTCGTCGATCATTATGAACTTGAATCTATCTTGAATTTCATTCCGAATGAATTCATAATCAGACATTAGAATCATGAGAATTTTCAGAAGGTCGTCAAAATCCATCTTGTTTTGCTGTTTTTTAAATTTCTGATATTCCGATGAAACAAGCTCGATCATTGATATGAATATATCGTAATGAGGATAATAATTGGCGATCACATCATGAATTGACATTTGCCTTGTTGCCGATTTACTCAGAATTGAAATAACCTGTTTATTTTTAGGGAATTTTGCTGCATGAGCCGTTATTAAAAGTTCTTCTTTTATACGGTCTAATATGATTCCAGCATCTGTGTCTTGATCGATAATATCAAAATTATTTCCATAGCCCGTATAAGGTGCATAACGCTTTAATATCGACAAAGCGAATCCGTGAAAAGTATTTGCATTGACTTGTTGACATCTGTGATCAAGCATACCTGAGCATTTTATGGTCATATTTTCAGCCGCTTTTTTTGTGAAAGAAAGGCACAAAATTGATTCCGGCCTCACGCCATCCTCAATCAAACGAGCAACGCGATATACAAGCGTTCTGGTCTTTCCCGTTCCCGCCCCGGCAATCACCAGACATGGGCCTTCATGGTGCATGACGGCCCCAAGCTGTTTTTCATTGAGCAAATTTTTATAGTCAATTTTATACGCCATTGCTTATTCCTCCGATCCTTGAGATATCCTTTTAAACTTCGTTCTTCGGTCCTGTATCTTTTCGTTCAACTCCTCTGATGTCTTCCCGATCTTCACCAACCAATCGATGAACGTATAAAGGACCTGTTCCAGCTTGATTCTGTCTGATTCATCATTGATCAATTCCAGGTTGCAGGCTGTTATCGAAATTAGGATTCCAAAAGCTTGGCATGTTAATCTCTCCAGATCCGCTTTCATGATATGTTCCCGAATGGCCGGATTAGCCCCTTGTGCCTTTTCATAGCCATCTTGAACAATCTCCCACCACGGCATTGTTTTTCTGTAATCTCGGTGTGCGCCTATGTTGTCTTCAAACTTGAGCCACTTCCTTGTGCAGTAGGACCATATATTCTGCTGTTTCTCAAAAAGCTCTGTCAGGGTATTGGCACCCAAGTCTTTCAAGATTTCTCGTCTCATCTGAAATTCGATTCGCAGCATGATTTTGTCTTCCGGTATTTCCACAATGCCCCATATATCGAACATCCAAACTTTGTTTGATTGCTGCTTGATCTCCAATTCCTTGTCATATAGACGAGCCATGATGACTGCCTTACCAATGGCAATACCCTTTAGCTGATCAGCTTTTTGCATATAAAATGCCCTCTCGAATGCCTTGGTAACTGCATAATCTATCAAATCCTTATTCCATGCCGACTTTGGGAAAAGTACATCCAGGCATAAATCCACACGGCTGGGCTTAATAACGGCTATTTCAAACCCCATTTCTGAGAGCATATTGCTTATGAATGAACATGATTCCTCTGCACCAATTCTCCAGAGCATTTCCGAGCGGATTTCTGCCATGATGTTAGGTCTTGTCTTCGATGTAGCCCACTTACCAACTTTCAGAGCAAAGTCATTGCTGACAAGAAGCCACTCAAAACCCTTGGCACCGTTAGGCATCATCTGAAAATTCCATTCTGCCTCAATTTTGATCGTTCCAGGGATATCTACAGATGCGTCCTGAGCCATTTTTTTCAGTTCAGTGAAGTAGGAAAACCATTCTAAATTTTTCCATTCACCATTAAATGATAGGATCAAGGTATCAATGCCGCTTGCTTTTATATTTTCAATTTTCATATCTATATCTTCCGATTTGTCAGGGGGGCTGTTAGTCATTCGCCCCCCTGAGTTATATGTAGCAAACCAAAATAATCCCCATTCACCGACCAGACACGCCGCCGAATTTGCCCGCCGAAGCCTCGGGGCCTGCTACTGAGGCCCGGCTTCGGGGGCGTGAATATTTGTTCAACTATTTCAAGTTCATCTTGAATGTTTGAATTGAGTACTTTGACTTCTTCTGGTGTCAGAGGCTTGGAGCCAGGAAAGGCTTGAAGAATCTTCCTGATGTAGTTCCGAAAGTTAATCCTGGTGAGATATTCCAACCGTTGACGAAGTGTCATTATCATGCACAATCCCCTTTCTTTAGGGAGTGGGCCTTGACACTTCAGAGATGTGCTGATAGATTGCATCATCCTGAGTAGTCGAAAGACCCTCTGGTGTCTGAAGAGCCAAGCGTCCATACCCGCCAAAGTTGACCGCTTGGTTCTTCTTTTTTTTCATTTCTTTGATACACACCATGGTCTGATCTATAAGGTATAATAGACCATGATGAGCTATTTTACGTCATCAAATCCTTAAGGGAGTTTCTCCCTTTCCATTTTGTTGCTACCTCTTTCAACTTTTCACTCGCGTCTCTCCAGAGAAGGGACAACTGCAATATTCCTACCTTTTCGGTCATCTCTGCGTAAGTGAGCATTATTTCAACCATGTTGAAGACTAGTCTTGATCTCTGTATATCGCCTTTTTCTGCCAGCCTATCTAATCTTTCGGCCACGTCTTCAGGGCAATGAAATGTAATTTTTCTGCCCTTACTATCCTCGGTCATCTTTTCACCTCCGGCAAATGATATGCATTGCAGTTCCTTTGCATCCCTGATGGTTCTCAAGTACACCTAGTGTACCAATATTGTCAAGTGTTTTTTTAAGCTTATAAAATACTCAAAGGACGCCCTTGGAACCGGTGAGAATGAGCCATGTAAAGGCCCATTCTCGCCGGTTCTGGTGATTTTTAGTCTATTACGAAAAAATATTTGATTGACAAGTATTCAAAAATATGCATTTGTTTATATATTAGTAAAAAGTCTCTTTAATCTCAGATTATCAATGGATTGCTGTTATTTTGCAGGAATCCTCAACTTGAGCGAATAGTTCCAATTTTTAGCTTTGTTGTTTCAGTCAAGGTTCAGAATATTTTTATATTATGTTCCTTACACCTAGCAAAAAGGAGGGATAATATGAGCGTCGGTAAATGGTCAACATTCCACACACCATATAGTGAATCTAATGTCTATAAAGTTGTACCCTCTTCTTCAGGAGTTTATGCTCTTTGGATCAAATATAAGAGTGGTATTTGGAAATGCTTCTATGTCAGCTTTGCCGACATAGAAGCATTTCCAAATACCACTCTTATATTTGATCCAAAGAGCATAAACTCCTGAAGAAGAGGGTACAACTTTATAGACATTAGATTCACTATATGGTGTGTGGAATGTTGAC
>JANYJS010000027.1 GCA_025361765.1 Bacillota bacterium
TTTAATAAAGCCAACTTTTTTGCCGATTTTTTCAGCGGACATCCAAATATGGCACAGACAAATACCAATGTCGATCTGGTTCATCTTATTATAAATAAAAAGCTTTAAGGGGTTTAGCCGAAGTCGATTAAACTGTATAGCCTCCGCTGTCCCGGAAAAAAACCAAGGCTGGCTGTTTGTTGCCGAAGGAGCCAGCCTCCCGGCTTCTAAAATGGCTGTCAACTCAAGATTTTCTTTAAGACCTTCTAAATTCGTCATCTCATCTAGGGATTTTCGTTTGAATTCTGCTAAGCTGGTTCTATAAAGCGGTTCCGCCGGAAGACCGAAGGCAAGAACAATAATGAACTCCATTCCATTCTCTAAAGCGAATTCCTTGTTGGGTTTTGTCATGCCAAGCCAGCAAGCGCCAATGCCATTTTTGGCTAGAAATAAGTCAATCTGTTGAAGCATAAAGCCTGCATTCATGAGATAGTCTCCCTTAGGTTCTGAGCAAACTGCCACATAGTGAGGGGCTTTAATTGAGAAGAGTCCACCTTTCGCCGCATCCTCATCAATGACTGTAAATTGGGTTTTTATGGCATTATCAAGGGGTTTAATTCCCTGAATAAACAAACGGATCTCTTCAAGCTTTTCTGATTCTATCCCCTTCATATCATACTTTCTGATAGATTTTCTCTTAAAAATCATATCGTATAAGTTATCGTTTTGCATATCAATTTTCCTTTCTTCACTTTCTATCCTGCACTAAAACAATAGCCAGGATTCTGGCCACTATAACCAGCATATCAATTTCATCTTTTACCCAAAATCTTTTATTGCTGCACTCTTCAAAACCAATAAATCCTGCGAACTCTCCATTGTTTAGAATAGCACATTCAATGAGAGAGTGAACCCGGTTTGTTTCCTGACCTTTATAGACGGTGTCCGGAAGATTAGCGGTATCTTCGCAGTAAAAAATACCTTCTTCGTTGAAATTATGCTTATAAGTGGAGAGTTCCTCCATTTTGGTCACCTTAAAGCTGTCAATGTCTGAGATAATCCCTTCGTTGCACCATTCATAAGTATAATGGAACTGATCTTCAAATAATTCAAAAATATAGACCCTGCTGACATCATAGAACCTTCCGATGATCTCCATGATCAGATTGATGGATTTTTTTATGTCGCGAGATTCATAGAGTATTTGAAAAATATCCCTAGTAATAGTTTCTTTGGAGTGCTTGGCCGTTTTAATCAAAAGTGGATCATCTTGCTTTCTAGGTTGAAAGTAGTCTTCTTTTTTAACGTTGGTTAAGAACCTTTCTCTCTCGAAATTATCATCATAGAAATTGTAGGCATTTTTGCCTTTGTCTTTGACACCATATAAGGCTTTGTCTGCTTTCTGGAAGAGTTCACGATAGGTCGTGCCATCAGCAGGATATCTCACGATGCCCATGCTCCCGGAAATTTTGTTCACTGATTGCATGGTCGAAGAGATGGCATCAAATATGTCAATAAGGGCGTCGGCCTTTTCTATAATCAAATTGTTGTATTTAATATTTTTAAGCAGAATCAAAAACTCATCTCCGCCAATTCTGCCCACGATATCTGTATTTCTAAATAAGTTCTGAATTCTCTTTGATAATTCAGTCAATACTGCATCCCCATAAAGATGTCCCGCCTGATCGTTGATCAGCTTAAAATCATCGATATCGATAATAAATAAACCATGCTCACTATCTTTCCCATCACCGGAAAGATAATCAACAATCAACTTCTCAGTAACATTTTTTCTAAGGAGCCCAGTAAGCCCATCCTTTTGAGATTCACTTATAATATCAAGCTCTTTTCTCTTAATCCCATCTATGTCGGCAATTTTTCCAATAATACTTCTATTGCGTTCATCCCCAGTATTTTGAATGGAATTTTGCATCCAGATGTACTTTCCTTCTTTATTCAGCACCCGGGTTTCACACGTGGCTTTGTAATCGCCTCCAGCAGAAGCGCTTCTAAGTCTTTCCGGTGCAAAGGACAAGTTAAACTCGACCAATTCCTCTGGATGCATCAGTTCCGACACCATCATAAAGGCTTCTGTGTATTTTTTTGGTGCTGACTTACCAAAAAACTCATTCCATCGATCATTGGAGGTTGTAAAATCATCCGTTGCAATATCAACTTTAAAGATCAAATCCTGTGAGACCGACAAAGAAAATTGGTAATGCGCCTCTTTCTCGTTAAATTCATCTAGGACCTTTGCCAGATTCTCCTTGTCATGTTCTAAGGTCTCAATTAAGCTATTTAAGTTCGAGGCAAGCCCTCCAATTTCGTTATTCTTTGCGTAATAGAGCCTCGCTTTATAATCTCCATCCTTAGCCCGTTTAACGACCTCCATCAGTTGGACAGCAGGGCTGACAATCTGTTTGTATAGTGCTATGCTGACTATGATACTTGATAAGAGCATCGTACTCATAAAAACCAGGAAAATCATCATTTTCCCATATAAAGAAGCGCTTGAGGCTGCCTCCGGCAATACCGAACTTATAAAAAACAAAATAACCATGCTTTGCGCAAAAGGAAAAAATATCAGTAACCCAAAGAACGCGGTTCTAAGCTTCATGTCAAGTCTCCTTAAAGTAATCATTCCTAGATGAAAGTGCACTTATACGCATCATTTTATATGTCGTAAATACTAAAGTCAACAAACCTTTACACCATTTCAAAGACGCTTTCATAGGCGTATAATTTTCGATTTCCAATTTCCCAAAGATAAAGCGAAGCAAGGGTTTTATTTGGCGAATAGCGATTCGCAATGCTTTGAAAATCCTCTTTAGTTAGTGTCCCAGGTCGGCTGTATAGCCATGAAATGCCTTTTCTGATGCCTAGATCTCCGAAACTCAGAACATCTTTTTTGCCAAGAGAGAAAATGAGAAACATCTCAACTGTCCAGGGCCCTATACCTTTAATGGCCATAAGCTCCTCCGCGATGGCGGTATCATCCTTGTCGTAAAAATCCGACAAGACTAGCTTCCCCGACAATACCGCCTCAGACAGGTCTTTGATGAAAGCGATTTTATTGTTGGAGAGGCCTATTTCTCTAAATAAGGCATGGGGAAGTGCCTCGATAGATTCGGGGCTCAAATCCGGGATCGCCCGAGTAAATTTTAAAAAGATGGCCTCTGCCGCTTTGTTTGATAATTGCTGGGAGACGATACAACTAATCAGTGATCTGAATAAATCTGGAGAATATTGTCTTTCGAGCTTCCCGATGCTTTCAATTAGTCGTTTCATATTTGGATCAGCATTTTTCAGCTGGGAATACTCATCATCGGTAAAAACAAATTCTTTATAAATCATAGCGCTCAAATTACCCCATATTCAAAAGTTCTTTACATAGATTTAGTTCAAATGTCCTCTACATAAATAAATCTCAAGTGTTCCCTTCATAGACATAGTTCAAATTCAGTCTTGCGCATTCGCAAAGACCCAATATAGTATTGGTTGGCGTCGGCTCTTTGGCCATCAACTTATACCTCGGAAAAAAGCGAGAAATATGAAGCGGCATATCGGGACTAATGGTTGAAATCCATTTTGAGAGCTCCGCCATCTCTGCAAGGCTGTCGTTTTCTCCAGGGATAATTAGGGTCGTTATTTCAATATGACATAATTTAGCGGAAATTTCTATTGTGTTTTTAACTGGGGATAGCTGTCCGCCAATTTTTCTATAAAAAAGCGGCGAAAAGCTTTTTAGATCAATATTCATGGCGTCTATGTAAGGCATCAAAGCCAAAAGAGGTTTTTCACAGATATAGCCATTGGTCACTAAAACAGTTTTAAGACTATGTTCCTTGGCTAATTTGCAGCAATCAAGAACATATTCATAACCAATCAGAGGTTCATTATAGGTAAACGCCAAGCCAATATTCCCTTCCGGCTTTAAATCAATGGCTTTTTCAACAAGTTGTTGCGGCGAAATGAATTGAGTTTCCAAGGTTTCCGGGCTACCAAATGAAATGCTATGATTCTGACAAAAGCTGCAGCGAAAGTTGCAACCATAGCTTCCCACAGACAATATCCGGGTTCCCGGAAAAAACCGCATCAAAGGTTTTTTTTCGATTGGGTCTAGGGCCATACTGGTGATCTTTCCATAGCTTTGGGCATAAAGGATGCCTTCACTGTTTTGTCTGACTTGGCAGAGCCCAATGCCACCATCCGGTATATAGCATAAATGGGGGCACAGCAGGCAGCGAACTTTCTTGTCTATGTTTTCTGGTTTTTTATAGTAAAGCGCTTCCTTCAATGGTGTCTCACCACCTCAAACCGTTCCATCTTATAATCTGCATCCGCAGGTATTCCGGCCTTTTGAAGCGCTATGGAGACCTGCTCATCAATGCTGGTCACGTTTTCAAGATTTGGCAGCAGCAGCCCCCTCTTTCGGCCACTTGTCACAATGACGCCATATCGCAGAACATCCAGCTCATCTTTTGTTTGAATGGGTTCGGGCGGGCTAAGCACGTCGACGCTATAAACCAAATCCGGCAGTTCTTCTTTGGCAACAGGGGAAAACCTCAGATCAGATGCCCCTGAACTAACCGCATTTTTGATAATTTCCTCTGCTATTGAAGCCTCAACTGGCTCTATAGTACCTATGCAACCCCTTAGCCTGCCGTGTTTTTTTATCGTCACAAAAACGCCTGCACGTCTATTAAAGAGTTCGTCGCTGTGTTTTATTCGAAACTGGACGGACTGATTGATCAGGAACCCATCAATCAGATCTTTTGTCAGGTTTATGGTACCGTGCTCCATCACAAAAGTCTCAAGGGAGAGACGCGCAAGCCTTACATAGGCATCCTCCCCATTCTTGATTTGGTCTAGTCTATTTTTTTCCAGATTCTTAACCTGTATGCCAAAGTCCCTGCTCTGATCAACGCCTATAGGTTTAAAAGCGCAAACAGCATAGCCTACTCCAAAGGGCCCTTCATAGGACAGCAGTTCGGCCTCTACACCTAACTGATCAAGCGCACCTGCCATTATAACGAAGGGATGAAGCCCGCATTCTCCTGCGGAGCATAGAAATTCTTCATCCATAATAAGGAATGTTAAAAAGTCTCCTTTTGCCATTGCTTTGGTTATTTGTTCGTCGAATATAGGGCCCTCTTTTGCATAGGTGTAGGGACCATCAGAAGTCAACTTATGGGATAGGTCCCCACTGGCAATAATAACAACTTTTCTGTCAAGCTCGAAGGCGACTTGCTTTAAGCAACGCCCGAGAGCATAATGCTCATCTCGAGAAAGTCCGGATGATGATATGCGTACAAGCTTATAATCCTTGAGATGATGTTCTATGAAAAATAGAGGTACTATAGTCCCATGATCCAGCCTCTTATCTTTTTCTCCAATGGTTCCAGCAGATATACCCGATGAAGATGCTACGAAGGACAGTGCGGAAACAAATTCCTCATCATAATCAACTTTTATGGATACCTCTGGAGCGCCAAATTGGGCTAAATTTCCCTGCCCGCTTTTCCCCGGAGATATGTGCATGTAGTCTGAGTACATAACCCCATGAGGCGTTAGTACAACTATGGTCTCCGGTTTTAATTCAGCAATTCTGCGGGATATTTCTTCATACGCATCAATGGTTTTTTGAATGTCCTTCTCCCTGCCATCACCCACCGCAGGAATAATCACTGGTGGATGGGGTACAATATAGGTTGCAAGAATTGGCATTTTGATCACCTCACTTTCTTTCATTATATACTTCCCTATTTCATTTGTGATAAAAATAGTTATTCCTGCCACTAAAAAGCCAGCAACTATAAATGATGCTTCGTGAAATTTAACTGTGAAATTTATATTGAAATTTATATTGAAATTTATTTGAAATTTATATTAACTAGACCTTAAAATTAGTTATAGGCAAATCCCAATAGATTTGTTATAATGTACAAAAATACTGGCACAATAACGATCGGAATGCATTAGGGAAATAGATGGTGTGAACCATTCTATTAAATTTAAGGGGAAGTGTTTAATTTGGACGGATTCACTAAGGATGATACAACTATTTTTTCCATCGATATGAATAATGGTTTTGCCAAGGCTGGCAAACTATATAGCAAAAGAGTCGAGGCTTTAATTGGCCCAACCGTAGAGTTTTTTAAGCTTGCCAAGGCTTCCGGCATAAAAATTATCGGCATTACCGATAAACATAATGCTGACTCTCTGGAATTTGATTCTTTTCCTGTTCACTGTATCGCAAATACCAGTGAATGTGAGATTGTTGATGAACTTAAAGGATTTATGGATATGATCGTGACAAAAAATTCAACCAACTGTTTTTTTGCCTTTGAACCCGATTATAAAAGCGGTCATAAATACATCATCACCGGCTGCTGCACTGATATTTGCATCTATCAATTTGCCACCACACTGAAAGCATATTTGAATCAACACAACATCATTTCAAGGGTCATTGTCCCGGAAAATCTGGTTGATACCTTCGACACGCCGAGTCACCCAGCAGAGAGCATAAATCACACTTTTTTAGCCAGCATGAAGAGCAATGGCATTCAAGTCTACCCTAAAATAGTTTAAATTTCGTCGAGGATTCTGTTAATTATTACACTTTTGTTTGTGCAGCCTTTCTTGAATAGTTTTTCAAGTAGTTGGCTCTCATCAAATGACATTCAACGAGATTGATTGCAGAAAATGAACCGGTTAATAAAGAGATGTTCAAGGCCTTGCATGCTTTTTCCATAATCAGTTGCACTGCCTCGGCATCTTTTTTTGTGGCGCCGCAGCACAAAGCTCCACGATCTTTTATAAGCAGACCATGGCGGCCTTTTAAAGCAGCAATGATCGCTTTGCTGGATCTGGCCGCATCATTCGGGTTCCACTCAGCAGTTTTTAATGATGTCCCTTGAATCTGAGCCATATCATCAAGAATGGGCTTCCAAGTACCGCCTTTGGTAGCGAGCCTTAATATTTCAGGGCTTTTCACATATTCTATAAAGTTGATATCTTTTCGGCTATTATAGATATCTTCATGCATTTGCCGCTCCGCATTAAGCGCTGGGCTTTCTGTTCCTGCCTCAAGGCGCTGACATCCAAGGCTTTCTGTTCTTGCCTCAAAGAGCTGACATCCAGGTCCTGTTCTTTCACTGCTGTGCATCTTTAATTCAGGCGCTACCGCAGGATCCATATCAGATTTTGTCCTTATATGTAAAATCAAATTTTCACAGATGTTTTCTAAATCCAAGGCTAGGAAAAATGCATCTTCGGTATCTTTTCCCATGCAAAGAACGCCATGATTTCTCATAATGATGGCTTTGCTCAAGTTGTTTTCAAGTACAGTTGTTATGCCTTTGCAAAGTTTTTTAGATCCTGGAAGGCCGTAATCTGCAAAAGTGAGATTCATCCCCTCAGAATCCTTCGTCTTTGGATTCTCATTGAGATTAGAGATGGTGCTGATTACGGATGCGTTCAACTGATGAGTATGAATGACAAAGTTGATATCTTTTCTGATTCGGTAGACAGCCGCGTGAATACGGCTCTCCGAAGAGGGCTCAATATCTCCAACATGCTTTAAATCCTTCATTTTTACAAGCACAATATCCCCTGGCGTTAAATTGCAGTAATCTCTTCCGCTGGGCGTTATAGCGAAAAATTCATCATTGATGCGGCAGCTGACATTCCCCCAGGTTCTGGCAATTAGCCCTGATTCCACCAGCCTTATGCCCGCATCTACCACACTTTGTCTGAAGGCTTCAAATTCCAAACCTTTTACTCCTATTAATGTATCTATTCAGAATTACCGATTTTCAGCCTATTATATCATAGAAAAATCCTTATTCTACAGTATATTTTTTCAGATGTGTTATAATTAAAAAGACAACTAATCGTATATCTCATTTGTGAAAGTAGAGGTGATTCAAATGTCCTGTGAAAAAAAGTTTTATAAGTGTGGCGTTTGCGGCAACATAGTTGACCTGATTCACGAAGGCGGCGGTACTCTCGTATGCTGTGGCCAGAATATGAATCTGCTGATCCCTAATACTACAGAAGCAGCCACCGAAAAACACATTCCAGTCGTTACAGTGGAAGGCACTCAGGCCGTTGTTAAAATTGGTAGCGTTCCTCATCCCATGCTGGCCGAGCATTATATCCAGTGGATTTATGTTTGTTGTGGCAACAAAGCAAAGATGGTCAATTTAAATCCTGGCGACGCACCAGAAGCCACATTCTGTGTTGAGGATTCGGAAGATCGAATAGCTTATGCTTATTGCAACATCCATGGTCTTTGGTCCGCAAAATTCTAATAAATAATTGAGGTTTTTTTATGGAAGACACCCTCGTACTTATCAAACCAGATGGCTTAAAAAACCATTTAGTAGGAGAAATCATAAAGCGTTATGAACAAGACGCGTTAGACATTAAAAACATGAAGTTGGTCGCGCCGGACGAAAAACTGTTGTCCCTTCATTATGAAGAGCACATCGGCAGAGATTATTTCAAAGATCTGATGGACTTTATGTTATCCGGATCCCTTATTGCTCTTGTTCTATCAGGCGACAATGCCATCGAAAGAGTCAGAGCCATCAATGGAAAAACAAACCCCAAAGAAGCAGACAAAGGAACGATCAGAGGAGACCTAGCTGAGGATTTAAGGCATAATCTGGTCCATGGGTCAGACTCCAAGGACAGTGCTCTAAGAGAGCTTGCCCTCTGGTTCTAGAAAGCTTGGATTTGACAAGCTTCATACTTAATCGAAAACGATAAATCTTGAATACAGGCGCCGATTATATTTAATCAGCGCCTGTTTTTAATTAGAACTTGTTATTTTATACTGTCATTAAGCTTTCAATTCCATAGTTGCGAGGAGTGGTGTCTTTGTATAGATTCTTGTCCCCATTTCGGCATCCAGCAAATAAATTGCTTTGCCGTCCATGCCCATGGTCTTGAATTTATTCAAGTTTGTATTTGCTGCGTTTTCTTCTTGAACCTGCTCATCAATAAACCAGTTTAGAAACTGCACAGTTTTAAAATCCATCTCTTCATTGGCTGCCTTGACAATCTCGTAAATAGAAGCTGTAATAAATTCTTCGTGTTTTACGGTCTGCTCTAAAATATCAATGGTATCCTTGAATTCCCAGGTTGGTTTGTCCAACTCCTGAAAAATGGTTCGGGCACCGGTCTGCTGCATATATTGATAGAAAATCAACGCATGATCTCTTTCTTCGGCGGTTTGCACATAGTACCACTTAGAAAAGCCATCAAGACTCATGCTGGAAAACCACGAGGCCATTGACAAGTAAAGGGTTGATGAGTAGAGTTCCTTCGTAATTTGGTCATTGATCATTTTTTCAATTCTTGGATTAAGCATATGCATCCCTTCTTTCTTTTATTTGTTGTGCTATTATTATACCACAATAAGTCGCTAATCCATATCGCTCAAATTGAGACTGCGGGTATGTTCTATTTCTTCCCATTTATTTGATCTATGAAACAGGCAAATAATATTAATCGGTATCCAGCTTGCCACAAATCCCCAGGTTGTTATAATGCCCTTAAACATTTTCCTGACATCCTTCTTTTCGAGAAGCACTACAAACAGGGAGAGCATTGCTCCGCTGATTACGGAACCGTCAAAAGAGACAAACATTCTAAAATAGACATCGGTTTGCGGGAAAAGATCATATCTTGATCCAAAAGCTGTCAATATGAGGATCAGCACAAATGACACCAAGCTTAGTATTTGAAACAAGGCCGCCCAAAGCAAGAGCATTGTATCAAAACAGCGAAATTTTTTCAATTTAACGCCTGCAATTATAAGCGGTACTGTATAGCGATATAGGCATTGCAATATCCCTGTAGACCAGCGCTTGCGCTGATTCCAGGATTGCTTGAAAGTAATTGGCTGCTCATCGAAAGTGATGGCTTTTGGCGCCCAGTCAATTTTAATGTTGTTGATGGCGCAAATGGATGTAAATTCAATATCTTCTGTCATGGTAAAGGTTCTAAAGCCGCCCAATTCTTCTAAAACACTGGCACTAACCATAAATCCGGTACCGTTAATTATAGCGGATAGGCCTAAAGCATTTCGGGCATGGTTGTAAAGTCTGTTGATTGTCCAGTAATAGATTGAATGCCAGGAAGAAACGATGGAATCTGTAGGATTTTTGCTGTCCCGATAGCCTTGAGCAACACGAGAGCCTTTACATAGCATATTGTTCATTTGCTTAAGGAAATCTCTATCAACCAGATTGTCAGCGTCTATTATGCAAAACGCATCGTATTTAAAGCCCTTGTCAGATAAATAATCAAAGGTAAATGAAAGCACTTCGCCTTTTGAGTGCACAGGAATCGTACAGTCGATAATCTTAGCCCCGCTTCGTAAAGCGATAGCCCTTGTCTCGTCAGTGCAATTATTGGGAACAACCCAGATATCAAATATCTCTGATGGATATTTTTGATTCTTGAGGCTCTCCACCAAATTCCCAATCACATTTGCTTCATTGCGCGCCGCAATGATGATGGCAAATTTATTCTTTGGCGCATGATCAGATGTGACTTTTAAGCGTTTAAGCGCAAATAAAGCGACGAAAACGTAATAAGATAAATAGACAATTAAAATAACGCTGATGGTCCATGACATATCTCTTATTGTTGAAATCATATTCATAAGCAGTCTGCCTCCTCTTTAAGTTTCCGTCCCTCGGCAAGGAGCTTCTTCATTGTTTCAACGTCCTCGTTTTCGAGAGCCCTTTTATAGTCATTGAGATTGTTTAGAATCCCATTCAATTCAAATAGTAGGGACTCTTTATTCATTATAAATAAGCTGGTCCATAAGTCTTCGTTTAATCTGGCTACCCTGGTCAAATCCTGAAAGCTGCCCGCGCTGAAGCCTTGCTCGTTTTTTAACGAGGGGCTTTTTACGTAGGCATTAGACACAAGATGAGCCAGCTGAGAAGTGAAAGCAATGTTTTTGTCATGTTGATCCGCCGTGGTAAGGACAATCTTGCCAAAGCCCATTTGATTAGCCAGATTTCTTACAGTATCCAAAGTTTCTAATGATGTCAACTCCGTAGGCGTTATAATAAAGCTAGCTCCATTAAATATGCCGGCGTCCGAAAAGTCAAAGCCTGAAAACTCTCGCCCCGCCATGGGGTGAGTCCCTAAGTAATTTATGCCCTCATCACGTAAAAGCTGATCTAATATAGCGACGGGTCTTGATTTAACGCCGCTGACATCACAAATAATGCTGCCCTTCTTAAATTTTTTGATATGCGAAGTCACAAAATCAATGGTAGCTTCAGGGTGTAGGCAGACAAAAACTAGGTCTGCTTCCTTGAGATCTGCCAAGTCAATAGCCCCATCAATGGCGACTTGATCCTTTGCTTTAATTAGGGTATCTGCATTGGTATCAAAGCCTAAAACTGTATGAGAAGTGCTTAATTTAAGTGCTTTACAAATTGATCCGCCGATCAGTCCAAGTCCGATTACTGCTATTTTCATAATCTAGCCTCCTATAATGCCTTGTTTTCCATTTGGCAGAGCAGTTTTACATCCGCCATAATAGCGTCAAATTCGTTGGGCGTAACGGATTGAGCCCCATCGCACAGTGCTTGTGACGGCATTGGGTGCACTTCAATAATCAGTCCGTCTGCTCCGGAAACAACAGATGCTTTAGCAAGCGGCTTTACAAGGGCAGAAATGCCTGTTGCGTGGCTTGGATCCACAATAATGGGCAAATGGCTTAATCTCTTGATTAGTGGCACCGCCGAGATATCCAGCGTATTTCTGGTTGCAGTTTCAAATGTTCTGATGCCCCGTTCACATAGGATCACATTGCTGTTGCCGCCTGCCAGTATATATTCCGCGCTCATCAGTAATTCTTCTATCGAACTTGCATTTCCGCGTTTCAATAGTATTGGTTTATTCAGCTTGCCTAGTTGACGGAGCATTTCAAAATTCTGCATATTTCGTGCACCAACCTGAATGACATCGACTTCGTCGAATAAATCAAGGTGATTGATGCTTATAAGCTCGGTAACGATGGGAAGTCCAGTGACCTTTTTAGCCTCAAGCAGCATTTCTATACCTTCTGCTTTAAGTCCCTGAAAAGCGTAAGGAGATGTGCGCGGTTTGAATGCGCCGCCTCTAAGAAATTTAGCCCCAGCAGCTTTGACCCGCTTTGCCACCTCTATAATTTGCTCATAGGATTCTACTGAGCACGGCCCTGCTATGACGCCAAATTTTCCTGCGCCAAAAGCGCCTTCTCCAACTAGAATTTGCGCATCCTCTGCATGAAATTTTCTGTTTGCAAATTTAAATGGCTCTGTAATTCTTTTGACATCCTCAACGATTTCATTTGCCCTGAGAAGGTCCATATCCAGGCTCAGTGTGTCTCCTATAAGGCCTATTATGGTAGTGGTTTCGCCTTTGCTGTAATTGATATCCAGACCTTTTTGTCTAAATTCTTCGACGAAGATATCCACCTTTGATTGATCCGGATTTCTCTTTAGTATGATGATCATGCGCTATTCCTCCTGGTTAGTAGTGTTATTGACTTTGATTATACAACATCCTGCTGTTTCTTGCTTTGTTTTGTCAGAATTTGTTCATACCTTTAATTTCATTTAGGCTATTTGTCTAAGCCTGGTCCACATAATTTCCTAAAAAATGCATTTCTGGAAGCTCTTTGTAAAGCATGTAAAGAATGGCCTTAACCTCGCCACTATAAACAGAACCAGATATATCCATATAAAATCTGTACTCCCAGGGCTTTTGGGGAAGGGGCAAAGACTGAACGTTGACCAGGTTGATATCGTAGTCAGCAGCAATAGATAAAATATTTGAGAGAAATCCGCTTTCATGGGGCATAGTAAAACTCAGTGAAATCCGGTTCGCAGCAGGATTGATGACCGGCTGCTTCGTCACAGCTATAAATCTGGTGCTATTGCACTTAGCATCGTTGATGTTTTCGTCTAAAATAGTCAGTCCATAGATCTGAGCGGCTAGGGATGATCCAATAGCGGCAAGCTCTGGATTGCCTTCATCAGAAACCCTTCGTGCAGCGATAGATGTATTGATCTCAGGTATGGGCGTATAACCGTGGTTGCTGATATAGTCGGCGCACTGTCCCAGCGCCTGAGGATGAGAGAAGACCTTAGTTATTTGGCTTTTTCCTTCCCCGGAAAGTCCAAGTAAGCAATGCTTGATGGGCATGGTGATACTGTCCGAAATGTAAAGGCCATACTTTAATAGCCCTTCATAAACATCGGCGACTATTCCTTCTGTGGTATTATCAATCGGAAGGATGCCCACATCGCAGTTTCCTAATGCTACTGTTTCTAGAACGCTACTGAAAGTATCATGGCTCACGAGTCTAATCTCAGGATAAAAAGTCTCTGCAGCAATATGGGTATACGAGCCCGGAAGCCCGGCATAAGCAGCCCTGATTGGCCTTATTTCGGGGCTGATTGAACAGCCAATAATGTCCTCAATGGAAAGGCCTGCGCTGATAATTTCATACTGCCTTTCTCTACTTTGCCGCATCAGCGTTTTATAGAGCTGTCTTATTTTATAAGCGTTTTCTTCTCCCGCCATAGTCATGACCCTTTGAAGGACTTGTTCTTCTCTTTTTGGATGATAAATAGCAGCTCCAGTTTCTCGCTTATAGTCTGCAATCTCGGAAACGGCATCCATACGTTCCTTGTACAATGTTGTCAAGGTTTGGTCGATCTCGTCGATTTTGGCGCGCAGTGCATCAAGATCTGTCATAGCCGGCGCCCTCCAGAATCATATCCGTGATGACAATAGCGCAGGCGGCCTCAACTACAGGGACAGCCCTGACTGCAATGCAGGGGTCATGTCTGCCCTCTACCTTCAATTCTTCTTTATATCCTGTGGTCACGTTTAGCGTGAATTGGGATTTTTCAATGGACGCTGTCGGCTTAAATGCAGCTCTGAAAATAATTGGAGCTCCCGTCGTGATGCCACCAAGGCATCCGCCATTTTTATTTGTTTCGGGGTAGACTTGATTGTCTTTTAGGCAGAAGACGTCATTTGCCGTTGACCCAAGCATTTGTGCGATACTGAAGCCTTCACCAAACTCTACCCCTTTAACGCCAGGAATGGCAAAGATTATGGCCGCTATTTTGCTCTCGACAGTCTCAAAGAATGGGTTACCTAGTCCGGCCCTAACACCGATTGTTGCACATTCCACAACTCCGCCCACCGAATCTCCTTCGGACTGTCTATTTTGGATCTCTGATTTTGCTTTTTCTTCTGAGTCATTTCTGAGAAACGCCAATTCTTTTTTGGCAAGATGCTTAAAAAGTTCGGGATTCAGTTGTCCTTCATTGAAGCTATCGTCTTGAATAGTTCCCACGCTTTTAAGATGTGCGCCTATATGAATACCCTTTTGAGCAAGATACAATTTGCACAGCGACCCAGCAAAGACCAGTGGCGCCGTTAATCTTCCTGAGAAGTGGCCGCCACCCCGCTGATCATTAAATCCATTATAGCGAAGGGCTCCTGTAAAATCTGCATGAGAAGGTCTGGGCATAGAAAGCAAGGTCTGATAATCTGAGGACCGCTGGTTTGTATTCTCAATGATGCAGCAAATCGGAGCACCAGTGGTTATGCCATTTAAAACACCGGACAATATCCTATAGGCATCCTTTTCTTTTCTTGGCGTAGCAAAATTACCGCCCGGAGCCCTTCTCGCCATTTCGGCGTCAATAAAAGTCTCATCGACCTTTATGCCAGCAGGAAATCCATCAATTACAGTGCCGACAGCCTCACCGTGTGATTCTCCAAATAAAGAAGTTTTCAAACTATTCCCTAGTGTCGATCCCATTTGCTTCACCTCCAAGTTTTCTATAATCATCATAAAAATGCGGGTAAGATTTTTTAATACAGCCATATCCCTCAATTGTCACCGGCTGATTGCAGCCACAAGCTGCTATAGAAAGTGCCATAACAATGCGATGATCGTTATAGCCACTTGCTGTTCCACCTTGGATTTCCCCTTTGCCATGGATAATTAAGCTATCACAGTCAATCTTAACATCTGCGCCAATTAGATTCAGAACCTCTGCTGTTGCTGCGAGCCTATCGCTCTCCTTAAATCTCAGCCTGCCGGCATTTATAATCTTCGTTTTACCCCTGGCAAAAGCGGCAACCACAGCAAGAACAGGAATGATATCCGGAATCTGAGTTGCATCTATCAATATACCGGAAAGCTGATTTTTTGAAGCCCTAATACCGCCGTCCTTAAATGTCTCAATATTTGCCCCAAATTTACGCAATATATCCATTATGGCCGCATCACCTTGTTTTGATGCTGGATCCATGCCATTAACGACGATATCGCAGCCCATTGCCCCAGCACAAAGCCAGGCGGCAGTCTGGGACCAGTCTCCTTCTACATTGTAGCCCTTGCTTTGGTACTTCTGATTACCCCGAATGGTATAGATCCCATCTTTTTCTGCAACTGTAATACCAAAACTTTTCATAACCGAAAGCGTAACATCTACGTATCCCTTTGATTCAAATGGCGCTTTCACGGTAACAACAGAATCGCCCTCACAAATCGGCAAAGCCAGCAGCAGTCCCGTGATATATTGGGAACTGACGGAACCGGAAATGGTATAAGTGCCGCTAGTAAGCCTGCCTCGCATGTAAAGTGGCAAATTCGCTTCCTTGTCATGATTAAATACAATGCCTTTTTCGCCAAGTACCTCAAAATAGGTTTGAAGAGGTCTTCTCGGCAGCTGTCCCTCCCCAGTGAAGCGCACATTGACACCCAAAGCTGCAGCCACGGGAATCATAAACCGAAGCGTAGATCCTGACTCACCGCAATTAATATCCACAGCCGCCGCATCGACAACGCGACTGCTATCATTTATTTCGCTGATAGCACTGGAGCCATTGATACTATTCAGGCCATTGTTGCCACCGATGCCATTGACAACTATGCAATTATGCTCAAATCTCACTTGGGCGCCGATGGCCCTCAGAGCCAAGGCAGTTGCCTTGATATCCTCAGATAGAACGATATTTGTGATTTTGCTTTCTCCAAAGGCCAAAGCTGCGCAAATCAATGCTCTATGTAGAACACTTTTTGAAGGAACCGCATCTATGCTTCCGTAAAGTAGCTTTGGACTGATTTTCATATCCATATATGTACCTCATATTTACCTGTATCTTCTTGTTGATTCGCTGTATCTTCTTGTTGCAATAAAACTTTTTCCTCGCTCTAAAGCAATTTTTTTAATTCCAGAACGTCGATGGGATAAATCATGGCGTCCCCAATCGACTTAAGCAATACAAAGTTGATGGTGTCTCCGCTTTTCTTTTTATCTGACAGAAGCGCTGAATAAATCTGCTCCTTGCTCTCATCGGACCGAATAGGAAGTGCATATTTTTTCAAAATCTGAATAATATCATCTGTTGTCCCTGGGGCCGTTACGCCGAGGTTTTCACCAATCGATGCGGCGTAGACCATACCTATGGCCACTGCCTGCCCATGGGTATATTTTTTGAAATTTCCGCATTTTTCGATGGCATGTCCTAAGGTGTGTCCGAAATTCAGCAGCATTCTTTCACCCCGGTCCCGTTCATCCGCACTCACAACAGCGTTTTTGATGCTGACACAGGTATCGATAAGTTCTGTCACATCTTCGCTGAATTCTCCATATAAAATCCGATTATAGAGCTTTGCATCCTTAATTAGTCCATACTTGATGGCTTCAGCCATGCCGTCTGCAAAAATTTGAGGGCTGAGTGTCTTCAATACTGTCGGATCGATGAAAACTGCTGCTGGCTGGTTGAAAAGCCCAACCAGATTTTTCCCATAAGCTGTATCTACCCCTGTTTTGCCACCTACAGAAGAATCAATTTGAGCGAGCAAAGTCGTGGGAATTTGTATATATGAGACGCCCCGAAGATATGTCCCGGCTGCAAATCCAGTCATATCACCAACAACGCCGCCGCCTAAAGCAATAATCACATCTGTTCTTGTCATGCCGTGTTGATGAAAGGCCTCATACAAACTTTCTATCGTAGAAAGCCTTTTGTGTTCTTCACCTGCAGAAATGGTGTAGCTTGCTGTATCAAAGCCACCATCCACAAGGGCACCCACGATTCCGCCGCCATACAACGGAAAAACAGTGGTGTCAGAAACTACAAAAGCCTTGCCCCTTTTGCCTGACTTTTTAATAGTATCCACAATGCTTTTATAGTCAACACCGATATAAACGTTATATGCGCCACTGCTCGCTTTGATGTTTATGGTCTTCATCCTTCGCTCTCCTTAATACAGGCAATAGGCATCAATAGGCGTTTCCATCCTACAAATACTTATAATGCTCAAATATCTTAATTTTTACTTGTTAGCTGACTTTATTACAGAACGGTTCTCCCAACAGCCTCCGACACCTTCTGCATCTTCGGCATCAATTGATGAAACTGCTCCGGCGTAATGGACTGTGCACCGTCAGACAAGGCGTTTTTGGGATCATTATGCACCTCGATGATAAGTCCATCTGCGCCAGCCGCAATTGCCGCGAGGGTTAGGGGCTCCACCAGATAAGAAAGCCCGGCCGCATGGGAAGGATCTATGACTACAGGTAAATGGCTGAGTTTCTTAAGAATCGGTACAGCACTGATATCCAGTGTATTTCGCGTTTGCGTTTCAAAGGTCCTGATTCCGCGTTCACACAATATAACGTTTTCATTGCCGCCGCTCATAATGTATTCCGCCGACATGAGCATCTCTTCTATTGTATTTGAAAACCCGCGTTTCAATAGAATTGGTTTTTTTAATTGGCCCAGCTGCTTGAGCAACTCATAGTTTTGCATATTTCTTGAACCCACCTGTATGATATCCACATAATCATTGAATAAATCTATATACGAAGGATTGGTGATCTCAGAGACCACAGGGAGTCCCGTCACTCTTCTAGCCATGTCAAGGAGCATCAGCCCTTCAGATTTTAGACCTTGAAAAGAATAAGGCGATGTTCGGGGTTTGAATGCCCCACCACGAAGCAGGGTGGCTCCGGATTTTTTGATTTCTTTGGCAATCAGGATAATTTGTTCTTCAGATTCGACTGAGCAAGGCCCAGCGATCACCGGAATTTTATTTCCACCAAACTCGATGCCATTCACGGAAACAATGGTATTTTCGGGGTGAAATTTTCTGTTTGATTTTTTATAAGGTTCCTGAACTAAAATGACCTTGTCGACGCAAGGCATCATGGCCAGCACATCCTTATCCAGTTCCGACGTATCTCCCACTAAACCGATAACAGTTGTACCAGAGCCATAAATGGGGCTTGCCGTGATACCATGTCCACTGATCCATTCATTAAGTTCCATCACTTCTTCATAAGCGACGCCGTTTTTTAGGACAATAATCATAATTCTCATACCTTTCTCATTTCAGCCGCTTACAAAGAGCCTCTTAGACCCGAGCAAAAAGTCTCTTTTCTCTATTGTAATACAGCTTTTACAAAAACACAAAAAAAGCTTCTCCCAATACTGGGGCGAAGCTTTAAAAAAATCTCGCGGTACCACCCAATTTTACAGTAATTTACTGCATCTTTATTCGTGTACAATCATACACTACCCCTCTAACGGTCGGCAGCCGGCAGAACCTACTGAATAATTTCAGCTCTGCAACTCACAAGGGAACTTCAGGAACAATCGTTTCACTACCGTCATCTCACCACCGACGGCTCTCTGTCAGGTTATGCACCCGGGCGCAAGGCCAAGCTTAAACTGAACTCTACTTCCTTGATCATGGTTTTGCTTATAATATCATCTTGCTCAAATCTTTGTCAACACAAAAATTTATATTGGTTTTACTTGCAAAAGTCTTGCAAAATTTTGGTTTTACTTGCAAAATTTTATATTGCTTTTAGTTACGGGTTTGGTTATAATCATGCTTGTACATAATGGGCGGTTAACTCAGTTGGTAGAGTGTCACCTCGACAAGGTGGAAGTCGTAGGTTCGAGTCCTATACCGCCCACCATATTTATTAAGTAGAAATCTACAAATCTCTAATTTGTAGATTTTCTTTATTATTCACGAAACCTTCATACTTTCTTCACAATTGAGTGATATCATGAAATTGATAAAAAAATCTGTTCTACTCGAAAGGAGATTGTTTTCATGATGAGATATGAAGGTTTTGGTTATGGCCACATGGGTTTATTGGGAGGAGTATTTATGTTTTTTATTGCCTTGGCAGTTATAGGTCTGTTAATTTATCTGGTTGTTCTGTTATCTAGAAATGCTAAAATGCATTCAGGTGTTTCCAGTCATTATGTAGAGAAAGCCCCGAATACACAGAACTTGAATAACGCTTTATCCATTCTTAGCGAAAGATATGCAAGAGGCGAAGTCAATGATGAAGAATATGCCAGAAAAAAAGAAGCTTTGTTAAAACTATAGAAACTTTAGAAACTAAAGAAGCTTTGTTAAAACTATAGAAACTGTTGTATTCGATTAAATAGGAGGGTTCAATATGTCAAAAGAATCAATCACATTAAATGTTGAAGGTATGTCCTGTAGCCATTGTGAAAACAGAGTCAAAAATTCGGTTGGTGACCTTGATGGCGTTTCCAGCGTTACAGTAAGTCTGGATGACAAAACCGTAACCATCGAGTACGATGATGAGGTTACCGGGTTGGATTTGGTCAAAGAGACCATCGAAGATCAAGGATATGAAGTGAAATAAATATAAGATTGCAAAAATAGAGTTGTCTCAAAATGAATCACTAAATTCATATGAGGCAGCTCTATTTTGTTTATACTTGGGGCTGTTGTTGCTCAGCAACGGCTATTTTCTTGAATTAGGGACATCTGCCGTATTATCATAGCCATTCATTTCCCAATATCCCTGATAATAGGCGTTATCAGACAGTTCAATTTCGCTCACCCATCGTGCCCATTTGTAGCCCAGTTTGTCTTCAGCTACGACTATGAATGGAAACCCAAGTGAAGGCGGAAGCGTAATTCCGTTTGAAGAATAGGCCAGCAACATATCTTTATCGAGAATCGTTTGTAAAGGCATCGACGTCGTATAACCATCCACACAATGGAAAATGACAGTATTAGCCGTATTTTTTGCAGCGGCTAATTCAATAACATCTTTTAGCAGCACGCCCTTCCAAAGCACCGTCGCATCCCACCCTTCAACGCAATGAAGCGTAATTAGCTTCTCATAGCTGGTCAGCGCTAACACATCGTCATAGCTCAGGGAAAGAGATTTATCTACCAGACCATCGACTTTGAGAGAGTAGGTACCGATGTCGACATTCTGTATGCCTTTTATGGAATTATCTCTTGGCCCAACAGATGGATCGAGTCTAACTCCTTTATAATCCCTGATTTCAGTGGCAGCATAGCGATCCTGAGTCGCTGACGAATTGCCGTCATTTCCGGGCAGAACAAAGCCAAATATCGAACAGGCGGATAAAAGAACTAGGCTTAAAATCATAATGACTAAAAGTTTAATTTTTTTCATCATGTCTCTCCATATATTTTAGAAAATTAAGCGTTTTTCTTTTTTATTTTCTCTTTTGTTTCAGTTGCTTTATTTATGGGTTCTATTTATTTCGCTTTGATTGTGTTAATACCAAAAGGAATATAAAGTGGGCACACACCTATAAGGGCCGTCAGTAAAGGTATGAAACCAATCAGCGCAAGAAACCTAAGATTACCCTGAAGTATAAAGAATAAGCTAAAGAATACTAAGGCTAAAACGATTCTAACTATTTTGTCTGTACTACCAATATTTTTCATGACCATTTCCTCCTTTTCCATGATTTGCAGATTTCGACTGCTCAATTGATTTATACTGCTTGAAATACCCCGTAAGGGCACGCGCGCATGCACTTACCACATTCTATGCATTTTTCTTCATCAATAACCGGCGCTGCATTTCCATTCTGTGAAATGGCATCTACTGGACAAATTCCCATTGCAGGGCATCGATGGTTTTGAGGGCATCTCTTCGCCTCTACTTGTAACATCATTATACTCCTTTCACGTCTAAATGTCAGACCTTCTTATTTCATTATGCTTTAATAGTGGTTTAGGTCTAAATAAGGCCTACGAATAATATACCCAGGCTGGGTATATTCAAACATCCTCATGTGAAAGTTATTACAAATTTACTTTGTGCTTTGTATTTTAAAATAAGTTAGTTTTTGCATTAATTTACTAATACAGCGGATATAATATAGCGGCACGGCGCACTGCCGATATAATTAAACGGATAGCAGGTAGTCAAAGTCAGAACTGCTTGGTCTGTTGGCATAATTACTGTCTTATCATCCTTATCAACGATTCGTGCTCCACGAACTTCATAAGTGAATTTTCCTGCAGCCGTTTCAACAATCATCTGATCTCTCAGTCTCAGATTCCCAAGTTCGCTGAAAAAAGTATCTCGATGGGCAGAAAGCACGCAGTTGTCTGCCTCACCAGAGAGTAAGCTTTGCATGAAATGCCCTACACCCTTTTTAAGTTGTTTGTCGCCGGTGCCTTGTATGATTGGCAATACCTTATCTAAAGCCGAAATCGTAAGGCTTCCAAATTTATCCCCTATTGCGGGATAGTCTAGATATAAGCTTTGATCGGTTTTTATGTCGATAAAGCCATCTGGTTTAAGTTTGATTAGTTCCTGGGCAAAAACTGTTGGAAATGCATAATGACTCTTTGCAGCATCAGTAGAATACAAATAAGAGGAGCCCCTTCCAAACAAGGCCCATGAGATACAGCCTACCCCGAGGATTATCAATCCTAGAGATAGGCTTTTATATGGAGAGATGATGATCAATTATCTCTTTCGCTCACTTGAAAACGGTAATGATTACCACGGATACTATTATAACCGCAGCTGAGATCATTGAGTTCAGTCCTAGCACTTCGCCAACCAAAAGATACCCAAGGAAAACAGCTACTATAGGATTGACAAATGCGTAGGTTGAAACCCAAAGCGGTTCTGCATTTTTAAGAAGCCATATGAATGCAGAAAAGGCAATTATTGAGCCAAATACAACAAGATACGAGAATCCAATAATGGATCTCAGGGAAACTTGCTGAAGTTGGAATCCGTCAAATTCGTTTAAGAAAAAGGCGGTTATTAATAGAAAAATACCGCCAAGTATCATTTGCATGCCGTTTGATAGAAGCGCTGAGTCGTGTTGACGCACTTTTCTTGAATACATTGACCCTAAAGACCAGGAAAATGCAGCGAAAATTATGGCTAATAAGCCGACCGGATCGATAGCCGTCACAGATTGCTGATCAAAAAAGTTTGGGAGCACTAGAATTCCAATCCCTACTAGCCCGAGGCCGACCCCAACCATGCTTCCTTTTGAATGTCTGACTCTGTCTTTGCTAAAGAAGCCAATAATGATGATCCAGAGGGGAACTGTTGCAATCAGTAAAGCGGCGATTCCGGATGGAACCGTCTGTTCAGCCCAACAGACAATGCCGGTTCCCCCTAATAAAAGAAGGGCAGCAATTATTCCTGAGGTTTTCCAGTTTTCAAAAGTTGGATTCGCTGCGCCTCTTAGCTTGGCATAAACATATAGAATTATTCCAGCCAAGGCGAACCGAAAACCAGCCAGCATGAATGGAGGAATCGTTTCAATGCCAATCTTCATGCCCAAATATGTTCCACCCCAGAATACATATACGATTAAAAGAGCAGCCGCAATCTCTAATTGCTTTTTATTTAATGTCATTGTTTTTTACGCTAAATCGCAATACAGTTTTAAGTTTGTCGGGTTCAGTTTTTCTGGGGTCAGAAAGATAGATTTCACGATGCCTTTTTGAAATTCTTGTATATCTATTATTATTGCAGAATTGTTCCATCAATTCAAAACTTGCGGGCTCATCATCATAGCTTCCCAAATGAAGCATTTGGCAGCATGGGCCTTCAGTTAGTGTGATAAATTTGGCTTTTTCCAAATATGTGTTTGGCTTTTTCTTTTTTGTTTCAGACAAGAAATGTTCAAATAAGTCTGGAATCAGAAAATCAGGCTGCCGGATCATAATAGAATAAGCAAAATTACTTTTGTCAGATACTGATTTTGTTTTGTCAACCAAATCCCACACGCCCTCGAGTGGGAAAACGGTATAATCATAAAAGCCTTTTGGAATATTGTTGCCTTTATAAGACATTTTTACCGCATAGCTGAGGCTATAAAGTGCTGTGGTAGCCAAGGCAAACTCCTCACCATTTGGGTCGCCTTGACCGTCAATTGCAATAAAACTCATTTTGGGGACTTCAATAAAAGCAGGTCTGACTTTGGGTAAGTATAAATCCTTAAATGTCTTTTTATAATCTAATTTTTCCATAGTCTTGCCTCCACATGTTTGAATCTTTTTCGATTTTATTATTATATCACTTTTTCTCATTTTTTCGAGCCAAATCGCATAGTGATTAGGCGAAAAACCGCATTTTTTTCTAAGACTTTTTTCTAAGAGAGTAAGCAAAAATTTTATCAGGCATAAAAAATGGCAGCGGCATTCTTTGTGAAGGAAATCGATTAGTAGCCTATCGATTCATCGAACAACATCATGAGAAATTCAGTCTTCGCTGGATACTCTACCGGATGAGTATTTTAACGAATGCCTATTACAATTATCTTAAACAGGCAAAAGCCCATAAAAAAAATCAGCACCATCTGTTGGACGGGTGGTGCTGATTAGAGATAGAACTTTCCGGGCTACTTCTGGGCTGTGATCTTGATCCCTTTCAAATAGACTGCGTAGTCGCTGTCTTCGATGGTGATCGTTCCCGCCTTCGAAATGATGTCATTGGTGATTATGTCTTCCTTATTCATCGCGACACTGCCAAGCCGCTGAAAGATACCGGAATTCGTCGCGATATCCGTGATCTGGACGTCATAGGTGCCGGGCGCCAGGTCGTATCCAATCAGATATAGTCCGCTGCCGGCTTCAGTCTGGATCGCTGGTTTCAGTTCATCGGCGATGATTGGCTGGATATCGACGCCTTTAAGCCGGACCGCTTTGTCGGTGTCGAGGATCTGCACGTAGCCATTGCCGGCATAACTGATGCTGGCCAGTATATTGCTGACCGACATGTCTTCACTAACTGAGCGGTCGATGGTGCCATTCTTCGTCAGAGTATCCATTAATTCGACCCGATAGAGGCCGCTCTGAAGGTCGGTTCCGACAATATAGGTACCGTCCGAATAAATCGTTCCGTTGCGATCCAGTATGCTGGCTGTTTCCGCTTTTTCGGCAGTGCCGCCGCAGGCTGTGGTGATACCGGCAATAAGTAGGATGGCCAGGATCATAGCTGCCGCTTTGTAACCGCGCGAAACCTTTGACTTGTTAGATTTTCTGTTCATTCTCTTCCTTCTTTCTCATTCAAGCAGTGCTTTGGGTAGTATTACGTGTGATATCTTATCATAAATATCGGAGTATTTCATCAATTTATAATGTGCATCAATAAGAATACTGTATACAAAAGCTCTTGTCTTAAATATTTCCCGAATGCAGTGCGGTAGAATGCGTCACTTATTTATGTAACCATATGCTTACTTATGATTTGTCCGGAAACACCTCAAATATTAGCGTTTCCGATAAGTGTTTCAAGAGGTCTTGGTAAGCCTGCACTCAACAGGGCACTTGTTGCCTTAAGATTTATGCATACGCTTCCGTCACCATCCGCGAGGATGAATACTGCAGGCAGCACGCAGAGCTTTCAGAGCGCTTTGAGGAGCAGAAACGCCAGCAAAATCGGGCTGATTGATCCTTTCGACAGACTCAATCCTTCGTTAATTTCGGTTAATTCGCCTTGAATAGATAAACCGGTTCAGCGCATCTCTATACAGGGGCGGTTCCCTCCCCTGCTACCCCTCCGGTTCAAATCCTGCCTCCATGATCAAGACAAAAAACAGAACAGGCTTACTCTTTATGAGAAAGCCTGTTCTGTTTTTTGTGGTTGCGGAGGCAGGATTTGAACCTACGACCTTCGGGTTATGAGCCCGACGAGCTACCAGCTGCTCCACTCCGCGATATTGAGTTTTAGGTAAAAAATTGGTGCCGAGGACCGGAATCGAACCGGTACGGGAAGTTAATCCCGCAGGATTTTAAGTCCTGTGCGTCTGCCAGTTCCGCCACCCCGGCATTTTGGCTCCAAGGGTGGGGCTCGAACCCACAGCCTATCGGTTAACAGCCGAGTGCTCCACCATTGAGCTACCTTGGAATACCACTGCTATGCTTTGCACGCAAGGGTTATTATAATACAGCCTTGCCCTTTATGTCAATACACTTTCAATCAATTGACCATGTTTTTTTATCGTTTTTTTATCACATCTGGTTCTGCAGGTAGCTTAAACCTGAGCAAGGCCCATATTAAAAGCTTTGATATTAAGGTCTGCAAAGTTCGCCTTTACATTATCCTTAATAACCTGTTCCCAGTCTATGCCAGGGACGTTTAAGGCCTTTACAAGGGCCCCCAGAAGGACTACGTTCATCATCTTGCTGTTGCCAAGACCGGTGGCAATTTCCGCAGCTTTAAAAACTGAAATGTCAGCCTTAGCCGCTAATTCTTCTATGATTCCCTGAGGATAAGCCACTTTTCCCATTAAAATGGGGGCAGATGGGATTTCATAATCATTGATGACCATCTTCCCGCCCTTTTTTAAGTACTCGAGCCATCTCAGCGCTTCCATTTTTTCGAATGCAACGATAAGATCCGCTTCACCTTTGCCAATAATAGGGGAATAGACCTTCTCGCCAAATCTGATTTGTGTGCTGACATTGCCGCCCCTTTGGGACATGCCATGAACTTCCGACATCTTCACATCAAAGCCTGCCATGACAAGTCCAGAAGATAAAATTTTGCTGGCTAATATGGTTCCCTGGCCGCCAACGCCAACCAATAAAATGTTTTTAATAGCCGCCATTTATTTCACCTCCCTGGAAATCGCATTAAATGGGCAGACCTGCATACAGACTGCGCAGCCCGTGCACATCACTTCGTCAATCTCAATGTTGTCTCCCGAATGGATCGCAGGACAGCCTGTCCTTACGCAGGTTTTGCATTTTGTGCAGATTTCCTGATTTATCTCGCATTTTCCAGGGCTTAAATCAAAGTCTTCCTTGTCCTGATCACTGAATTTTTTTAGAATACAGGGCCATTTTGCAAGGATGACCGAAGCGTCATCCAGGGCTAAGGCCGCTGTGAGCGCTTGATCCGTTTCTTTGAGGTCTAAAGGATTGATAACAAAGATATGGCTTTTGGGGATACCTACAGCCTGACAAATCAATTCAATATCTACTTCTACTGTCGGCTCGCCCATGAGGGTAAAACCCGTACCTGGATTCTGCTGATGACCTGTCATGCCTGTAATCCGGTTGTCCAGAATTACGGTGATACAGTTGCTTTTATTATAGGCCACATTCATAAGTCCGGTTACACCGGAATGAAAGAACGTGGAGTCTCCAATAACTGAGACGACCCTAGTGTCAAGACCCGCGTTGGCAAACGCCTTGGCTGCACCATGGCCTGCGCTGACACTGGCGCCCATGCAAATACACGTGTCCATGGCCAGAAGCGGCGGAGCCGAACCTAAAGTATAGCAGCCGATGTCTCCGCTGATCATAACGTTCTTCTTTTTGCTGAGGACCTGTAAAAACCCTCTATGTGGACAGCCCGCACACAAGGTTGGCGGCCTTACTACCGCAGCCATCTCTGACGTTACTGCTTCACTTTCAATGCCATAGACAGCTTTTCTCAGGATATCTGTATTGAGTTCATCTATTGATGGAACAATTTCTTTTCCTATGCAATCTATGCCGGCCATGCGGATTTGGTTCTCAATATAGGGATCCAGTTCTTCAATCACATAAAGCTTCTTGACCTTTTTTGCAAACTCTTTTATCTTATCCATAGGCAGAGGATAGGTCATGCCCAACTTTAAATAGGATGCCTCGTCACCGAAAACTTCTCTGGCATACTGGTAGGCTACGCCTGAACTGATGACACCGATATCGCTACCATGATACATGGCTGTATTAATATCCGTATTATTGGAATAGGTTTCCATGGCCTTAATTCTATCTTCAAGCTTGTAGCGCATAACCTTGCCGTTAGCTGGCGTCGCTACATATTTTCCAATATTCTTTCCATATTTTTTCATACTGACTTCGATGCGGTCTTCAAGTTCTACAAGGCTCTTGCTATGGCAGATTCTTGTGGTCACCCTCAGCATGACTGGTGTATCAAATTTTTCGCTCAGCTCAAAAGCCAGTTTGGTATAAACCTTGGCTTCCTGACTGTCCGCTGGCTCAAGCATCAGAATCCGGGCGAAGGCAGCATAGTTTCTGTTGTCCTGCTCATTCTGAGAGCTGTGCATCCCTGGATCATCAGCGGAAATTAGCACAAATCCACCATTTGTCCCTGTATAAGCAAAAGTAAATAGTGGGTCCGCAGCTACATTGACACCGACATGCTTCATAGTGGACAATGACCTTGCGCCGGCTATTGCCGCGCCGATGGCTGATTCAAGAGCCACCTTCTCATTGGGTGCCCATTCGCAGTAAATTTTGTCCTTGTACAGGACTACGTTTTCCAGGATTTCCGTGCTTGGCGTTCCCGGATAGGCAGAGGCAAAAACCGCTCCTGCTTCGTAGGCTCCTCTTGCGATGGCTTCATTTCCAGTCATCAATTCTTTCATAACTTACCTCTTTTATTATTTTTTTTGGTTTCTTTCTTTATTAATCAAAGCAGCTTTGCTTCTGTATTTTTCAGCATTCTGCAGATCACCCAGCGCATCATAGCAATCCGACAGCAAGACCATGGATAGCACCTGGGATGGGATAACCTCAAGTACTTTTTTGAACATGGCTATAGCTTCCGGCAATCTGCCAGTTTCCTTATACCCCTTTCCTAAGAAGAAATATAAATTGGCCATATCTGGATACTGTGCATATAATGCCTCAAGAATGCGGATGCCGTCCTTAAATTTGCCTCTGTCAATAGCTGTGTAGCCCTGCTCAAAGGCGACCCATTTTTCCAACTGAGAAAGCCTGGTTCTAATTTCTTTTTTATCTTTTCCGTTTTTACCGATTTTCAGGAATTTTTCCCAAGTCATCTTGGCCTTAACGTATAAATTCGCATTAAAATATTGAAAACCCAAAAAGTAATAGGACTGGGCGAATTTGGGATGCTTTTCGGCAGTCATCTCAAAATATTTGGTTGATTCGGCCTTAAAATCAGTTATAAAAACTGGATCCTCGCTCTTCTGATAAAGATGCATACAGACCCTTGCATAATTATAATTCGCATCCAGCCATTCGGAATCGATGACTAAGGCGGCACGTAGGTGAATGGCCGCGATGTCCAGTTCTTCTTTTTCAGCGTAATCCAGGCCTTCCCTAACCACAAAATTCCGTATTTTGGGATTATGAAGCGTCATAAACTGGACATATTGAGCAGCATATCTACTGTGCATGTCAGAACCAAGAACAAAGACCATAGCCTCGGCAAAATCGTTGAATTTATAGAGAACCTGTTTCCCAAAAGTTTCTTCATCTTCTTTTTTGATTGGCAGCTTCACACCGGTTAAAAAATTAATATTTCCTGCTCTTGCAATATAATCAGGGGAAAGTTCAATGAATACGTACCGATCCAGAAAATGTTTAAAATATTTTTCGACTTTATCTTGCATGGTATTAACCGACCCTTGGGATTTACTGATACTCCCACGGCTAAAACCGTGGGCTTTTCGCGCACTTCAGTAAATTTCCCAGCCCTTTCCTTTAAATTTTTTGACTGCTTCACTGTTCAGACAGGCATCCATATCATCAGAAAGAAGTTCCCGCATTTTTTCCAGGGCCCCATTCTGATGTCTCTCCTTCCAAGCAGCATAATCCAGAAATATTCTGTATAAATCTTCTTTTTTATGAGAGCGATGTTGATAGCCTTTTAAATAATAAAAATTTGCAAATTCTTCATAAAAATGGTAAGGCGTTTCAGCCAGTTCAATTGTGGCATAGGCCAAAGATTCCTTGAAGCCTCCCTTATTATAATAGAGATCAAGTATACTTTCTACCATTTTAAGTTTAACGACTTCTTCCGACGACATAAATGCATTGGAAATGAATTCATAAGGCGCTTTTTCACGGTACAGATATCTAAATTCCTCTACTTGGCTGCGTATGGGCGTCCCCTTGAGGAGTTTCAGGAATCCCAGCTGAAGGTTGTCGGCCTTGAGCTCATAGACCTTGTTGAAAGAATTTTTAAAGCTGGCAAAATCCTCATAAGGAAGACCAGCAATCAAATCAAGATGTATATGGCTGTTTCCATTAGCCACCAGTTTTTGGACCACCTGGCGGACTTTTTCAAAGTCTCCATTTCTATGAACGGCTTTAAGGGTTCTCGGATTTACGGACTGTATGCCGATTTCAAACTGAAAGAGTCCCTTTCTAGCGCTGCAAAGAAGCTGGAGCAAGGCTTCATCGACAAGTTCCGCACAAAGCTCCATATGAAAATTAGTGATACCATTATCATTTCCGATCAGATATCTGACAAGCTCATAGGCCCTCTCGGTGTTCCAATTAAAGGTTCGATCAACGAATTTGACCTGTCTGACTTTTTTAAACAGAAAGTAATCCAACTCCGATTTCACCCGGTCTAAATCTAAGCTTCGCATAGTCTTTTCAATCGAAGAAAGGCAGTAGGTGCATCTGTAAGGGCAGCCTCTGGCTGATTCATAATAAAGCACTTTATCTTCTTCTATAGGCAGCATTAAGTATGGAAAAGGCACATCGGCCATGGACATAGGCTCAGCAAGTGTATTCACATAAATTTTGCCCGCGGCTCTATATGTCAATCCCTTAATCGATTGTAATTGAGGTTCTTGCGCCTGCATGGTTTCCATCAGTTCTGCAAAAGCCTTCTCGCCTTCCCCGGAAATGACGATGTCAATAAAAGGATTTTCCTTCATAAATTCAACGGTTTCAAAGCTGACTTCCGGTCCGCCAACGACGATACGCGTTTTCCACTTTGCTTTTTTAATGGTCTCCGCCAAAACCAAGATGCGCTGGATATTCCAGATATAGCATGAGAAACAAATGACATCGTACTTGTTTCTCATGATTTCAGTAAAAACGTAATCATCATCATTGTTGATGGTAAATTCCTTGAGTTCAATACACCTTCGGTTTTCTCCTGCTGAAGCATAGAGATATTTTAAAGCCAAATTCGAATGGATGTATTTTGAGTTCAAGGTCGTAATCAAAACCCGCATTATTCACCTCTTGATTATGAGTCTTTGGCGTTTTTTATAGTGCTCTAAAACGTTCATCTTTAAGCATACCCAGGTTGTTCATGGCTTTTTTGATTTGTGCTAGAAGCCTGTCTTGATCTTTGGGCAGGTCCCCGGCTAATGACAGATAATTCGACGCATGATTACTTCTGAATACACAGTTTTTTGTCACATGGATGTTTGAAACCAGTTCAAAGGTCTCTTCTAAGACTTCTTCCGGGCTCAGTACTTGGAATTTCCCCGACCTAATATCCAGTTCAAGTTCGGTGCCTCTGGACGCCATAAGGGTCAAAAGTCCCACATAAGATGGTTCCATGGCGCTGATAATTCTACCGGACTCTACTGCATGTTCTTTCCAGCTTACCCGTCCGCCAATTCCGGATATGAATGTAACCGAAGCCTGTATCCCTGAGGCTTCTAACTTTCTTCCTGCCTCGATCATCTGCTCCGGTGTGACCCCTTTTTTAATAGCCTTTAGTATGGCTGCACTGCCGGATTCTACACCCATATAAGCGATCCCTAGGCCTCTGGTATACAGCTCCTTTAACTCTTCAGGGGTTTTACGAAGAACATCCTGAGGAGAGGCATAGATGCCGACTCTTCGGCACTCGGGGAAAAGTTTGGCAATATGGTCTAAAATGGCAAGCAAATCAGCGTTTTTTAGGACCAGTGCATCGCCGTCCGCAAGAAAAATCTTGTCAACTCTTCCGTAGCCTTGCCTGGCTGAATCCAGATCCTCAAGAACGTCACTGATTTTTCTGATTCTGAATTCCTTATCCTTAAACATGCTGCAAAAGGTGCAGGCGTTATGTGCGCAGCCGATGGTCACCTGCAGGATCAAGCTGTGAGCCTCGCTGGGTGGTCTATATATATTTCCTTCGTATCTCATAATATGTCTTCTCCATTACATCTTTTCAGGTGCCTGCATGCCGAGCAGGCTAAGGCCATTTTTTATGGACTGCTTTGCGGCATAGACCAAAAGCAGTTTGGCTTTCTTCTCTTTTGGATCAGAAACCAAGATGTGTTCATCATGATAGAACCTATTAAATGCTTGAGCGATATCGACGATATGTCTGGTTAGGATTGAGGGTTCGTAGCGTTCTGCCGCTTCAATAATAACCTCTGGAAGCCTATAAATCAGTTTGGTCAAGGCAAAAGCACTTTCACCAGTGATAAAGCTATAATCCACATCCTGGGCCATAAGCTCTGCCTTTTCGGTATCTAAAGATGCATTGCGAAGGACGCTGCTGGCTCTTGCATGAGTATACTGGACATAGGGTCCTGTCTCACCCTCAAAATTGAGTATTTTGTCCCAGGAGAAGGTATAATCCTTAATCCTGCCATTGGATAGCTCCTGAAATATCACGGCGCCGATGCCAACTTGTCTCGATATGAGATCGATATCCTCAGCATTGACATTCTTTTCGATTATAATGTCTCTGGTCTGATCCACCGCTCTTCTCAGAACTTCTTCGAGATACACAACTCTGCCTTTTCTGGTGGACATGGTTCCTTCTTCAAGGCTCACAAGCCCAAAAGGTATGTGGATGCATTGCTTGGACCAGTCATATCCCATAAGTTCTATGACTTTAATCCACTGCTGAAAATGCAGATTCTGCTGAGATGCGACCACATAAATATTCTTATAAAAATCATAGGTCTCTTTCCTATATACCGCAGCGGCTATGTCCCTTGTGATATAAAGAGTTGAGCCATCCTGCTTCATGATTAATGCTGGCGGCATATTGTAAGCATCAAGGTCTATGATCTGAGCCCCTTCTGAGGAAACCAGCAGGTTCTTTTCCTTCAGGATATCGATGACTTTGCCCATTTTATCCGAATAAAAACTTTCCCCGGCATAGGAGTCAAAATCAATACCCAGCATATCATAGACTCTTTTGAATTCCATGAGGCTAACTTCTCTAAACCATTTCCAAAGAGCATATTCTTCCTGCGATCCATTTTCAAGCAGGGTAAACACGGCTCTAGCCTCGTCTTCCAGCTCGGGATGGGCTTCTGATTCCTCGTGAAATTTGACGTAATAACTGAGTAAACTTTTAATCGGCTCTTTTTCTACATCCTCTTTATTGCCCCATTTTCTATAGGCCACAATCATTTTCCCGAATTGGGTGCCATAATCGCCAAGGTGGTTGATACGAACCGTGTCATACCCTAGAAAGTGATAGAGCTTATAAATGGCATTGCCTATGACCGTGCTTCTGATATGCCCGATATGGAAAGGCTTGGCAATGTTGGGAGAGGAAAATTCTACAATGACTTTTCTGTTTAGCCCCACATTGGTACTGCCATATCTTTCTTTCATTTCTGCTGCAGTGGTTAACACGGACTTTGAAAGCACCTCTTTATTGAGGAACATATTAACATAAGCATTCACACTTCCCACCTGAGAGAAAATCTCCATGCCGGCAAGCTGTTCTGCCAGCTCCTGTGCGATAATAGGGGGAGCTTTCTTTAGAGCCTTAGCCAGTCTAAAGCATGGGAAGGCATAATCTCCCATTTTGCTGTCCGCAGGTATTTCGATCATGCTTTCTATCTCTTCTGCTGTCAGGCCCTCGATATGTCTGGCCAAAATCAGCGCTATTTCCATCTTAAAATCTGTCATAAGGTCCTCCTTTAAAATCTTCTTCTGTCAGTACGGCAATGCCTTTAGCCTTGAGAAACGCTGCAGTGAAACCATCTCCAGAAACTATCTTGCCTGAGAAAGTTCCATCATAAATTCTGCCACAGCCACAGGAGGGGCTTTTTGCCTTTAATATGGCTTTTTCAATGGGCTGATCAAGTTCCCTAGCCCTTGCTTCCGCCAGTTCATAGGTCATTTTTGCGCCTTTTTCAAAGTCCTCTGTAACATCACTTCCAAGTTTATTATATACCCTGCCTTCGGTAATCTCAGCTGGCGGTCTAGGTACGCCGCATCCAGCTAGCACCTCCGGGCAAAGCAGAATATAGTCCTTGTCTTTTATGAATGCTCTAACGCCGTCATGATCGTTGTTTGACCCGTTGTATTTGCAGTTTTCGCCTAACAGGCATGCACTAATAATATACATTAAAAATCCCTGATCACTTTCATCACTTTAGGTGCAGAAATCAGAAACCACGGAGCAAATTTTTCAGGAGTTTCAACCATTTGTCTCTCAAGATCTTCGAATTCGACAAATTCAAGCTCAGCGATTTCATCCGGATTCGGTCTGAGTTTTTCTAAATTCAGGTCGACCTCACCGGCATCTGAAACTGGGTATTCCCCTATGAAAACATGATCGTATTCATATTCATAGAGTTCCTCGGCAAATTTATAATAATAAACAAAAGCAAATTCTTCTCTAATATGTGCTGTCAATCCCACTTCTTCCATAAGTCTTCGCCTTGCTGCGCCTATGGTCTCTTCTCCGTCCCTAGGGTGGGAACAGCAGGTGTTGGCCCAAAGACCGCCGGAGTGGTATTTGTCAAAGGCGCGCTTCTGAAGCAACATCTTGGTCCCCGAAAAAATAAATATGGAAAAAGCGCGATGGAGGATGGCTGCTTTATGCAAATCCACCTTGCTTCCAGTGCCAATTTGTTTGTTATAAATGTCCACCTTGATGAGTTCTTTGTTCATGTGTGCTCCTTATTTCAGATAAACGATGGTAACGCCGTCTCCGCCTTCATTATAGTTTCCTTTGCGATAACTTTCTATGTGTTTATGTTTTTTAAACATTTGATGGAGGCCCGAACGCAAAATACCTTCGCCCCTGCCATGAATGATGATGACCTCTTTAAGACCCGCCATAAAGGCATCATCCAAATATTTATCCACCTCCATGTAAGCTTCTTCCAATGCTAATCCTCTGACACTAACGCTGGTGGAAATGGTTTGGGATTTGCTGCGGTATAGTTCTCCATATCTGCTTTTTGCGCTATCTTTTCTCGCCTCTTTTCCGCTGATTTTGGCGATGTTGTCCATATGAACGTTTATTTTAAGTTGACCCACTTGCACCATTACTTCTCCCCGGTCATCCGGAAGAGTCATGAGACTGCCATTCTGATCCAGGGTCAACACCTTGACGCCGTCGCCAATACTGAGCTCTCCGGCTTTTACCGGCACCTCATTAATGCTTTTCTGGAGCTTGACCTGATGCTTTTCCTGAGCACCTTTGATGCGTTTTCGCAAGTCTTCCTGGGTTCTATTTCTCTGGGAATGATCCTCAATTTTTTCAAGTTCACGCAGTTCCTTTTGAACGCTATCCGAAAATTCTTTGGTCTCCTTAATCAAATCCCTGGCTTCTTCTTTTGCGGAACTGAGAATTTTTTCCTTCTGGGCCTCCAATTTAGCCTTTTGCTTGTCAAACTCTTCCTTCATTTTTTTCATTTGAAGGTTGAGCATGGTAGCCTCATCTCGCTCTGCCTCAGCAGCTTTACGGTCCTTCTCGATGTTGACAAGAACATCCTCAAACTGAAGGTCATCCTGGCCAATCAAGTTTCGCGCTCGATCTATAATTCCTTCCGTAAGTCCCAATTTTTTTGAAATCTCAAATGCGTTGGATCTTCCTGGAATGCCTACTGTCAATTTATAGGTTGGGCTTAAGGTCTCAATGCTGAATTCTACAGATGCATTTTCTACGCCAGCAGTTGCCAGGGCATATTTCTTAAGCTCCGTGTAGTGGGTTGTTGCCAAGGTCTTGGTGCCCCTTTTATACAGATGATCCAAAATGGCTATTGCCAAGGCGGCGCCTTCTGTGGGATCCGTTCCCGCGCCCAGTTCGTCCAGAAGTACCAGTGTATTCTGATCCGACTCCCGGACTATTTGGACAATATTGGTCATGTGCGATGAAAAAGTACTCAAGCTTTGTTCAATGCTTTGCTCATCGCCGATATCTGCAAAAAGCCTTTTAAATACAGGCAGTTCTGTACCCTCGATAGCCGGAACATGAAGCCCCGACTGTGCCATCAATAAAAAGAGTCCAACGGTCTTTAAGGTAACTGTCTTACCACCAGTATTCGGCCCAGTGATCACAAGGGTGTCATAGCTTTTGCCTAGACTGATATTTATGGGTACGACTTTTTTCGGGTCAATTAAAGGGTGCCTGCCACCTCTGATGTTGATATATCCACGGTCATTCATGAGAGGTTCAACCGACTTTTGCCTAACAGAGAATTTGCCTTTTGCAAATATGAAATCCAGGCGAATCAAAATTTCCTGGTTGGATAACAAATCCCTTGCAGCATCACCGACTTCAGCTGAAAGCTCAGCGAGAATACGTTCAATTTCGACTCTTTCTTTAAGCTCAAGTTCCCTGAGTTCATTGTTTAGCGTGACAATCGCTTGAGGCTCTATAAATAGCGTGGCCCCGGTGGCCGACTGATCATGAATGATACCAGGAAAATTTTTCTTGTATTCCTGTTTAACAGGAATGACATAGCGGCCTTGTCTCATTGTAAATAGAGCATCCTGCAGCATGACCTTGCTTGCGCTCGATGCTAATATTCCGCTCATTTTACTTCTGATGGATTCATTTTGCCTTTGGATTTTTCTTCTCGTATCCCGAAGGACCGCGCTTGCGGCATCAGCGACTTCATCTTCAGAAAGTATGCATCGGTCAATATGTTCTTCCAGCTTTTTATGGCTAACCAGAAGGCTGGCCATTTCCGGAATGATCACAAGGGATGGCAAATCCACCTTAAGATAAGTGACGGCGTTTCTTGCGATTTGAAGATTATAGAGCACCTCGAGCAATTGTTTCATGCTTAAGGTACCGCCCTTATCAGCCTTAATCACCGAGTCTTTTGTGTCGTAAAAAGAGCCTAAAGGAAGTGCCCCTTTATGCATAATCACAGAAACCGCTTCCGTTGTCTCAGCCTGCATGTCTTTGACCTGATGCTTCAAAACAGAGGGCGTCAGGTCTGAAATCAAGCCCTTTGCCATCTGTGAAGCCGCTTCATTTTTTAGAAGCTCTATGATTTTGTAATAGTCCAATACGCGAAATGTCTTGTCGTTCATGTTTTTTCCTAATCTATCATTTTTTTGTAACGGTCAATTTCTCCTTTTAGCTGGATATTTTCCATCTGTAAATCGAAGAAACTATTTTCCATTTCCTTGCACTTTTCTGTCAGTTCTCTAATCTCCGAGGAAGTTGAGTCCTTATTATCCTCCTGAGACTTAAGCCGGTTCATGAGATCCTCATTTTTGAGGGCTGTAGCCTGATATTTATCAAGAAGTCTGGCGTTTTCAAGCGATAATTGTTTGAGCTCATGATCCTTCTCATCTAACAGCTTTTTTCCTACCAGGTTCTGTTCAATATTGGTGTGCGCATCCTCTTTATACTGGATAAAGCTATTTTTGGCTTCATCCCAGAGCTGAACATAATGCTGGGTATCTTTAACCAGACGTTGATTTTCTCTGCGAAATTCTTCTATACTGTCCTTAGTTTTAAAAAACTCATCGGCGATATTGACAGCAGTAAGAACGGCCAAAGAGGATAAAGGGGAAGAAGGAAGCCCCACGGCTATTTCCTGCATCTTTGCATCCACATAGTCTGAAACTTTTCGGATCTGGTCTCGAGTAGAATCACCGGATAGCACATAGTCCTGACCGTATATTTTCACGCTTACCCTAATCTTATCTTCCATAGCTGGTCTCCTTTCAATCCTGTTTAAACTTCTCTTAATACAGCGTTTATCCTGTCTCTAAGCGCATCCAGCACTTTCTGGTGAACCTTGACCACCTCGTCATCGGTCAGTGTCTTATTCACATCCCTGTAGGTTAAGGTGAAGGCTACGCTTTTATGCCCTTCCTTAACCTGTTTGCCTCTATAGACATCAAAGAGCTGAAGCTTTTCAAGAAGCGTCCCTGCATTCTCCCTGATTATGGCTTCGATTGAATCGACGAGAATATCTTCAGAAACAAGCAAGGCAATATCTCTATTGACAGCTGGGTATTTTGGCAGAGGCGAATACAGCCTTTCAATATTGGCTAAGGTATAAAGCTTGTCAAGGTCAAGTTCACAGTTATAGACTCGGGTATCTATGTTATAGCGATCTGTCACATCGGGATGTACTTCTCCCATAATGCCAAGCACAGCGCCATCGCTGACAATGCTTGCACAACGGCCAAAATGATACATGGGGTAGTTTTCCTTCGGTATAAAACTGATGTCCGAAACGCCAAGCTTAATGAATAGCTCAGTTAATACCCCTTTAAGGGTGAAAAAGGTTTCTCCGTCCCCATAGGCGGCCATACTGAGAAATTCGCTCTCCGTTGGCAAATCCTCTGGGCTAACATCGAAATTGAGAAAGACATTGCCTATTTCAAAGGCTTTGACTTTGGCGATATTCCTGGAATAGTTTCTACCAAGCACCTCCATCATATTGGGCGCCAGACTTGTTCGCATCATCCCACTGTCTTCACCAAGGGGATTTAAAAGTTTAACGTAATTTCTCAGTTGGCCCTCATCCGGGATATTCAAATTATCCAGTCCTTTTGGATTTGCAAAGGAATAGGTCTGTATTTCATTCATGCCCAAGGCTACAAGGCTGTCTCTGGCAAGGTCTCTGAGAATTTGCTTACCGGATTTTTCTGCAATCAAGTTGCTTTTTGGCAAAGTGGTCGGCAAGTTATCATAGCCATAAATTCTGGCAATTTCTTCAACAAAATCAATCTCAGATGAGAGATCCTGACGGACCGTCGGAGGTGTCACTGTTATGATTCCGTCCTTGCTATAAGTTTTCATCTCGAGCCGATGCAAGATGCTTTCCATTTCCATGGTGGAAAGGCTGATACCAAGCAAAGAGTTGACCCGATCTGTTCTGATTGCTGTCACTTTTGGTGCATCAATCGTCAGATAGGCATCTACTGCGCCAGAAACAACTTTACCAGCGCCAATTTCCTCAATCAAACTGCAGACCCTATCGCAGGCTTTTGCGCAAAGATTGGCGTCGATGCCTTTTTCAAAACGTGCGGAAGCTTCTGTCCTTAGACCCAGTTTTTTTGAAGAACTTCGAATATTATCTCCATTAAAATTAGCCGATTCAATCAAGGTGGTCGTAGTATCCTGGAGAATTTCCGAGTTAAGGCCCCCCATGATGCCTGCTATGGCGACTGCCTTTTCGCCATCGTTAATCAGAAGCATATCCCCTGTCAGTTTTCGGGAAGTCCCATCTAGCGTAGTAAAGCTTTGTCCAGGCTCCGCCGCATCTACAACAATTTTATTGCCAGCAATCATGCGCAGATCAAAAGCATGTATGGGCTGACCGTATTCTAACATGACGTAATTTGTCACATCAACAATATTGTTAATTGGGCGCATACCTGCTGTAATGAGCCTTTTTTGTAGCCACCAGGGTGATGGGGCAATTTTGATATCCTTGACCACTCTTGCCGTATATCTTCTGCAAAGTTCTGGTTTCTTGATTTCTACGGAAATGTAATCAGAAGCCATGCCTTCTTCTATGAGGCAAGCCGTCACTGGATAAGTCAGCTCTCCGCCAAATACCGCAGCGGCTTCTCTCGCCATGCCAAGCATACTCAGGCAATCCGGTCTATTGGGCGTTATTTCAAATTCTACAGTTTTTTCATAAAAGTCCAGGGCTGTCATGACATCCTGCCCTAAGGTATAGGCTTTATCCAGGATGAATATGCCATCTTTATGAGCTATTGGAATGACTTTGTCATCAATACCCAATTCTTTGGCGGAACACAACATGCCATCGGACTCAACATCCCGCAGCTTGCCTTTTCTGATGGCAATCCCGCCCGGCAAAACGCCGCCGGCCATGACCACAGGAACGTAAGCTCCCTCAAATACATTGGTGGCCCCAGTGACAATCTGAACTGTCTCCGTACCCACATCCACCTGGCACACAACCAGTTTGTCTGCGTTAGGGTGTTTTTCGATCTTGAGTATTTTTCCGATGATGACACCGGAAATCCCCTCTCCAAAAGTTTGCACAGTTTCTATGTTTGACCCGGACATGATCATTCTGCTGCAGAATGCATCAATGTCCTCGTCTATTTTTATATAATTATTCAACCAACTGATTGGTACTAGCATATCTCTGCCCCCCCTACTTGAACTGCTGAATGAAACGCATGTCGTTTTCATAAAACAATCTGATATCATCAATTTCGTATTTCAACATGGCAATTCTTTCAACGCCCATGCCAAAGGCAAAGCCAGAAAAACGCTCCGTGTCCACGTTGCCAATCTTAAGCACATTGGGATGTACCATGCCGCAGCCTAAAATTTCGATCCAGCCGCTGCCTTTGCACACTCTGCATCCGCTGCCTCCACATTTAAAACAGGAGACGTCTACCTCTGCACTCGGTTCGGTAAACGGAAAATGATGTGGTCTAAATTTAGTCCTGACCTTAGAGCCGAACATCTCTCTTGCAAATTCTGAAAGGGTACCCTTGAGATCCGCCATAGATATGCCCTCATCGACAGCAAGGCCTTCAACTTGATGAAACATGGGTGAATGGGTAGCATCAGGCGTATCACATCTGAAACATCTTCCCGGGGAGATGACTTTAATCGGTGGCTGTTGCTGCATAAGCGTTCGGATTTGAACCGGAGAGGTTTGGGTGCGCAGTAATATCTGCTCTGAAATATAAAAGGTGTCCGAAAAATCCCTTGCTGGATGATTCGGCCCTGCATTCAGCGCATCAAAATTATTGAAAACAGTCTCTACCTCAGGACCCTCTGCGATCTGGTAGCCCATATTCATAAAAACTCTTGATATCTCTTCGATGGTAATGGTTATAGGATGCTTGGTTCCTAAAGAGATGACGGTGCCGGGCTCAGTGACATCGATCTTCTCAGCCTTGAACTTAGCTGCTCTTTGGACCAGCTTCATTTCCAGAAATTTTTCTTCAAGGAGTTTTTCAATTTCACTTCTGACATCGTTGGCCTGTTTTCCCAGGGCTTTTCTGTCTTCTTCGTTTAAAGAACCCATGGAACGCAGAATTTCAGTCAGCCTACCTTTTTTCCCAAGGAATCTGATTCTTAATTCTTCTGTCGCATCCATCGAGGCGGCATTTTTCAACTGTTCTTTTGCCTCCTGCAAAATTTCCATCAACTGATTTTGCATAACTATCCTCCAAGTTTATTTTTGTTTCAGGTTTTGTCTGACCGCTTCATACATGAGTATGGCCGCACAAATCGCTGCATTCATAGACTCTATTGTTCCTGACATGGGAATACTGATCTGGCTGTCACAGCTTCTCATAAAACTGTCACTAATGCCGTTTGCTTCATTGCCGATGACTATGGCCGCGTTTTTAGCGAGTTTGGCATCGAAATAGACTTGATCCGCTTTTGGTCCGGTACAAAAGATGGTCTTTTTATTTGCCCTTAACAAGACGATTGCTTCTTCTTCTGTGTCTATAAAAAGCACCGGAACCCTAAATATAGAGCCGGCAGTTGCTCTAACGACCTTTGAAGAATAAATGTCTCCAGATCCCTTCAGTAAAACAACGCCTTGAAAACCTGCTGCATCAGCCGTTCTTAGGATTGATCCCAAATTCCCCGGATCCTGAAGGCGGTCGAGCACTATGAGGTTGCCCTCTTTATTTTCGGCGAAAAAGTTCTCCGCCGTTATCTCTCTTTTCGATACCACGCCCAAAATACCTTGAGGGGTTATGGTGTCTGAAAGCGGGATGAATAATCTCTCATCCACCCTAAAAATAGGCACGCCGGACTTTTCCAATCTATTAAGCAACGGTTCTAATCTGCTAAGCAATTGCTTATCGTCTTCGTTAGACGTCACATGTCTTAAAGGGCTAAGCGCTTCACAATAAATAATGAATTTGATCAGAGCCCCGTTGTCTAAAGCCTCAGAAATAAGCGTTTGCCCTTCAATTAAAAAACTGCCCAACTCATCTCTGAACTTTTTTTGGGCCAATTGCTTGATTTCTTTGATTATTTTATTGTCCTTAGATGTGATCACATTAATCATATACGCCCTGCTATCAAACTAAAAAGCCGGTTTTTCATACCGGCTTCATTGTTCTGATTTATTAAAAATTTCCCTTTGGGTCCCTAAGGAAGCTGGGTATATCAAACTTTATTCCGGATCCTAAGCCGCCGTATCCAGTATCCTCTTTGAGTTTTTCTTTATCCCTATCCTGTTCATCTGATTCTTTAGCGTCTCGACTGTCAAAAGGCATAGCAGTGTCAAAGGTTCTATCTTCGAATCCGGTAGCAATGACCGTAATCTTGATTTCATCCTGCATGTCTTCTTTTATGGATGTCCCGAATATGACAATGGCATCTCTATCCGCAGCTTTTTCGATCATGTCCGCGGCTTCATTGACTTCAAGCATACCAAGATCATAGCCCCCCGTTATGTTCAGCAAAATAGCCTTGGCGCCATTAATGGATGTCTCAAGCAGTGGGCTTTCAATAGCTTCTTTGACCGCCTGAGATACGCGGTTTTCTCCTCTGCCTCGCCCCACACCCATATGAGCAACGCCTTTTTCGCTCATGATGGTTTTGACATCGGCAAAATCCAGGTTGATTAGTCCCGCCTCCGCGATCAAATCAGAAATCCCCTGGACGCCTTGCTTTAATACATCATCAGCCATTGTAAAAGCTTCAAGCATGGATGTGTTCTTTTCGGAGACTTGAAGAAGTTTGTCATTAGGCACAATCACCAGGGAGTCTACATATTTTTTTAGAAATTTGATGCCCAAATCAGCATGATCTCTACGTTTTTTTCCTTCAAAGGTAAATGGTCTTGTCACAACACCAACGGTTAGAATCCCAAGATCCTTTGCGGCTTTGGCTATGATTGGTGCGGCTCCGGTTCCGGTGCCTCCGCCCATGCCAACGGTGATAAAAACCATATCTGAACCTGTAATAAACTTAATGATATCATCAATGTTTTCTTCAGCTGCCTTTTGTCCGATTTCCGGGTTAGCCCCAGCACCAAGACCTCGCGTCAGCTTTGAACCTATTTGAACCTTCGTATCTGCTTGGGAGCAAGTCAAAGCCTGCTTATCTGTATTTACTGCAATAAAGTCAATACCTTTTAAATCAGCTTCAATCATGCGATTAACAGCGTTGCAACCACCGCCACCAACACCGATCACTTTTATTTGCGCAGCATTTTCTATATTTAATTCGAATTGCAGCATAATTTAGTACCCTCCAACTGAAAATGTGACATGCTATTAGTTAGATTATACCACGCAGTCATTCTACATGCACGAGTTTCTTATTTATATGTCCTTATTTTTTTAAGACGTATTTGTCTAGTAGTATTCTTCTTATAACCCCCAGATTCTGAAATAAACGTCCGCCGAATACCAATATGGCTGCATAGTAAAGTGGTACGCCCAGTCTGTCTCCCAGATAAGCTAATAGGCCTGCCAGAAGTGCATTAAGAAAAAATCCAGTGGTGAAAATGATCATGTTGTACTTGCCTTCGAGCTGAGCTCGGCCGGCCCCAATAATGGAGTCTAAAGCAGCCAGAAGGGCCATAGTAATATAAAATGAATACTCCGAAGGATAAGAGACGTTAAGAATGAACCCTAAAGAAATCCCGGCCGCTAGGCCAATAATCGTTGCAATAATCAAATTTATTTCCTCCCTACTAAGATTTTTTCATATACTTATAAGTGGTGTTTTCAGTGTATTTTGAGATCGATACATCATCTGAGATGACTGCATTAAAGGTCAGCCCATAATCCTTAAGCAGCGCTCCATAGCTTTCAGGGGCAACCAGGATTGCCAGCATCCTAGCGGAATCGCCGATGGCCTCAATTTTGAATGGTCTTGCAAAAAATTGCCCGTTGATTCTCACCGTATAGCCTGAACAGGCGATTTCACTGGCATCGACGATGCGCTGCCCGTTTATGGCAATAGCCTCTGCGCCCGCAGACTTAAGCTCATTGATAATGATCAGAAGATCCGCATCATGTACCAGGACATTATTAGGGTCTTCCCCTTCAAATAGATCTCTCGTCCCGTCGTCTATGATAACGATAACGCCTGGGCCTCTAAGGTCAAACCCACCGCTGATCATTTTATAGAGGTCCCGCTCCTTAGAGAGCTTTGAAATAAAGGCTGCGGCATCCTCCGGTTTGGTGGTTTTATAGTCCTTTAAAGCAATCTTAGCTTCATCGACAAGCTTTTGTACCTTTTCTGTATCCTTAAGCTCGCTATCAATGCTGGTCTTTAGATCAGTGATCGCCTTAGCGGAAACAAACAAATGCTGTCCATTAATCATCTTCGCCTGAACTGACAAAGTGAATCCCACAATAAAGCAAATTATAAATATGAATAGAATTTTTGGTTTTATCATAGCGTCTACCTATTGCACTTTTTCTGGCTTAGCATATCTGAATACCAGAACGCTGCTGTATCTTGAGATTAAAACCTCTTCGCTCTTCTTGATTTCAACGCCAAGGTTGTATCTGCTCTTCATCTGCTCTACAATGCCAAATCTGATATTTAACGTCGCTTCAATTGTATCCGCATTTCCAATCCCCTTAATCACATAGGGCGGTGCCGTTGGAACTGCATTAATATTCACATTGTCCCCAGCAAGGCTGATCTCCGTGGTGCTGATGATTCTCTGTCCATTTATAGAAATCGCCTCTGCCCCTGCCTCCTTAAGCTTGTTCACCAAACTTAGAAGCAGCTCGTAATTATACATGATGACGCTATAAGCTTCTCCGTACTGATCATCTGCTACTGGATCAGTAATTGTAATCGTGACGCCAGGGCCCTTAACATCTACAAGGCCAGCGGACATTTTATATTTATCTACTTCTGAAACCAGTTCGGCTGCAACCGTGTCGCCTTCGGAGCTGGCCTTCTTAATCTCTTCCATTTTTGCTTCAAGTGTATTGAGCTCCTGTAAAATGACTTCTTTCTCAGCCCGAACCTTCTTAAGCTCGACTTCAAAGCCCTGGGCTTTAGCAAGGGGGATGAGTCCTCCGGGATCAGTTCCCTGAGTCGTTGAAATCTGAATAGAAATCACCAGCCCAATAATCAGAGCTAAAAACCCAACTAAAATTATGCCACCATATTTTTTCATTCTGTATTCTCCTATTCCGGCAACGGGCTAAATGCAAAGTAACCGTCGCTGCCCATTTTTATGACTCCGCGTTTGATCCCTTTTTTAAACAAATCATAAATCACTTCTTTGAGTTGAGGCATATTATTTGTCAGGTTTTCAGGCGTAGCTTCGCAAATGAGATTATCGTATATATATGCTTTAATGACTACATTGGAAATGATGATTTTCTTGAAAAACAGCTCTTGTTCATCCATCTTTTTAAGCATAGTCAGCGTCGAGGTTAAAATGGCGTTTTCCTCTGCCTCAAGGGGTTTCCCAGGATCAATTTTTTTAATTGTAAGACCAGAAAGCGCAGTAATTTTAGGTTCAACAGAAGCTTGCCTTAAAACAATTCCATCGTTATCTATGATAATGAAATCAGATCTATAGGCAATATAAGCCGCTTCCTTTCGCTCTACAACTGCTATCTCAATACCCGAAGGTAAGCTTCTCGAAACAGACGCGTTTTTAATATAGGGGTCCAGTAGAAGCTTGCTTTTCATTTTGCCTGTACTTTCAGCAAAAATGTTGCCTCCAGTTTTAGCTCCCGCAATATTGATAATTTGCTCAGAAGTATAATAAGCGTTATTTTCAACTGTGATTTTCTGAATGTCAAAAAGGCTTGACGTTAAGAAAAAGTAGGAGGCTACGCAGAAACAAATCACTAAAAACAGTCTAAGCAAATAGTTCTTTTTTTTGCGCTTCTTCTTTTTCTTTTTAATTCTTTCCTTGTTTTCTTCCATAGGTTATAGCTTCTTTCTTATACCCGGAAGAGTACTCCGGAGACGTCTTACAATATATCATACATTGACCCTAAATATCAAGGTTTTCATAGATGATTTCAACGGAATCCAGTCTGCCAAGTTCTTCGCTTTTTTGGCTCATTTTGTTCAAATAGTCCTTATTATTCTTGAGACGTAGTACGATATCAAAAAGTTTCTCTCCGGTCAGATCTTTTTCTTCAATGAGGATGGCCGCTCCCGCATTAGAACTCACTTTGGCATTAAAATACTGATGATTATCAGCTACATAAGGAGATGGAATCAAAATAGACGCTTTGCCGCAAGCATTGATTTCTGTCACTGCTAAAGCTCCAGCCCGGCTGATGACAAGATCAGCGGAAGATAAATACTCCGGCATGGCGTCAAGATAATCTATAATCTTTATCCGGTCGCCGTTTTCAATGAGCAGATCGACAAGAGAATCCTTAACCCCTTGGTAGTGGGCTTTCCCTGTCACAAAATAGAGCTTAACCTGAGGATCCTGTGAAATCCTTGCAATCGCTGAAACTATGGCTTTGTTTAGCGTAGAGGAACCCTGGCTGCCGCCTATACAAAGTACCATAAAATCCGTTGCCCCAAGCCCAAGCTTCTCGCGATTATTCTTTATGCTGCAGACCAGAAATTCTTTTCTGACGGGATTTCCAGAAAGAATCAGCTTAGACTGATCCTTGAAATACTTTCTTGATTCTTCAAAACTGATGAAAACTTTGTCTGCGTGCTTTTCCAGCATTTTGTTTGTCAATCCCGGAAACGCATTCTGTTCATGAATATAGGTCCTTATGCCTTTTTTATGAGCTGCCCGCACCAGTGGGCCGCAAACATAGCCACCTGTACCAATAACGATATCTGGCTTAAATCGATCCAGTATCTCCTTGGACTGGCGAATTCCTTTAAATAAAGTTTGTAAGGTCTTCATGTTTTTTAGTAAGTTTTTTCTATTAAACCCCGTCACCTCTATAAATTCGATGGCATAACCATGCTTTGGCACCAAATCTTTTTCCATGCCTCTTTGGGTTCCCACAAAAAGAATTTCTGCGTCCGGATTTTTTCTCCTGATCTTGTCCGCTATGGCAATGGCCGGATAAATATGTCCGCCCGTACCGCCTCCAGTCATAATTACTCTCATTGTTTCACCTTCTTTGATATATTGAGCAGTATGCCCATAGCTAACATAAACAGCACCAGAGAGTTTCCACCCCAACTTATAAATGGCAGGCTAACTCCTGTCGGTGGCATGGACGAGGTCACAACGGCAATATTTAAAACCACCTGCACAGCAACCATGATGGTGATTCCCGACGCCAATAAGGTGCCAAATAAGTCCGGAGCCGTAAGGGCAATATGGGTGCCTCGCCAAATCAATACTATAAATGCCAGAATCAGTAGTATACACCCGATAAATCCAAGTTCTTCTCCTACGATGGCAAATATAAAATCATTTTGAGGCTCAGGTAAATACAACGTCTTTTGAATGCTTTTGCCTAGTCCAACCCCGAATAGTCCCCCAGATCCCAGCGCCAGTAATGATTGTATGACCTGCCAGCCATCACCTTTAGGATCTGCAAAAGGGTCTAAAAAGGTGGTGATTCTCTTAAGCCAGTATCCGTCTGAGTTGCTTGTCAATAAAAGAAATAATCCAATTCCGCCACTAGCTATGAGTCCAGCAATATAGACAAAATTAAGCCCTGCCACAAACATGATGCCAACTATTATGACAGCTACGGTTATTGCCGTGCTTAGATTTGGTTGAAGGGCAATAAGTCCCGCGAAAACGATTAGTAGTCCCATCATTGGTGCTATGCCATTTTTAAAAGACTTGATCCTTCTCGGGTCCTTGCTTAAAAATGAAGAAACGAAAATAATCACAGCAAGTTTGGCGATTTCTCCCGGCATAAGCGTAATTGGGCCAAGTTTAATCCATCTGACAGCATAATTGAGTTCAAGTCCGAGCGGCGTAAAAATCATGACCAATAGCACAAAGCTTATTCCAAGTATGACAAGGCTCCTCTTTCGGTAAGCACGATAAGGAAATATGCTGGCAATCATCAAAAATATAAATCCTACAGCCGCCCAAAGGATATCTTTTTTTAAATAATAAAAAGCGTCACCTTGCTTGTCCAGCGCATCATAATAACTAGAACTGAAAACCATAATGACCCCAAAGATGACGAGCCCCATAACGGTAATGAACAGGATGAAATCATAAGAATTTCTGTCCAGAAATTTTGCAATCGCTGTTTTTTTTGTTTTCATGCTATTTCCTCAAAGCTCTGACGTTGTTTTTGAAATCCTCGCCTCTCTCCTCAAAACAGGTATACATGTCCCAGCTTGCGCAGGCCGGCGACAGGAGAACAATGTCTCCGGGCTTTGCCAGATCAGAAGCCTTCTTGACGCTGTCCTTCATATCCGCAGCCATTATAGTGCCGTTATAGCCAAGGGACTCTGCCGTTATTTTTATGAGTTCAGCAGTTTTGCCTAAGAGTATCAAATTTTTAACTTTTCCATTAAAGCTTGAAATGAATTCTTCAAAGGTGCTCCCTTTGTCATAGCCCCCAGCAATAAGAATAATATTTCCATCATATGCCTCTATGGCTTTAATGGAGGCATCAGGATTGGTACCTTTTGAGTCATTGACATACCGCACCCCGGAAATTTCTTCGACAAATTCCAATCGATGAGAAACGCCTTCGAATGCTTTAAGTGTTTTGCCAATAATAGCGGGGTCTATTCCAGCAAAAAATGCGATAGCCGCTGCCGCCAAAGCATTTTCCAGGTTGTGGGCACCAGGAATCTTAAGTTCATCCACAGCGCATATTATTGATATGTGCCCAAGCTGATCCTTTATAACCAGTTGATTATTCTTCACATAACAGCCAAATTCCAAAGACGTTTTCCTGCTGAATGGTACCACCGTCGCCTTGCAGTCAGCTATAAGTTTAACGGCTTCCATATCATCAAGATTCACGACAAAATAATCTTGCTTTGTCTGATTTGCATATATTTTGCCTTTTGCTGCAGCGTAATTTCCCAAAGTTTTATGTCTGTCCATATGATCCGGCGTGATATTGAGCAGTGCCGAAATCACCGGTTTGAAATTTAGGGTTGTTTCCAGCTGAAAGCTGCTGGTTTCAGTAATAAACCAGGTGTCCTCCGTAGCTTCCAAAGCTTTCTTTGCTACTGCAACGCCAACATTCCCAACGACCTCTGTCTTTCTTCCAGCGTCTTTAAAAATTTCTCCTGTCAGTACGGTGGTTGTTGTTTTTCCATTGGTTCCAGTAATGGCGATATAGCGTCCCTTGCCAATTCGATAGGCAAGTTCCAATTCACCTATGATCTCAATACCCAAAGCCCTTGCCTTCTCAATAATAGGTAGATCGATTGGCACGCCCGGACTAACGATAATGAGCGCCAGGTCGCTGATTTTGTTGGGTTCTTGATCGAAAAAGCCCACGATATTATTATTGCTGAGGTAGTCAAAAAGACTCGGATCTATCTGATCAGCACGTTTCTTGTCATAGACGCTGACACGAGCGCCAAGAGTAATCAGTGCCTCCGTAGCTGCTACGCCTGATTTTCCCATACCTACTACCAGTATATTTTTGTCTTTCATCTGCATCTATTTTGACTCTCCCATTCAATTTGACTATTTTGTTCATTATTTAGACATTTTATTTTTTCAGAAAGGTGCTTCTTACAGCATCATCGGATATCTTCCCGCCAGTATTATAAAGTAACTCGTGGTGCACAAAAGCCCAGTTATTCCCCAAAATACCAGAACAATCTTTGTTTCTTTCCACCCGGAAAGTTCGAAGTGATGATGTAAAGGCGCCATTTTAAAAACTCTTTTCCCCCGAGTCTTAAAGCTGATGACCTGAATGACAACAGACAAAGCTTCGGCAACAAAGATGCCGCCAACTAGGGGTATGATCAATTCAATGTTCATCAAAACAGAAGCAACAGCAATGCCGCCTCCAAGTGCAAGGGAACCTGTATCCCCCATGAATACCCTGGCCGGATGTCTGTTGAATAATAGAAATCCCATGCATGCACCGGCTATAGCCGCGCAAAACACCGGGCTGATGATTTCACCCATTAAGGTACCAGCCAAAGCCATAAATAGGGCCACAATGGCGGTAACCCCAGCCGCCAGACCATCGAGTCCATCGGTCAGATTGACGCTGTTTGCTAACGCTACAATGACAAATGCGACAAATGGGATATAAAAGTTGCCGAGGTTCCAATAAGTATTGATAAAAGGGACCCATATAGAGGTACCAACTTCAGTAACATCCGCATACAATGCGATGCCAACGGCGATCAAGACCTGCATGGTCAGTTTCTGATAGGCCCTAAGTCCCAAATTGCGTTTAAGAGCAACCTTGACGAAATCATCTGTAAATCCAAGAGCGCCAAAAGCCATGAACGCCACAAGTATGATGAGCATTTCTCTCTTAGGGGCTCCAGCTGACAAGCTGGCCAAAATAACTGCGAAAATGATCACAATGCCGCCCATTGTGGGTGTTCCGGATTTTACCAGATGAGATTTTGGCCCATCTTCCCTAATGCTTTGTCCCGCTTTTATCTTCTTTAAAAGAGGAATAAAAATCGGGCAAATTGCAATGGTCAGTGCAAAGGCTATCAGTATGGCCAATGCTAAAGTCATATATTCCTGCATGAAAAACTCCTTTTAATAATAACGGTTAGACTTTTAAGAGTCTATTCACAACTTGATCCATAACCATGCCTCTCGAGCCCTTTACCAAAATCACATCTCCAGGATGAACCATGGTATCTAGCACTTCAAGTAAAGCTTCTTTTGTTTCAAAGTATTTGGCCTGATCCGGCGACATGGTTTCAATTGCTCCTAGAAAAATACTTCTGGCTTTATCTCCGACAGCAATTAAAACATCGATCTTTTTAGCAGCAGCATAATTCCCCACCTCCAGGTGAAAATTTTCCGTGAAATCGCCAAGTTCAAGCATATCAGACAAAATGGCAATCCTTCTTCCCCCATTAATGCTACTCAGCACGTCCAGTGCCGCCATCATAGAGTCGGGGCTGGCATTGTAAGTATCATCTATGATCTTCAGCCCATTGGCTGTTTGGACGCGAAGTCTTTTGTCCACTTGCGCCATGGCGGAAAGCCCCTTCTCAGAGGTTTTCATATCTATATCGTAAACAAGCCCCGTTGCAATGGCGAGGGAGGCGTTATAGGCGTTATGTTTGCCTGGAGTCTTTATTCCGATGCTTTCGATTTTATCCTGCACTTCAAGATCAAACCTAATGCCGTCTTCTCCAAAATCCTTTATGGTGCCAATTTTGGCATCGCAGCCTGAAGTACGACCAACAGTAATGACGTTATAATCAAGCTCATTGTGTGCCAGGTCTCTTAAAAACTCATCATCTCCATTGACTACAAGAAGTCCGTGTTCCGAAAAATAATTGGCGATTTCCATCTTGGCTTTTAGGATATTTTCCCGAGAGCCTAGGGTTTCGACGTGAGAAAGTCCTATATTTGTAATAACGCCAACATCCGGCCTTAAGATATTGGCCAGAAGGTCAATTTCTCCCAGCCCTCTCATGCCCAATTCAAATATGCCCGCTTCATGATCGGCTTCAATATTAAAAATTGTCAGAGGAAGACCGATATGATTGTTAAAATTCCCCATGGTTTTGAGCGTTTTAAATTTTTCGGAGAAAATAGCATGAAGCATATCTTTTGTTGTGGTTTTCCCTGTGCTTCCCGTCACTGCTATTTTCTTGAGATTGAACAGCGAAATATAGTAAGCGGCAAAATCCTGAAGTCCTTTTAGTGTATCCGGGACATAAATGGATGCTACGCTGAGCTGACTCTTTGGTGCCACCAGTTTTTCTATTGGCCGAGAAATAAGAACCGCACTGGCTCCTTGATCAATGGCAATATCAATATAATCGTGGCCGTCATTGTTTTCTCCTATTAAAGCAACAAAAAGGTCTCCAGGTCCTGCCTTTCTGGAATCCGTAGTCACGCCGGTTATGATTTGACTTTCTGCACCACTGAGCAGGCTGCCACCGGTTGCCTTAATAATTTCCGAAATTAAGATGTCTTTCATAGTTTCACTTCCTTAACAAGACTTGGATAATAAATAAGTTATCTCATGAACAAGGCTTGTTTAAAAACAAGCTTGCGCATTATTTTGCATCAATAATTTCCCTAACGACTTCTCGATCGTCAAAATGACTTTTAACAGTTCCTATGATCTGATAATCCTCGTGACCTTTTCCAGCTATGACCAAAATGTCCCCTTTCCTATAAAGGGAAATGGCCTTTTTGATTGCCTCATATCTGTTTTCAATAATCTCGTATATGCATCCCGTATCATAGATTCCGGCCTCAATGTCAGACGTGATCGTTGCTTGATCCTCTGTCCTTGGATTATCGCTAGTAATGATACAATAATCTGCCAGTTCCCCGGCTGCCTTTCCCATCATAGGTCTTTTTTTTGTATCTCTGTCTCCACCACAGCCAAAGACACAAATCAGTCTGCCACGCTTGAACCCTAAAGCTGTTTTGAGAACTTTTTCAAGGGCATCTGGCGTATGAGCATAATCCACGATCACTGTCATATTTTTAGTGTTTTCAACCAATTCAAATCTTCCGGGTACACCCGAAAGCGATTCCAGACCTTTTTTGACCAGAGAAAAATCAATTCCAGCCATTATGCAGATTGAGGCCGTTGTCAAAGCATTGTAAATAGAAAAGGTTCCCGGCGTCCTAATTGAAATGCTGCCCATGGGTTTCCCACTTCTGAAAAGCGCTATCTCTGAACCCTTTTCTGTAGATGATAATACTTCTCCATAAAAATCAGCCTCGTTATTTTTCAAAGAGTGAGAAAACGCTGTGACTTTGTTGTCCTTCAATTCTTCGAAGAGTTTTTTTCCGTATGTATCGTCAATATTGATGGTGCTGGCCTTGCTCGTCTGATAGAAGAGTTTTTTCTTGCTTGCAAAATAATCATCCAAATTTTCATGAAAATCCATATGATCCGGGGTCAAATTTGTAAAAGCGCTATAGTCAAAGCAGATATCTGCCGTTCTCGATAGGGCAAGTGAGTGAGAGGATACCTCCATCACACAATTTTTGATCCCCTCCTGCCGCATTTCTGAGAATAAGCGCTGAAGTTCAAGGGACTCAGGCGTTGTATTGATAGATTCATAGACCTTATCCCCAAATTTATAAGCAATTGTCCCTAGAATGCCGCAGCTTTCAGTTGCTACGTCCAGGATGTTTTTAATCATATAGGTAATTGTCGTTTTCCCATTTGTTCCAGTAATACCGAAAATACGAATATCCTCAGTCGGGTGGTCGTAAAAATTGGCAGAAACCTTGGATAAAACTCTTCTTGTATCTTTGGTCATAAGTACCGGAACCTTCATAACGCCTAATTCCTGCTCAGAAATAAGGATTGCTGCTCCTTTTAGAACAGCATCATTGGCATATTTGTGACCATCCGTGTCATAACCCTTTATGCAGATAAACACATGACCTTTCTTCACTTGACGAGAGTCATAAGCTATTCCAGTGATCTCCATTTCCTCAAGCCCAGTTGGGCACTCTATATGTGTTTCATCTAACAGCTTCTTTAATTTCATGTTTTGTCTCCCTATTCCTTATAGATACAAACGCTTTCACCCTTTTGAAGGGTAGCTCCAGCTTTTGGATATTGGTCTACAGCTACAAAATCTCCTGATTCACCTGCCGGCCATAAATTGAAAGTAAGGCCACTCTCAGCTAAGATGCTAACAGCTTCCGCATAATTTTTCCCGATGATATCGGGTACAATAGCAGCGTTTTCTTGTATTATGCTGAGCTCATCTGGTGTATAGGATGGTTGAATTTTTAGATATCTTAAAGTTTGTTCCAATATGCTCTTAACCGCAGGCGCCGCTGTCTGACTTCCAAAATGGGCCCCTTGTGGCTCATCAACGATTAATAGTATCGCTAATTGTGGATCATCGATAGGTGCTAGCGCAACAAAAGAAGCATAAACTTGATCCCCATATACACCGTTTTCTATTTTATCCGCAGTTCCGGTTTTTCCGCCAATCCGGTATCCAGGGATTTTAGCATTTGTTCCTGTACCTTCATTAACAACGGTCTCCATAATCACTTTCATTTCATCAGCAGTTTCTTTTGAAATGACCTGCCTGATGATTTTGGGTTCGAATTTTTGGACAGTCTTTCCATTTTCATCCCGAAGTTCTTTAACCAGCCTAGGTTCCATAAGTTTTCCATCATTGCCGAAAACTGAGATTGCCGTTAAAATCTGAATAGGCGTTACAGAAATTCCCTGTCCGAATGCCATGGTGGCAAGACCAACGCTTCCTGCTGTATCGATGTTTTGAACTTGGGCTTCTCCCTCTCCAGGATAGTCAATTCCGGTTTTCTCCGTAAAGCCAAAGGCATTAAGATAATGATAGAATTTGTCGATCCCCATACGGAGAGCAAGGGTGACGAAAATCGGGTTACAGGAGTTTGCTACTGCCTCCGTCAATGTCTCATCTTTATGAGATAAGGGATATAGGTCACATCTGATTCTTTGATTACCAACCATAATATAACCATTATCATAAAATGGCTCATTTGGGTTGGTAATGCCTTCTTCAAGTGACATTGCCGTGGTAATCAGCTTTAGCGTTGAACCTGGCTCATAAGTATCGCTGATCAGCGGATTTCTCCACATGGCATTCCAGTAATCCTGCTTCTGCTGGTCGTTCATTGCCTTGAGCTGTTCAGCGGCCCATGGATCAAGGGGCGTTCTTGGGTCGTTGGGGTTGAAATCCGGATAATTGGACATGGCAAGAACTTCCCCGGTTTTCGGATTCATCACAATGCACATGACCTTTTTGGCCTGGGTCGAAATTTGAGCTTCGAAAACGGCTTTTTCAACGTAGTGCTGTATCACTTCATCAATGGTCAAAACAACGTTATAGCCATTCTCAGCCTTAAACAATTTTTCAGTGCCATAGGAAAGGTTTTGCCCTGATACATCCGTGTTTAAAATTGATCTTCCTGGCACGCCGCGCAAATAGCGGTCATACCGGAGCTCAATCCCTGATAATCCACGGTTGTCATCCGTCGTACTTCCAAGGAGATGGGCAGCAAAACTGCCCAGGGGATAGTACCTCTTAACGTCCTCAACAATAGAAATACCAGGCAGCTTCGCCTTTCTCAGCAAATCCGCCTTCTCTTTTGGAATATACTTTGCGACCTTCAGAAGCGGCTTCTTCTCTTCCTTTAGAATCGGAAGAATCTCAGCGATATCCTTGCCCAGAATTTCCGATAGGCTTTTAGCCGTCTCATCAACGGTCATTTTTTTGCTATTCTCGACATCCGCTGGCCTAACCCAGATTGTATTGGTCACTGCACTGATTGCAAGCTCTTTGCCATTCCTGTCATAGATGATTCCGCGCTTTGCAGGGATAGGCATATCCTTGGTCTGTTGTTCAACGGCCAGCTTTTCGTATTTATCGCTGGCGACAACTTGGATCCATCCGATCCTAAAAGTCAGTCCAATGATAACAAAACAGAAAACCGTGAAAATAAGGATGATTCTTCTTTTATTTTTACGCGTTGCAGCTACCATGAGTTCTCCTTTTAGGACAGCTTCTATTCTACTTTATTATGCTGGTATTTGCCAGCAGTATATTTTTTCAGTTATAGGCCTGTTCCCTCAGCGCCATTGCAAAATCATTAAATTTTTCTGATTTAGCTGCAATAAATACCATCTGCTCATACTTTGGATAGACCATGCCCAGTTCAGAAATTGCTTTTTCTTCAATTATTTTGATATTATTTGCCGCCTCTATATTAACATCTAAATTTTGAATTTCACCCTGGATGACTTGATTTTCTCTAGACAGCGTATTAATATTATGCTTTATTTGAGATGCATAAGCCGTACAAATGACCCCAGCAATACATAAGGCTCCGATCATCACAAATAGAAGCAGCATTTTGACTTTATCCTTTATGCCAAAATTGGCCTGAGAAGTCTTGGCCAAAGAAGCCCTACGGCTCATGGGCGGACTCATATCAATGCCATATTTGACGTAATTTTCTTGGTGCTGATACCATTTCTCTGCTGTTAGCATTTAATTTTCCTCACTTATTTTTTCTACGACACGCAGTTTTGCACTTCTTGATCTGGGATTAAGCATGATTTCCTGTTCTGATGGTATGATTGGCTTTCCAGTAATTTTTCTCACATCAGACTTTTTGCCGCAGACACAAACGGGAAAGTTTTTTGGACATGTACAAGGATTTATGCGATCATTGACAATATCTTTCACGATTCGATCTTCAAGGGAATGAAAGGTGATTACGCATAATCTTCCGCAGGAAGCCAGAACATCCAGAAACTCGCTGACAGCTATTTCAAGCTGTCCCAGTTCATCATTGACTTCAATCCTTATTGCCTGAAAAGTCCTCTTGGCTGGATGGGGGCCATCTCTTCTAGCCGATGCAGGTATAGCGGCTTTAATGATCGTCACCAGCTCTTCCGTTGTCATAATGGGGGCTGTTTTACGCGCCTCAACTATAAAGGCACTGATACGGGCAGCCCATTTTTCTTCTCCATATTTTCTTATGATATCCGTAAGCTCAGCTTGTTCGTAGGTATTCACGACCTCGCTAGCGGTTAAGGAATCTTCCGCGTTCATACGCATATCCAGTGGAGCAGACTTCATATAGGAGAATCCTCTCTCCTCGTTGTCCAGCTGAAATGAAGATACACCAAGGTCAAGCAACGCACCGTTTATTTGATCTATGTTCAGTTTTATTAAAATTTCTTTAACATTGGCATAATTGTCTTGTATGAATATTTTTTTACACGTATAGCCTTCAAGGTTTTTTGATGCTGCAGATAAGGCATCCTGGTCCCGGTCGATACCGATAAAGGTTCCTTGGTCGCCGAGCTTGCTACAAATTCCTGCGCCATGGCCACCTCCGCCAAGAGTGCCATCAACATACACGCCATCAGGTTTTATCGACAAATAATTCATCGCTTCACTGAATAGTACCGATGTATGCTTGAATTCCATTGTTTTGCTCCTATATTCCCAATTCCGCCATTTTTTCAGCTATGCCATCATATCCCAAATCTGCATTCGTACTATAATTTTCCCATTCGCGTTTGCTCCAAATTTCGACTCTTGACAATACCCCAATAGCGACGAGATCTTTTTCAATTTTTGCATGTTCTCTGAGGTTTTGAGGTATGATCAGTCTCCCCTGCCGGTCGATTTCACATTCCACAGCGCCAGAAAAAAAGTATCTGACAAAAGCTCTAGCCTCTTTGCTGGCAACTGGAAGGTTTTTAAGTTTTTCTTCAAATTTCGCCCATTCTTCGAGGGAGAAAATGAAAAGACAATTATCAAGTCCCTTTGTCAGGATGAATTTGTTGCCAAGTTCATCCCTAAATTTTGAAGGCACAATTATTCTGCTCTTCGCATCTATGGAATGTTGATATTCGCCTATTAACATGACACTTATCCACCTTATTGTTTAATTTATCCCCACTATACTCCACTTCTCTCCACATTACAACCACATCGGCACAAAACAGAGGTCCAAAATGGTCTTGTTTTACCATTTTTTTGGTTTTGCTCAGTCAAAAAATAAAAAAATCACAATATATGGTGTCAATATTGTGACTTCTTATCTAAATAAGCCAAGACAAAATTTTATTAATTGGAGATTAGAAGCGCGTCAGTATCTGAGGGTATTGCTCAATGAGGAATTGCATGCTCCCCATGCAAACCGAGAAAAAAGACATCGCAATAACAATGACTACCGACCAACCGTCATAGCGTATTTTTTCTTCTTTGTTAACGGCGTAGGAGACTAAAGTCTCTATGCCCAGTATAATCAATATGACCGGCCAAAAGTTCAATAGGGCCAAGTATGAAAGCGTCGGCACAAATAGGTGAAGCAAAAACCCGCCTCCACTCAAAATAAGCACACATCCTAAGGTTAGGGTGCCTACACGTCGATTACTGCTCATTGTTTTCTGCCTCCTTTTCACTTTTCATTTCATCTTCACATTTCATTTCATTTTCACTTTTCATTTCACTTTCACTTTTCATTTCATTATTTAATTCACTTTTTTTACCCCTAATTAGAGCAATTCCCGCCCATATGACCAAAAGGCTGACTGCTACTTGTGGGACCATGTCAGATAGATTATATATCGCCTGTCTAATTGGCTCAGAAATATTCAATACATTAAGTACATGTCGCAGCATGCTTTCCCAAAGTATATAAATGCCATATCCAATGAGTGCGAAGCCTATAATGGGCTTGCGCTTCTTGATAATCTCCAGTCCGAATTGCCCATTCTGAGTTGAATCAAATAGGTAATAATCCTTTTGCGCGTAGAAATCATCATCATCTAGGAACCTTTTATTCAGGCAATCAAAGAAGGCATAAAACCAGATGACTGGAGCAAGGAGCATAATAGGCCCGAGTCCTAATGTGGCGGATAAGAATGCTATGGCAAAAAATAAGGCCATAAGAGAAACGCCCAGTTTCATAAATCCATTAAACATGTGTCCTGCACCGGGAAGCATTGAAAACGCAACTGTCCAGAACTTACTTCTTTTTTTGATCATTATTAACAACCTCCTGTTGTACTATTTTATCAGAAAGGGTTCTGATATTTTCACTTACGGTATTAATTCCTGAAAAGTCTATTTTGTTCATCAGATCTGCGTCAAAGGTCTTAGCGACCTCGTTAAAAGTGCCAGAGAAAAGAATCATGATCGTCAGACACATGGCTAAGGAGACTCTGGCGACATAAAAGTAAAACTCTTTCTTTTTTTTCTCGCTTTTTTTCTGATTAATCGGTTCCTCTTGGATGTCTAAAGCTTTCCTTTGCGCAACGCTTGAAAAGTCTGGAGAAGCAGTAAGAAGTTCCTGTTCGTCAAAACACTCTGAAAAAGCTGCTGCGCAGATGTCGCACATTGACACATGTGTCAGCGCTTTTATGCTGTCTTCGATAGATAAAGCATTTTGTTTCAATAACCGCATATCTTCATTCGTCAGATGTTCATTGTCGTTATAATGACTTTTATTCACTGGTTCTCCCCCTTCCATAAGTCTCTAAGCATTGCTTTTGCGCGATAGATTTGTGTCTGCAGAGTTTTTTGATTCGCATGACTTACCATGGAGATTTCCTCGATGCTCCGGTTTTCATAAAAGTGTTGGATGGCGACTGTCCGATAAGGTTCCTTGAGCTTTTGACAGAGGTCTTTCATCCTACCGATTGCCTCATCCTTCAATAGAACCTCATCTGGTAAATCTGCCCTATCCGACACGTTATAAAAAGCGTCCTCTTCGACAGGCACTGTCCTACGGGCTGAATTCTTTAAATAGTCCTTGCATTTATTGGCAGCAATTGCTGTCAGCCAAGCCTTCATACTTCGGCCATCAAACTTGTCTAGATTTTTATAAGCGCTTATAAAAGTCTCCTGAGCAAGATCTTCTGCTTCAAAATAATCCCGGGTCATCGTGTAGCAGATGGTAAGGATTAATCCAGAATAATCCTTCATGCTGTTTGCCAGTATTTCCGCTTTATTTTTTAGGATTATCCTCACCTCATTTCCCTTTAACTCTATTAATCTATCCCCCCTGTATAGTCTTAAACGACTATACAAGTAAAAAATCTTCAAATTAGAAAAAATAATGTTTGAACTAGAAGAAATAATCTTTAATTACAAAATATAATCTTCTAATTACGAGATGTTTTTTTCTAAAACCGATCAATTATTAAGTTCTTACATTGAAATACCGCCAAAGCATTGATTTGACGGCACTGATTTCTTTTTATACTCGGGCTCAGTTTATATAAAATCTCTCATTATACGCTCGGGCTCCAGTTCACAATCGAACTTCTACCTGTTTCCCAAAAGTGATTTCATCTTCAGAAACAAAAGAATCATAAGCCAGAATGTGGACGCCCCTTTCTTGTGCCATCCTAAGAGCGGCCCCAAAGGCGGGATGCATGATATCATTTGGCTCAAAATATAGAGCGCCCTTCATCTGAATCAGGAACAGAATATAAGCCAGATAGCCTTCCCGCTTAGCTTTAATCAGTTCATGAATATGTTTAAGCCCCCGCTCAGTAGGCGCATCCGGAAATCTCAATATGCCCTGGTTCTCAAGCGTAACGCCCTCAATCAGAAGTTCCCTGCATCTGCTGGTGTTTTTAACATGAACGATTTCCTCTTTGCCTTCAATTGTGACATGGGCAACAAACCTATTCGGCCTGAATTTAAATTCTCCCTCAACTACTGTACCATACTTCATGCCATAACCTAAGCTGGGGACCAGTAACGGTAGGCCGTTGACGGCTGCTCTTGTAGTCCATCGGACTTTTCCAGAAGAAACAGCGTGTTCTCTCCCTCAGCGCCAGTCCAGCTGACTATGGTCAGAAAACCTTGATCGGTCTTTGCAGCAAAGCGGATTGAAAATAAAGAAGGGTCAATAGTTCCCCCATCATCAACGCGCCAGACACTCGATCCATCGCTAACCGCGGGATAATCCATAAACTTTAGCTTTCCTTCTTTGGTTTTTAGAATCATACTCATTAAATAATTTTGGCCTTGTGGTTCAAAAACTGCAATTTGAAACTGAATCCCCTCGCCATAGTCTGCCATGATCCAGCCTGCTTGTGCTGGTCTGCCTTTGGCATCGCTAATCGACTTGAGCTCATTGGCACTGAATGCTATAGGTGTTGTCATGGCGGAACTCAAGAGGCTTTTTTCTGAAATCACTTCTTTGTTGCTCAGGAAGTAGGTTTGATTAGGAACCGCAGGTTTTTCAAGGACATTATAAACATATCCTTCCATGTTATCAAAATTCGCGGCAATAACTCTGCCAGTATCCAACTCACTTTTTCCCTGCTTCTTAACGAATTCCAGACTTAAATACTGGTTATCCGCTCCAATGGCGACATCGATGCCTTTAATTGATGTAGTATTCTCAATCGGTGTAAAAGTTATCAGACGATCTCCAGATTCATTGGCTATCGCAAATATATTACCAATCTTGCTATATATTATGGGTGATCCCCTGTCTTCAACAGGTACGACATCTGGTGGTACATTATCTGGAGGCGGTGTCTCCTGCTTGGTATTGCAACCAAACAACGGGGTGGTTATCAGCAATAAGCTGACTATGATCAATATCATTTTTTTCATAATAATCTCCTTTCAGAAGCAATCGTTTCTTTACTAATATTATACCATTTAGAACGCCAAAATGTGTACTGTGCATTTTGATTATAGTATAGTATAATTAAAAAGCTGTAAAAAGTAAATTTTGGAGGTAAGATTATGACACCTAATCCTGTCGCATTAAATATCCTTGGATTTGATATTCGTTGGTACGGCATTCTCATTGCAGTGGGCATGCTGCTTGCCATCCTGATAATATACAAAAGGGCTCCAAGACATGATCTTAATCCAGAAAAGATGATTGACCTGGTTCTGATTGTGATTCCTCTTGGCATCATTGGCGCGAGGCTATATTACGTCTTTTCTAACTGGAGTTTTTACCAGGGCGACTTTATGAAAATCATCGACATCAGAGCGGGCGGTCTCGCCTTTCATGGTGGAATTATAGTCGGCGTTCTTGTTTCTGTTCTGCTTTGTTATATCTGGAGGATACGGTCTTTAAACCTTTTAGATTTAGCTATGCCAGCAGTAGCCTTGGCCCAGTCCATCGGTCGTTGGGGCAACTACTTCAATCAAGAGGCTTACGGCATACCGACGGACCTTCCTTGGGCTATAAATGTCAACGGCGTCATGGTTCACCCAACCTTCCTTTATGAATCCATTTGGTGCCTGTTGCTGTTTCTTTTCCTGAGCTTTATTGACAGTCGAAGGACTTTTGAAGGACAGGTTTTCCTCTTATACGGCATTTTGTACTCCTTTGAAAGGTTTTTCGTGGAGTGGCTCAGGATTGATAGCCTAATGATTGGGGAATATAGAATTGCCCAAGTGGTTAGTCTCATCATTTTCGTGACTTTTACAATTGCCTATATTGTCAGAAACCACAAGGCTAAATCTAAAAATAATATGTTTATTACTCGGAGGTATCTATGAAACTTGGTATAGTGGGGCTTCCCAATGTAGGGAAAAGCACACTTTTTAATGCAATCACAAAAGCAGGCGCAGAGGCTGCAAATTACCCCTTTTGCACCATTGAACCCAATGTCGGCGTGGTGTCTGTCCCTGACGAAAGATTAAAAGTTCTGCACGAACTTTATGATTCCAAGAAGACCGTATACACAGCCATCGAATTTTATGATATTGCCGGGCTTGTAAAAGGAGCCTCCAAAGGAGAAGGCCTTGGCAATAAGTTTCTTTCCCACATTCGCGAGGTTTCGGCGATTATCCATGTAGTGAGATGCTTCGAAGATGATAATGTGGTCCATGTGGACGGGAGAATTGGTCCTCTCAGTGATATAGAAACCATCAACCTCGAATTGATTTTAGCGGATATGGATATTGTGGATAGACGACTTCAAAAGACTCTAAAGGCGCTGAAAACTGATAAACAGCTCCAGTTTGAGTACGACGTCCTGGTTAAAATCAAAGAGACCCTGGATCAGGGTTTATCTGCCAGAACCATGTCGCTTACGCAGGACGAAGCCGAATTTATGCGTTCCTTGGATTTACTTTCTGGCAAACCCATCATATATGCCGCCAATGTATCAGAAGACGATGCCGTTGCTGGTGGTGCTGAAAATGCTTTTGTTTCTGAAGTTCGAAAGTTTGCTGAGTCCGAAGGTTCTGATTTGGTTGTGATTTGTGCCAAACTCGAATCTGAGATAGCCGAGCTTGAAGATGATGAGAAGGCGGCTTTCTTTCAGGATCTGGGCATTGACGAATCTGGTCTTGATAAACTTATCAGGGCGTCTTATCACCTTTTGGATCTCATATCATTTCTAACCGCCGGTCCTCAGGAAGTTAGAGCATGGACCATCAAAAATGGCTCCAAAGCGCCACAAGCAGCCGGTAAGATTCATTCTGACTTTGAACGTGGTTTTATTAGAGCTGAGATTGTGGCTTATCATGATTTGATAGAAAATGGCACTATGGCTATAGCTAAAGAAAAAGGGCTGGTGAGGTCAGAAGGCAAAGATTACATTGTCAAGGATGGAGACGTCATATTGTTCCGATTTAACGTGTAAGCGATTAATTCGGTTTTTCTGATTTAACGTGTAAGCGATTAATTCGGTTTTTCCGATTTAACGTTTGGGCGATCGATCAGGCGATACACTTTTCCCTGATATTTTCTACGAAAGCCTTTGCAATTCGCGGGTCAAACTGGCTTCCCAGATTTTCTAGGATTTGGTCAATGGCTTCTTCTTTTGTTAAGGCTTTTCTATATGGCCTGTCCGATGTCATGGCATCGTAACTATCCGCAATCGAAATAATTCTAGATAATACTGGGATTTCTTCGCCCTTTAAACCCTGTGGATACCCTTTTCCGTCCCACCGTTCATGATGGAAGAGCGTTAAGTTTGCCAGCTCCTTCATTTCGAATGATGAGCTGAGAATTCTAAAACCAATATCCGGATGCTTTTTAACCTCTTCAAATTCTTCTTTGGTTAATGAGCCCGGCTTGTTTAAGATGCTCTCTTCAATGGCAATTTTGCCGATATCATGAAGCATTCCCACCACTTTCAACTTCTGAATATCGATTCTGCTGAGCTTTAATTCTTTACCTATGACTTGGCATAGCTCGCTCACTCTGCTGGAATGCCTTTCTTCCCTTGGGTTTTTTTCATACAGAGTGCGTATGATGGTTGTGATGGCGTTTCCTCGCAGGCTTTCGCCTTCCATCATCTTTTGTTTGTACATATTATCTTCCGCTTTGATCTGTATGCTTTGAATATCCTCCAGCGTATTTTTTTTGGTATCACAGCCAAAAGAAATGCTTAAATTGATATCATTCATATATTCATGAACCAATAAACTCTTTACCCTATCGATAAATTCCGATGCCGCGTTAGCATCTGTTTGCGGCAGTATCAAAACGAATTCATCCCCACCCCAACGCGATAAGATGTATTTTTTTTCGCAGACACTTTGAAAAAGCTCGGCGGCCTTCTTTAGAAGAGCATCTCCCCTTTTATGGCCAAAGGCATCATTGAATACCTTCATGCCGTTGACATCCGCCATAACAATTGATAGCGGAAGGTTTTCATCGACATCTATGCGAGACAGCTCATCCTCGTAATATTTTCTATTATAAAGTCCAGTCAGTTGGTCATGATAACTAAAATACTTTAAATCCTCTTCCGTCTTTTTTCGTTTTGTGATGTCTTGAATGGTGCCAATGAAATTTGTAGTCTTTCCCTCAGAATTGCGCTCAAAGACACCCAGTCCATGTACCCATATCTCCTTCCCGTCATCTATTCGATTAATTGGATATTCAAAATCAAATTTCTTGTTATTGTTTCTGATTTGCTTGAAATACCTTACAAGCAACGGTTTATAATCCTCACGTAAAATAGACGTCCATCCGTCGAAGTTTCGCGGAAAATCATCATTAATGCCAAATATCCTGATGAGCTCATCCGATGGTGTCCATTGATCCATTTCCAGATCAAAGTGAAAACTTCCTATATTTGCCGCCTTTTGAGATTCGCTCAAATAGAACTGACTCTCAACGAGCTTAAGCTCCGCCTGTTTTCTGATGCTGATATCTTCCAGCATCAATATATGGCTATCAGAATTGGTACTTGCTGAATCAACAAGTGAGATGGTCAAATTCGTCCAGACCCAGTGCCCAAACGGATGAAGATATCTTTTTTCAAGTGTATAATTGGTTATTTCCTGATTTCTCAGAAGTTCCCATTTTTCCATATCTTTTTCTAAATCTAAAGGATGCGTTATAGTTTTCCAGTCAATTAGGTTGAGTTCATCAAAAGATCTGCCTAATATTTCAGTGAATTTAGCGTTCGCCTGATAAATCCGATGTGTATTTGAGTCAACCAGAGCCATTCCAAGTGGCGATTGCTCAAATATGATTCTTAGCCTATCATCGATTTCCTTGCTTTTCATTTCCTGAAGGATTTTTTCGGTGACATCCCGATCCGAAGAGTAGTAATACTCACCTTCTTTGATGCAGCTCCACTCGATGAGCCTATAGGATCCATCTTTATGCTTGTATCGCGGTGTAAAGCCAAAGTTTTTACCCGTCTTTTCTATTTCCATCATCACTTTGTAGTAGTCTTCTATATCATCTGGATGAATATGTTCATGGTAGTTCAGACTTTCAAGGTCAGTTTCGGAATAGCCTAAAATATCACCCCAGGCTTTGTTCGCCTTGTAAAAATTCCCGGCTGCATCTGTAATGGAAAATAAATCCGATGAGATCGAGAAGAACTTCTCTATCTCCTGATTTTTTTCGTTCAATTCTTGATTGAGCCTCCTAAGCTCAATTTGAAGAATCTTTTGCTCGCCAATTTCCTCAGAAAGTTTGATAGACTTTTTGATATATTTTGATAGCTGTTTAGTGTTTAAGTAAAGAAAGTCTGATATCTTTTCGAATTCCTCTTTCTTAAAGCGCTTTACCTTAGAAAGCTTTGCTGAGAATACTGATCTTTCAATGCCAATAGCATCTGCATAAAGAAGTAGTTTTTCATCAGATACTTCACTGTCAAAAATTTGCCCGATCATCCAGTTTCCTACGTGGTTTCCGTCTATTATAATGCTCGCGCCAGCGTCCATTAAGCCACCACTGTAACATTGTTTTATCGTCGGACCATGTGTATTTGTTTTTCCTATAATCGAATCCGACATCAAGCAGTTCTTTAGGCCGATTTCAGTATTTCTAATGGCAGTGCAAAGCTCACAAAATCCGCTGGGTGATGTGACTGGCGTACCATCTGTTTCAGTAATAATTGAAGCTACCCCAGTGATTGACGAGAATAAATCCTGAATTTTCTGCAGTTCATCAACGTCAAAATAATCCTTAACTTTATAATTTAAAGCAGGATGACCTATTTGATTTGATTTGCTGGCAAAATTCATGCTTTCCAATTTGTTACCTCATCAGAAAAATACTACTCGAATTAATTATCGACAAATGCCTGTTAAAAATAAGATAATAATCGCCAAAGTTAAAATAAAACTCATAACAAACCCTATTGTCATGCCAATTCACAAAACAATAGGGTTTAGAATTTTTAAATTAGATTTTGAGATAATTATAATTTTGACTGTTCTCTTCTTTTATTTATACGATTGGTGCCTTAAATGTGCCGGCTGTCATAGCCGTATTATAGTCGTAAATGGCCAGATTATAGCTTAGCAAGGCTTGTGATAAGGCCAGCTTTTGACTGAGCACCAAAACCTGAACCTGCTGTACATCAGCTACCGTATTCATGCCCACGCTGTAAGACAGTTCTGAAAGCCTAAGCAATTCAACTGCTTTAGCCACTGACGCTGTGCCGGTAACTATAGCGCTCTTTTTTGTCTGCATGACCATATATTTGCTTCTTACATCTATTTCCATGCCGGATATCGTCTGGTCATATCTTGCCTGAGCGCTTAATAAAGCAACCTGCTGTTTCATATATGTTGAAGAGTTGGCAGGATATCTGACTTTCATTCTTGCCATTAATACTTGTTGGATTTTTAAGCCAAAGGCTCCCGCCTTGATTTCGTTTCGGTTAACCAACGCCTTCTCTATAGCGTCGGCCAGCGGAACCGTCGACAGATCTACAGCCTTGAGAGTATCCGTCAATGTCACCTGCTGCATCACATCATATCCCAGAAAACTATTGAGCCCCATTCTGGCCATTTTAAGACCGCTGTCAGCCCCTGCCACCGCATCCTTAGCACTTAAAACAGCGACCTCCGCTTGGAGAACATCCTGCTTTGAAACCACTCCCAGATTAAACTTCTTGATTGTATTATCATAAATTCTTTGCTGAACCGCCAGGTTCTCCTTGTTAATCTTTAAAGCATCCTCAGCCTGAAGCACGGTAAAATAGTTTTTGATGGTATCCATTTTCAGTGTGTTCAGTTCGGCCTCATAATTGAAAGGCCCCTGGCTTCTTGCAAAGTCACGCTGAAGCTTTATAAGGTCTGCATCCGCCTTTGTCGGCATTGTCGCTTGTGTGGAAAGGGGTACATTTTGCAGTTTAAGCATTTCCTGTATAGATTGGTTTGATTCGCTGTAGCCCGATGCTATTGCATCTGCTGAGGCGAGATTTATTTTAGCCGTCTCGGCGCCTGGACCATACTTAAGCATTTGATCCGTGGCCTCACTCAGTGAAATCTTGACGGCATCTCCGGTAAAATTCATATCTGGCACAATGACATTATTTGCCAACGAAATACCCAAACTGCCAACAATCAAAAGTGTTGTTAACGATAGCACAATCTTTATTTTTTTCATATCTGTATCCTCCTAGTCTCTTCTGGATTGCCATAGCCTTGCTATGCTTTTCTGATACCCATTCTACTTCACTTTGCCTAAAGTTGCTAACTATATTATTATTTTACTATTACTTGATCCCCGTTCATCAAGATCGCTGTATCACTGGAAACGACCTTGCTTCCTACTGAGATTCCTGAGTTAATGGCAGTAAATGCTTTATTTTGCATACCAATTGACACTTCAGTCATAATCGCCTGGTCCGAATTAATGACATAAACATACTTTTTACCATCCCGCTCAAAAACTGCACTTGTTGGCACAGCCAAAACCGGTGTCGTTGTTTCTACTTTAACAGTAGCGGAGGCTGTCATACCTGCCATCAAAGCATTATCAACATTGGAGACAGAAATCTCTACAGGGAAAATCTGTCCTGCAGGTACGGAAACCGGGCTGATAAAACTCACTTTACCTTTAAAGGATTGGCCATAAAGGGATTCCACGGTCACACTCACATCCTGGCCTTGGTTTAAAACACCGATGATGCTTTCAGGCACGGTTCCCTTGAGAATCACCTGGTCCATATTAACAATGCTGATCAGTTGGGCCCCCTGAGTCACCGCGTCCCCTTGCTGAACTGAAATGGCTACCACAATACCACTTATTGGCGATGTTATCCTGGTCTTCTGAACTTGCTCAGCCAAGGCAGTTGCCGCTGTCTTATACTGGATTTCGGCCTGCTGCATAGATGCCAGGCTTTGCTCGTAAGTCATCTGAGGGATTGCACCATTTACATAAAGATTTTTGTTCTTAACATACACATCATTGGCTAATTCATAAGCGATCTTGTATTTCTGAACATTGTCGCTGGCCATGCCGCCAGCTCCAGACTGGAGCTGGACGTCTGTGTCGTCAAGCTGTACCAATAAAGCCCCCGCTTTAACCAGGTCTCCTTTCACCACTTCAACCGAATTCACTCTGCCCGAAATCTTGCTGGTGATACTGGCGCTCTTTGCTGGCGATAAAGTTCCGAGTATTGAATACTCTCCAGTCACCATCCGTTCATCAGCGACAGAAACCGATACAGAAACAATCGGCCTCTTGGTGGCATTCATGGTCGAAAAAATATTGAAGCCTACAACCCCAATCGCAATTAGGGCAATGACTATAAGAATTCCTTTAATCGCTGGTTTCTTTTGCTTTACAGTATCTTCAACTACTGGCTCATTGTTTTCGACTACAGGCTCATTGTTTTCGGCTACTGTCTCATTATTGATCTCCATCTCTAACCCTCCTAATTAATATGAATTTTAATTGTTGCATTCATGCCAAGCTTTGCTTGAAGGCTTGCCAGCTCAGGGAACCGCACTCTAATTGGAATAGTCTGTGTTACTTTTGTATAATTGCCATTGGAACTTTGAACTGGCATTAGAGCGAATACAGAGTTTGCCGCTTCCCCAATGCTGTCGATTTGTCCAATGAATTTTTTCCCTGGATACGCATCAACAGTAATTTCCACCATTTGGCCAAGCGCCAGCTTATTGATTTTCGTCTCCTCAATGTTGGCCCCAATATACATATCATTGGTATTGGCAAGCATCATCAAACTTTGACTGGCAGAAACCGTTTGACCTTGTTTCACGCTGATTTGTATCACTTTTCCAGAGGTTGGCGCGATAATTTCACTTTTATAGGCATTGGTTCCAGCAGACTGAGACATGGTCTGAAGATTGATATCTGTGCTTCCTATCACGCTGCTCGTATCAAGACTACCAATTTTATCACCTTGGTTGACCATATCGCCGACCTTAACATCCAGGCTGTTTATTCGCCCAGGCATTTGTGGATTGACATTGATCAAATCCGCAGAAATTCTGGCGTCATCTGTGGCAACAAAATAGTGTCCATTGTACCAAAAATAACCCACAATCAGCATAGCGCCTATCAGTATGCCGGATCCTATCATAGCGATCAGTTTGATTTTTTCTTTCTTTACTCCCATTTTCATTTCCTCCCTTTTATTCTATCATAATGGGTTTCTCGGTTTTGCCGCCCCAAAGTTTCTTTTTTAGTAGTATGCCGGGTATAATTGCTAGAGCTGTAACAACAGAGGTCATTATAAAGACATCGTTCATCGATTGAACAAATGATATCTGAAAAATCTTTTGTCCCAATATACTGTACACGCTCGGGTTTATGAACTGTTCACCCCCAGCGCCTGAAAGCTTGCCGGACAGGTCGTAAATCTGATTCATAACTGCCGGGTTTGTTGAAGATACTGCCCAAGAAAGGTTAGCGCTATGAAGGGCATTCCTTGCCCCCATAATAATCGTTAGTGCTGCAATGCCAAGAGACGCAGCAACTCGAGTCAGTATATTGTTGATTGAGGACGCCCTTCCGACTTTTTCCGAATCTATTTCAGACATCAATGCACTTTGAGCTGGCATCATCACAAGCCCCATGGCTGTAGAGCGCACAATGTTGATCTCTACAATGGTTGATAAAGATGTACCAAGGTCGATGATGGATAAGGCAAAAGTGCTGGCTGCAAATATGATTATTCCTATAGCTACCGGAATCTTGGGTCCGACTTTATCATACAATACCCCGCTGATTGGCATCATCACTGCTGAAGCCAGCGCTGGAGGAAGCATGAGCATACCAGCCTGCAAGGCGCCAATTCCTCTAACTGCCTGCAGATAAATCGGTATGTAGAAAAGTGCGCCATACATACCAATAGTAATAATAATAAGCAGTAGATTCCCCATTGTATAATTGAGGTTCTTAAAGACCCTAAGGTCCAGCAGTGGCTCCTCAGTCGTCAGCTGATGGTAAATGAATATGCCAAAAAACGCGATACTTGTGTAAAACAGCAGTATGGTACCAAGTGATGTCCAGCCCCAGTTCGAGCCCTCTGACAGGGCGAAAAGAAGGCAAAAAAGAGCTGTCGCTGAAGTCAATGCGCCCCACCAGTCGAATTTTCCAGGATGAGCGCCCTTGATTTCGGGGATGAAGAGCAGGCCCAAAACAAGGCCCAAAATTCCGATAGGAATATTGATGGTGAAAATCCAGCGCCAGTCAATGTACTCGACAAGATACCCCCCTATAGAAGGTCCAATAGCTGGGGCTACAACAAATATCATCCCAAATAGGCCCATAGCCTGCCCAATCTTTTCTCTCGGCGTAATGCGATAAACCATTGCCATGGTGGTTGGCATAATCATGCCCCCTCCAATTGCCTGAATTGCCCTCGCCACAGTTAGCGAAGGCACGTTCCAAGCAAAGGCACAGAAGGCCGATCCCAAGGTAAACACAATCAATGATATGAGATAAAATTTCTTGTACCCCAAGTAGTCTCCCAGCCACCCCGACATGGGCACAACAACTCCGAGAACCAGCATATATATCGTTAGCACCCACTCTATGCTGTCTGATGTCACGCCAAAAGCATTCATCATGGATGGAATGGCCACGTTGACAATGCTTGAATCCAGCATAGCCATGAATCCGCCAATTAAAAGTACTGGGAGAGTCGCCCATAGAGAGACCTTAAGGTCAATCCCGTTCGACTGGTGCAGTTTGGCTTTTTTCCCAGCATTTGATGTCTGTTTTGATTTCAGCTCCAAATCTTTTTGTAAATCCTGATCTAATTCTTTTCGCATTCCTATTTCACCTGTTTCTGCTCTAGTTTTCGTTCTAAATAATGTAGTTTTTGGATAAAATCGTCTGCCCACTCTGGTTCCATTTCAGACAGAACCTCCTGCATATATTTGGCTGCCGGATTAGCTTCTTTCATGGTTTGGGACTTATTATCCCTGATTTTTATGGTCACAATTCTTCGATCTTCCTCGTTTCGCTCTCGCTCTATATAGTTTTTTTCTACAAGACGATCTATAATTCCTGTAAAAGTGCTCGCTGGAATACCCATTTCATTAGCCAGTTCACTGATTTTCTGATTTTCCATACCATGCTTTATTCTGTAGAGCACCATGACTTCAATGGAAGTGAGCCCGGAAGCCATGAAACTCTTTCCAATTTCAGCAAAGAGCATTTTCTTGATATGAAATAATGATCTTAATAATTCATTTTCATTTGACATCTTTATCCTCCCAAGGCTTTATATTTTCAGCCTTTTTTCCTCACACGCTATTCTCATTTTTTGTACATACTCATTGTTCCAGGTTCCAAGTCTATGAAAATTTATTTCAGTTTCGTATACTTCGGTTTCGAAGTATTGTGCTATTATTTACTATACCACCTTCAATCATGATGTCAATGGGATTAAGATAAAAAAAAACATCCGCACCTTCACCCTCACAATCAACAGCATCGGCACATAAATAGGCCCCTCCAATTGCTGGAAGGACCCGGTTGATGATATTTAATCCTTATTCTACTCAAATTGTTGACGTAATCCTGGATTCTTCTAAACCGTTCTTTTATTTTTTAGCTCCTCAGCTTCTTTTAGAATGCTGACGGATGCGCTGGCGCCGATTCTATCAGCCCCTGCTTTGATCATCTCCAGAGTTGTTTTTAAATCCCTAATGCCTCCCGATGCTTTGACTTGGACCGTGCTGCCCACTGTCTTCTTCATCAGTGCCACATGTTCTGGGGTCGCGCCGGAAACCGAGAAACCTGTAGAGGTCTTTACAAAGGCCGCACCAGCATTTTTTGCCAAAAGACAAGCTTCTATAATATCGTCTTCACTAAGCAGGCAAGTTTCCAGAATAACTTTGACTAGCGCTTTATCTCCGCAAGCTTCGACAACCGCAATGATATCTGTCAAGACATAATTGATTCTGCCTTCCTTCATTGCACCAATATGAATGACCATATCAATTTCATCGGCTCCATTTTCAATGGCATTCTTCGTTTCAAATACTTTTGTGGCTGTGGTGCAGGCGCCCAAGGGAAAACCCACTACTGAGGCAATCTTGACCTGGCTGCCCGCGAGATTTTTCTTAGCCAAAGCAACGTATGAAGAATTCACACAGACAGCATAGAGTCCATATTCTTTTGCTTCTTTACAAAGCTTTATGACGTCCTCTTCTGTGGCTTCCGATTTTAAAATAGTGTGGTCAAAATACTGGTTCAATTCTTTCATTTTACAATTTCTCCCTTAGCACCAGTAGAGACGAAAGCTGCATTGCCCTCATCTGTATCCAAGTGGCACTCACCGGCGTAATTCACGTTGACTCTTATAAGCACCTGTTCATACACCGTCGCCCTTGGCCCATCAAATTTCAGGCTGACAAACTCTTTATCCTTTACGCCCGCATCCTTTGCTTCGTCTTCTGTCAGATGTATGTGTCTTAAAGCTACAATAACGCCTTCTTTTAGTTCTGTTTCACCGGCCGGTCCAACTAGCTTTGCCCCTGGGCTGCCGGCCACATCACCGGACTCTCTTATCGGTGCATTGATTCCAATCGATCTGGCATCCGTCATCGACAATTCGATTTGCGTACTGGCCCGAACTGGCCCCAATACTCTGACTCCCTTGTGTGTTCCTTTTGGTCCTATAACATCAACCTTTTCTTCGCAAGCATACTGCCCTGGCTGACTCAGTTCTTTGAATACTGTTAATTCATGCCCTTTGCCAAACAAAGTTTCAAGATCTGCCTGGCTTAAATGCATATGTTTGTTGGAAATTCCAACCGGTACCGTATAACCCATTTTACTGTCCTCCAATTATGTTGATTACCGTTAAGACTTAACCTCAACGCCTGTTTTATAGCTAAACTATACATGCTTTTATCGGGATATTCAATCCTATTCCGACAAATAGCCAATCCTGTTCCCTTATTAATTACGTTCTGCTAAAGCGCTATTAATTAAGTTCTGCCAAAGCACTATTAATTCTCGTTCTCCACAAGGCAGGTAATATAAGGAAGGTTTCGATATTTCTCCTGATAATCAAGACCATAGCCGACAATAAATTTATTGCCAATCACAAAGCCCACATAATCTGCAGCAATATCAGCCTCTCTGCGTTCTGGCTTGTCAAGAAGCGTACAAATTTTCAATGTTTTGGGCTTTCTGCCCATCAAGTAGTCCCTTAAGTAATGAAGCGTCAATCCAGAGTCAATAATATCCTCAACAATCAATACATGCTTGCCTTCTATACTTGAATCCAAATCCTTTAGGATTCTGACCACGCCAGAGCTTGATGTCGCATCACCATAGCTTGACACTGCCATAAAATCAATATTGGTTTCCGTGGATATTTTTTTAAGTAAATCACTCATAAAAATACAGGCGCCCTTTAGAACGCAAATGGTCAATATGGTTTCGCCCTCATAATCCTTAGAAATTTCACGACCGAGTTCAGCTACCCTCTTTTGAATGTCATCTTCACTGATTATTATCTCGCCAAATATCAGTTCTTTCTCCATTTCCACGCTTCTCCTTAAAGTTTATTTTGATTTTTCAATTATTTGATATTTTCATTCTGATTTTCTGTCTCTCGAGTCATTTTTGAAGCAGCTGCTTCTTCCTGAGATCTTCCTGAAGCTGTTGCTTCTTCCTTTGGCTTCTCGGAAGGATGCACCTCTACGCCATCTACAGTTTCAATTTCAAAGTCAACATCGTCGATGATATCCTTACCCTTAAGTGCCTCTTGTTGCTTTGGGTTTGCTTCCTTTTCACCAAGCCAGTATTTATCCAGCTCATCCTTCAGATAATAGATGATAAAACCCCAAAGGATTAAATCATCAATAAGGCCTAGTCCAAAAACAGGAACTGTAACCAAATTGATTGGGCTAACGAGAAATAGGATCCCCAAGATGATGATGAATTTTTTTCGCTTGGGAACCTCTTTATCCTTCATGAAAAATTTGATTGCCTTAATTCTCTTTATAAATACAGATAAAAAAATCCACTGCACAATAACTACTCCTGTTCATTCACTTTCAGCAAATCATCTATATACGCCATGAGTTCATCCGTTCCCGTTCTTTTTAAAGTTGATACTGGAATGATGAGGTCCGTTTCGGATAGCCCGAGGGTCTTTCTGATGACAGCACTATTTTTGACGATTTCGTTTTTCGAAATTTTATCCGCCTTCGTACCTATGACAACACCATCCAGCCCATAATGCTTCAGCCACTCGTACATCTGTACATCTTGTTCCGTTGGCATATGACGGATATCGACAAGTTGAATCACTTTTAGCAGCCGCTGCCTACCCGCAAGGTAAGTTTCTATCATATCTCCCCAGTTTTCAGATAAGGATCTGGAAACTTTCGCATAGCCATAACCCGGCAAATCTACGATTCTAAAAGCATCGTTGATTTGATAAAAATTGATGGTTCTGGTTTTTCCCGGGCTCGAACTGGTTCTTGCCAGTTTTTTTCTATTTAAAAGCAGGTTGATCAGTGAAGATTTTCCCACATTTGATCTTCCGGCAAAGGCGATTTCAGCCATGTTCTCCTCGGGATATTGGGCTCTTTTAGCAGCTACCGCTGCCAATTCGGCTTTTTTGATGATCATTCGTTTCCCCTTACTTTATAAGCGCTATGTCAAGTACCTGCTCAATATGATCAACAGTAATGAACTTCAGCTTCTTTTTTACCTGAGCGGGGATTTCTTCAATATCCCTTAAATTGTCAGCAGGAAGAATGATGGTCTTGATCCCGGCTCTATTGGCTGCCAGCACCTTCTCTTTAATTCCCCCAACTGGAAGCACTTTGCCTCTTAAGGTGATTTCACCAGTCATTGCCAGGTCTTTTCGAACGGCTTTGCCCGTTAATGCGGATATCACTGACGTACACATAGTAACGCCAGCAGAAGGGCCATCTTTTGGCGTAGCACCCTCAGGAATATGAATATGTAAATCGTAATCTTTATAAAACGTTTCGGAAATACCCAGTTCCTTGACTTTAGATCTGATATAGCTGAGGCCAGCCTTGGCGGATTCTTGCATAACATCCCCCAATTGACCTGTCAGCACCAGCTTTCCGGTACCAGGCATAACTGTAGTTTCAATGAAAAGCGTGTCTCCGCCTACTATGGTCCATGCTAGGCCAGTAGTCACACCGACTTCGTTCTCACCCTCAATAATATCGTAACGGTATCTTTTCTTGCCCAGATACCCCTCGATATTGCTGGTTGTAATCTTCAAGTTGCTTACTTTATCTTCTACCACCTTACGGGCAACTTTTCTGCACACATTGGCAATCTCGCGTTCCAGATTTCGAACACCCGACTCCCTGGTATAGTAGTTGATGATGCTTCTGATGGTTGGCTCTGAGATAGCAATATCTTCTGCCTTTAACCCGTGTTCCCCAATCTTCTTAGGTATCAGGTATTTTTCCGCAATATGAACCTTCTCTTCTTCGGTATAACCCGAGATGTAGATGACTTCCATTCTGTCAAGCAAAGCCCTTGGAATCGTATCCGTGGTATTGGCCGTCGTAATGAACATCACCTTGGACAGGTTAAAAGGGACATCAAGATAATGATCGGTAAATTCCTTGTTTTGCTCCGGATCCAAAACTTCAAGCAAAGCAGAAGCGGGATCACCGCGGAAATCATTGCCAATTTTATCGACTTCATCAAATAGGAAAACTGGATTATTCGTCCCTGCATCCTTCATGGCTGAAATAATTCTGCCTGGAATGGCACCTATATATGTCCTTCTGTGACCTCTAATCTCCGCTTCATCTCTAACCCCACCCAGTGACATTCTGACAAAATTTCTATTAAGCGCTCTTGCAATAGATTTTGCGATGGAGGTCTTGCCCACGCCTGGAGGGCCTACCAAACAAAGGATTGGCCCTTTCATGCTGTTTGATAGTCGCATGACGGCCAGATACTCAATAACCCGTTCCTTGACTTTAGTAAGGCCATAGTGATCTTCGTCGAGTATGGTCTCGGCATGCTTCAAATCGATACTATCCTTGGAAGCTTTGTTCCATGGCAAAGCTAAAACCCATTCCACGTAGGTCCTTATTACTCCGCCTTCTGCAGACTGGGATTGTATCTTATTTAGCCTTTTGATTTCCTTTTCGATTTTTTCAGATAATTTGGTCGGCAGCTTAAGTTTCTTTAGCTGCCTCAGCCACTCTTCAATCTCATCCTCAATGCCTGCATCCTGACCCAGTTCTTCCTGAATGGCACGCATTTGTTCTTTCAAATAGTATTCTCTCTGGACTTTATTTATTTGGGACTTAACTTTAAAATTAATGTCATTTTCTATATTCAGAATCTCAATCTCCTTGATCAAAATTTGATTGAGAATTTCAAGTCGTTTTTCTACGTCAAAGGCTTCCAGGATACGCTGCTTGACATCAATTTTCACTTCCAGGTGGGAGGTCACAATATCAGCCAGCCTACCCGGAGATTCAACAGAAGCAACGGATAAGAAAACCTCCGGTGATGTTTTAGGATTCAGGTTCAAATAATCTTCAAAATGGCCCATGACCGTTCGCATAAGGGCTTCGACTTTCGCCGAGTACTCAACGCTTTCAACATCAGGGATTTCAGTCACCGTGCATCTAAAATAAGGTATATCGAAA
>JANYJS010000032.1 GCA_025361765.1 Bacillota bacterium
AAGGAGATTGAAATTGCGGTAAGCCACTTGTTTTTTAATTTTTTCGGAGACAACATACCGGTCATTATCCAGCTTGGTGAAATAAGTATTCAGCCAAGGCTTTGGTATCTCCTGGAGCTCTTCGCGAAGATAAACACCCTCTTTGGCAGTGAGCAAAGCTTTATCTGATATGTCAGAAGCCAGAAGACTGCTGTCCCATGAAGATGCTGCGGAGCCTAGATAATCCTGGGTAATCATAGCCAGGGTATAGGGCTCCTGACCCGAAGAACAGCCGGCGCTCCAGACCCTCAAATCCTTTGATTTAAGCGTTTTATCCACCCAGGGAAGAACCTTGTCTCTGAAGAATATAAAATGCTCGGATTCGCGCCAAAAGTAGGTGTGATTCGTGGTCAGTTTATTGATCAGCATGGACATTTCGTTCCCTGTCGGATCATTCTTGGCAAACTCAAAATAATCCATGTAATTGGCATAACCCAGCTGCTCCACATAATTGCTGAGCCGGCCTTCGACGAGTGGCTTTTTGCTGGTCAGATTTACGCCATAAGACTTTTTAAAATAGGCCGAAATGGCAGCAAATTCGTCATCATTTATGTATAGCATCGATAACTCCTTTTATATCATGATTTAAAGATTAGAATTCTTTTAACAGCATCTATAAATCAATACTAAATTAAAAATCTATAAATCAACATTGTTAGATAGCATCAATAATGGGGATTAGTATTTTTTTAAAATGCCCTGCGCATCAATAATCAGACTGATGCTGCCGTCTCCAAGGATGGTGCAGCCGGCAATGCCGGATTCTTTGACAGGGTAGCGGCTGAGCAGGAAGGGTAGTGGTTTGACCACGACCTGATGTTTGCCCACAAGACCGTCAACGAAGATACAGGCCAGACGATGACCGGAATCCACCAGAAGAAGGATCCCTTCTTCGATAACATCAACTTTTGTCTCAACCCCAAATATGCGATGAAGACGGATGATGGGATAACAGGCGCCTCGAATCATGATCATTTCGTTGCCGTCAGGATCGTTGATCAGCTGAGTGCCGATAGCTCTGAATGATTCTCTGATATTTGAAATAGGTAGTGTATATATGCTTTCACCAACTTTTATTTCCATGCCGGCAATGATGGCAAGGGTTAAAGGGATTCTGAAAAATATCGTGGTTCCGAAGCCTTTTTTGCTCTCAATGGTTACGGTTCCGCCGATTTTTTCAATATTTCTTTTAACCACGTCCATGCCAACGCCTCTTCCAGAAAACTCTGAAACGGCTTCCTTGGTAGAAAAACCTGGGAGAGTCAAAAGGTTGAATATTTCCTTCTCTGTCATTTCGTTGGCAGGCTTGGTTAAAATATCCTGTTCCTTGGCTTTGGCTAAAATAACTTCAGGATCAAGGCCTTTGCCATTGTCGCTGACGGAGATGATGATATCACCGCCATTGTTCTGAGCCGATAAGATCAGCTGACCTATAGGGCTTTTGCCCGACGCTATTCTTGTGGCCCGGTCTTCTATGCCGTGGTCCATGGCATTTCTTACAAGATGCATCAGAGGATCTGCAATACCGTCAATGATGGTTTTGTCAACCTCAGTGGCTTCGCCAACAAGCAAAAGCTCCACATCCTTAGACAGCTTTTTATTCATATCGCGAACAATTCTATGCATTTTCTGGAAGGTTGCAGAGATGGGCACCATCCTGATTGACATGACGATGCCTTGAAGTTCGTCTGTCAGCTTGCGCAGCTGACGCGAAGACTTATAAAAATTCTCAAGCTCAAGACCTATCAGGTCAGGATTACCGGAAACCATAGATTCAGTAATAACGATCTCACCGACTAAGTCCATCAGAGTATCGAGTTTGTTTAAATCCACGCTGATCAGGTTCTGCTTGCCGGATTTGCCCTTTTGCTGGGCCTCGGCCCCGTCATTTGAGCTGCCACTGGATGCATTCCCTGCAGCTGAAGCCACGCTGCCTAATGTAGACTCAATAAAATCAGAATCAAGAGATAAAGGTACAGATCCTGAAGCCATATCAAGGCTGGCACTTTCGATAGCGGCAGATTTTGGAAAATGATCAATGAAAGAACAGCTTTGAACGGACAGGGTACCTTTGACCGTATCCAAGATAACATTTTTTGGCGCGTCAGAAGAGAAACGGCAGAAAAATCCGCTTTCTGCGATTTCACTTGAAGCATCAGGATTTGTATTAAGATCCGTAGGCTTTGTCTCTAAGACCTCGCCTAAGGGTTGAAGCATATTGAGCAGCATATATGCACGTATGTTTTCCATCTGGCAGTCCGATGTGAAGGTGATATGCATATTATAGATATTTCCGCCACCAGAACCGCCAGAAGTTTCATCTGAGGCTATGCCGTCTATGGTGAGCTGCCCATCCTTAACCGATGTCTTCACAACAGGATCAGAAGCAGGCGCTGCCGCAGCAACCTTCACTTGCGCGGACTCGGCAGAAGGTGAGGATGCCGTTGGCGGAGCTGAGGAAGTTTTAGGTTGCGCTGAAGCTGGCACAGGCGGGGCTTCTTTTCCTGTGAGCTTGCCAAGAAACGTCAGAACTTCCTGTACAAGAGCAGAATCTTCCTTAGAGAGTTTTTCGTTATTTTTAATCTTTTCTACTTCTTCTTTTAAAAAGTCAGAAACCTTAAGCACCAAATCAAAGAGGTCGCTGATATAGGTGTCGCTGATCCCGTTTTCCCGAATAACGAAAAACAGGTCCTCCAATTTGTGAGCGGTTAAGGCGATGGCATTGAATTCCATCATAGCAGAAGAACCTTTGATGGTATGCATGATTCTAAAAATCTCATTGATGTTTTCAGAAGATAGTTTCATGCTTTTTTCAGACAGAAGCAAAATGCCATCTAACTGCTCAAGGAGAGTGGTAGATTCGAATAGATACATTTCCAGCATGGAGTCGCCAGTAAAATCAAGATCACTCATTGTCTGCACCTGCTTATCACTATGATGGGAAGAGGATGATTCATCTTCCATTTTGAATATCGGCCCAAAAAAGAAAAAAATTAGCCCTTTTAGAAGGTATTTTTACAGACCATATCCGCAGAAAAATCTTTTATATCAGATTCGGAATTCAAAAGATTTAGGAAATACTATTCACTAAACAGTCATTTCCTTAATTGTTTTAGAGATTTGCCGATATACATAGTAACAAATCTTAAATGTGAGGTGTGACATGATAGGAAAAAAACGCCGTGTTCTCATTCCCCAGTATATGAAAAAATTCAGCTGCATTGGTTCTGCCTGTGAAGACAGTTGCTGTATAGGCTGGCGGGTCGATATAGACCACGAAACCTATAAAAAGTATCAAAAGGTTCGCGATGAAGAACTTACGCCTTTAATGGATCAATACATTAAAAGAAATAGGGCGGAAGGTCACGGCGAAGGAGCCTATGCCAAGATTAAGCTTCTTCCAGACACAAGCTGCCCTTTTTTAAATGAAAAAACCTTGTGTAAAATTCAACTAAGATATGGTGAAGACTACCTTTCTGATGTATGCACAACCTATCCTAGAGTAGTTCATAGCATAAACGGTCTGCTCGAGCGTTCGGCAACAGTATCCTGCCCAGAAGCGGCAAGAATTGTGCTTCTGAATCCGGAACCCATGGAATTTGATGAGGATGAAGAGTCAAGGGACGTCAGAAATATTGTGAAAAAAACCATAAAAGCCGAAGACCTTAATTTAAACAACAAACCGCAAAAATACTTATGGGAGATTAGGATATTCACGATCACACTACTCCAAAACAGGGAGTATACTTTAAATGAACGACTTATCATACTGGGGATGTTTTTCCAGGCACTTCAACAAATGATATCCAGCGGAAAGAATACTGAAATATCAGGGCTGATTGCTTCCTATACAGTTATAATAGAAGAAGGTTCTCTTAGAGAAAGCCTTGAAGCTATTCCAGTTCAGTATAATATTCAAATGGAACTACTTAAAGAGATTGCGGACAAGCGCTATTTCATGGGCGTTAGCAGTCACCGCTATCTTGAGTGTTTTTCGGATTTTCTTGCTGGGATTCAGTATACTGCTGAATCTACGGTCGAGGAAGTCGGGCAGAGATATCAAAGTGCTGCAAAGGATTATTACGAGCCTTTCATGAAGGAGCATGACTATATCCTGGAGAATTACCTGGTAAATTATGTGTTTAAAAATTTGTTCCCCTTCACATCGGATAAATCCCTATTTGACGCCTACATGATGTTGGTCATACACTATTCCCTGATCAAGATGCATCTAATAGGCATGTCTGGATTTCGTAAAGGGCTTACTGAGGATTTGGTTATCAAATTGATACAGTCTTTTGCTAAAACTGTAGAACATAACCAGAAGTATCTGGATGGCATTGCCGAGCAAATGAGGCAAAATAATTTTAACACCATGGCCTATATGGCAATCTTGATCAAGAATTGAGTGGGTAAAGTGGAAGAGCATTATAAAACCATGCGCGGCATGCTTATGTTAACGGATACTGGAATCGAGGCGTTGGAGCATTTAGCACAAAAAACTGATGGCAATGTGGAGGATATGCCACTTTATCTGTTTGCTGATTTCTTCGAGGCATTTATGGAGCTCTGCCGAAGCTATGACCGGTTAGGCCCGCAGTTAAGGAAAAATGACATCGAAAAGCGTGCTGCCCTAGTTGTCAATGAGATGATGGTTTTTAGCAGAGCTTGCCAGGAGAACAACCTATTATCCATGAAAAAAAATCTTGTATGGAGCTTTATTCCAGCAGTTAGAGCCTATCGCGGAGAACTGGCGGCCTGTGTTAATCCTTATGTTTTGTGCTAATTTCCCCTACATTTTTTGTTGATGTTTCCTACAGATTTTTGTTGTTTTTTCCTGACTATGTATTGACATGGAAGCGATAAAATAGTATGGTTTATCCATTGCAATTCATCGTGATTAGATATAATATATACTTACGATGATAAAAATGAATAAAAATCGTTAAATTGTTGATATAATGGGAGAAAATAACATGGGGCAAGTCAAGGATACCGTTAGAAACAATATAAAGATATACCGAAAACTTAAAAAAATGACCCAAAAGGATCTGGCTGAGGCACTAGAAGTGACACATAGCAGCGTCTCTTCCTGGGAGCTTGGAAAAAACGCCATAGATATGGATATGCTTAACAGGATCTGCAAAGTTCTGGGGATTAGTACAACTGAGGTCTACGCAGAAAATAACAGCTATGAGAATATCGAGCTTGATGAAGAAATGAAAAAGCATATAGAGTATATTCAGGAGCGGCCGGAGATCAGGAGGCTTCTCACTGTGACCCAGCAGGCACGAAAAGAAGATGTCATACAGGCAATCAAAATCATTGAAGCACTTAAAAAAAGATAAATTAAACCTTACGGCCTACTGGCGGTAAGGTTTTCTCACCTAGGGACACATAGGAGGCTGCTCATGGTCGATATGCTTAAAATCACATCGCCAATAACGCCTAAGGATACGGGGCACAATCTTCAGAAACAGATACCAACAGAAGGCGTATTTGATCTGACTAATAAAAATGTGGTCGTAAAAATGCCGCCTACTATTCAGACCATTCAAAAAAATCCCTTTGACCATGGGGCCATGTCTCATCTTAGCAAGGAGGTCCTCGGGCCGCTTCTTGAAAGCACGGATAATCTACTTGAGAGCATGCGAAAAATTATTGTGCTTGTTAACACGATAGAGGCAGAATCGGGAAACATCCCAAAAGAATTCCTGGATAAGCTGTTTATAGGCGCTGATGCGCTGCTGAAAACGCTTCTAAGAAGGGATAAGGATGAGACAGCTTTTGGCGGAGCATTTTTTGACACGCTGAGACTCTTGTCAAAGCTTGAAAATCAACCAAAGCTTCAGGGCGCTATCGCGCTGGTACTGAAATACTTTGATTGCTATATCAATCGAGATAATACCCTTGACGCAGTTGTTCAGCAGAGCAGGAGCCTGCCTGGCGTTCTACTCAAGGCCGACAGAGCAGTTATTGAGGAGCTTGGCAGTAAACTGGAAATTTTGGTTGTCAATTCTAAAGACGATCCAAGTGATAACCCAAAAGAGGTGCTTAAGTTTCTAAAGAACGACTATATTCCAGTTTTGAGAAAGCTGGTTCAAAAAAACGATCAGGACCAGGTAATCAGAAATACTGTCATGGCGATTATTCATAATATTGTCAGGATGGACAAAGCCAATCCTAAAAGACTTGATGAGGCGATTACCTATTTAAATGATGAATTAAAGGCGCTGACAAACATCCCCGACAAGGATCTGGCAGAACTCAAAAGTCAGCTTCTCGAGAAGGCCAGAGAGGTAAAGACAGGTGAGGCAGATACGGACGTCCCAGCACTTATTGCGAAGGTTTTAGACAAATCGGAATCAACAGCCCTTCATAAAGCGGCGCAAAACCTTCTTTCTTATATGGTTCAAAGCGAGAGCCCGGTGCTGCCGATCATGCACTTTATGTTGCCTATTGATTTTTATGGCAATAAAACCTATGGCGAGTTCTTTGTTGATAAGAACTGCGAAGAGAGAAAAGGCGATGCAAAGAAAGCCCAAAACATCTTTTTTACCATCCAGTCGGACAAACTCGGCACCTTCGAGGTGGACCTTCTGGCCAAAGACCAGTATGTCGAGCTAAACATCAGATGCCCGGAAAATCTTATTGAGACCATAAAAAACATCAAAACAAAGCTTAGAGAAAAAATTGAAGCTCAAGGCTATAGAATGTCGGGCTATCAGGTTTCCCAGTGGCAGGAAGGGCAGAGCATCCTAGAAAGATTCCCCAAATTTGTCCTCAGAAAGGCAGGCATCAATGTCAAAGTATAACGCAGATGGAACAGATTTGTTGAGGGTAGCTGCCTTAAAATATAATAAGGAAAAAAATGGCGCACCTCAAGTCGTTGCAGCAGGCAGCGGCTATACAGCGCAGCGCATTTTAAAAGTAGCCATAGAAAACGGCATCGCCATTTATCACGATGACAGCGCCGCTACATTATTGACTAAGCTTGAGCTGGGTCAGGAGATCCCGCCTGAGCTCTACCAGATTGTTGTGGACATATATGTGTCATTACTGGATGCGGCTACCACAAATAAGTGAGGCTGTTTATCCTCTATTAATATGGAAACAGAGACTACCCCAACAGACATTGCAAAACTTCCTTATATTTATACCTGCTGACCATTGCAGTTTTGTGCGTATTATGAAAATCAATCCGATAGGTTCTTATGCCAATCGTGTTGATTTTCTTTATTTCAATCCATCGATTCTCGCTTGCCTTAATGGATTCCTCTATGGCATTATCAATGAGATTTGATATGAGATTGGTCACTTCATAAGAGAGCAGATTTGTCTGGTTAACGATACAAGTGCAGTCAACGGAGTAGTTTATATTATAGTCTTTCGCGATTAACCTTTTGCTGTTGATCGCGGCAACATGAAAGGATTTAAGATGTACAATCAGATACAACAACTCAAGGAGCTCGGATTCACAAGAGCCAAGGCAGCGAAGCAACTTCGAATTAATCGAGAAACAGTAACCCGATATTGGGATATGAATGCGGATGAA
>JANYJS010000037.1 GCA_025361765.1 Bacillota bacterium
ACAGCAAACAAGTATTTTTTTTGAGCAAACCCATTGTTGAATGTTTTGATACCAAATTGTAATATTAACTAAAGATGCTGAAATACCAGTATTTAGCGAGAAAAGAGCCGTCCTTTCGGGGCGGGAAATTTGGAGGAAAAACAATGAGACTTTTATTAATAGGAGTAGGCGGAGTGGGCCAATCGGCGGCGATGTTGATTAAGAATGCCGGAAAAGATGGAGATTGGCTAGAAAAGATGGTTCTTGCCGATTATGATCTGGGAAGAGCGCAGGATGTTGCAAAACTTTGTAATGATGCCAGGTTTGTCGCCGAAAAGGTGAACGCTAGGGACGCAGAAACCATAAAGGATTTGGTTAAGAAGCACAATATTACCTTCATTATGAACGCTGTTGAGCCAGAGTTCAACGAATGCATCTTTGATACAGCGCTAGAACTGGGGGTAGGCTATATTGACTGCGCAATGACATTGTCAAAGAGACATCCAGATAAGCCATATGAGCTTACCCATATCAAACTTGGCGATTACCAGTTTGCCAAAAACAAAGAATGGGAGAAAAAAGGTTGCATGGCAATCGTGGGCTCTGGTGTTGAACCTGGTGTGGCTGACGTTTTCGCTAAATATGCAGCAAAACACCTATTTGATGAAGTAGATGAAGTCAATGTCAGAGACGGAGACAACTATATTGTGCCCGGACAGGACATCGCTTTTGGCTTTTCTATCTGGACAACCATCGAAGAATGCCTGAATCCTCCAATCATCTGGGAAAAAGGCAGAGGCTGGTTCACGACAGAATCTTTCTCAGAACCTGAGATATTCGACTTCCCAGGCGGCATCGGCCCAGTTGAAGTCATCAACGTTGAACATGAAGAAGTTTTGTTGGTACCTAGAGTCATCGATTGCAACAGAGTTACTTTCAAATATGGCGTACCAAAAGAATTTAGAGACATGCTGAAGAACCTCGAAGCCCTTGGTATGGATAGCGCTAATAGAAAAATAAAAGTTGGCGATACGGAAATCAGTCCTCGTGACTTCCTGGCAAGAGTAGCACCAAGCCCTCTTGAAACGGCTAAAATCATGATAGGTCAAGGCTGTGCAGGGACCTGGGTCACAGGTAAAAAAGACGGACTTTACAGGTCGGCTTATCTTTATTCCGTGGCTGACAACCAAGAATGCCTGGCCAAATACGGTACAAACTCAGTGGTCGCTCAAACTGCTTTGGGTCCTGTTATCATGCTTGAACTTGTAGCCAAAGGACTTTGGAGTACGCCTGGCGTCCATGGGCCGGAATCCTTTGAACCAGATGTATTTGTCGATAGAATGGCCAAATATGGCTTCCCTGCAGGACTTCAGGAAAAAGATTCTGAGTACAACAGAAAGCTCGAAGAAAGTAGACTGCTTGAACCAATAAAATCTCCCAAAAAATAAAGAATAGTACATAGGAGGAGATGGGATTAGACCATCTCCTTTTATTTTTTTGAGAAGCTCAGTTTCGCATGCGCTACCTTTTGTTTGCCTATAGTATCTTTGTATGTGCTACTTTTTGTTTACAAACAGACGCTTCTCATGTACTATTTACTAAAGACAAGGAGGTGCGGAAATGAAGCACGTTTTATCAGTATTGGTGGATAATCATCCAGGTGTTTTAAGAAGGGTTTCAGGACTTTTTGGCAGAAGAGGCTATAATATAGATTCTCTTGTGGTTAGTGCCACTGAAAACGAAGAAATTTCAAGAATGACCATCGTTGTCTGCGGCGATGAAAGCGTTATTGATCAGGTCATTAGACAATTAGAGAAGCTGATTGACGTGATTAGCGTTGATGATGTGACCCACAAGGAAACCGTCAGCAAGCAGCTGCTACTACTTAAAATAAAAGCAGATATTCATAATAGAATAGATATCATCACTCTAGCTGAGGCATTCAATGCTAGAGTCGAAGACATTTCAGCAGATTTTGTCATCATTGAGGCTACAGACGAAATCAGTCGCATAGCCAATATCGTGGAGACTTTCAAAGCCTATGGCATTCTTGAACTGGTCAAAACAGGAACCGTCGCCATGACAAGACATTGAGGTGACGCTTTGATTTTTCATATAGACAAGGAAAAACTTGACGCCCATATAGCCAAGGCGTCATTTTATTATGATATTGCGGGGCTGGCTGTGGGAATCGGGACAGGAAAAGAGGGCCTTACCTATAGCTGTACTGCGGGTTTTAAAAACGTTGAAACAAGGGAAAAAATCAGTGATGATACCATATTTCATATGGCGTCAGTAACCAAACTTTTTACCAGCACCGCGATTCTCATGCTCCAGGAAAAAAGCTTAATTGACATTGATCAAACGGTAATCACTTACTTACCCTGGTTTCGATTAGCCGATGACCGTTTAAATCAAATCACAATCAGACAGCTGTTGACCCACACCTCGGGACTTCCTGACTGCAGCGACTACCATTGGGATCAGCCGAAGACGGATGAGGATGCACTGGCTGCTTATGTACGCAGCGATGAAGTTTCAAAAGCCCACTTGCTTTGGGACCCAGCTGAGTGCAAATTTGCCTACAGCAACATCGGTTACGAAATTCTAGGGGCTGTCATAACTCAAACTTCCGGCATGAGCTTTGAAGATTTTGTGGATCAGGAAATTTTAAAGCCACTCGGCATGGCGGACTCCACTTTGCTGACTTTTTCCCGGGATATGAGAAAAGTGGCCAGCCCGCATTATAAGGACCAGGCCAATAACATACGTGTGTCAAAAATATTCCCCTATAATAGAGCGCACGCACCTAGCTCTACGCTCACGTCAAACCTAGAGGACCTGAGCAAGTGGGCGGTAGCAAATCTCAAAAAGCAGGTACTTGCCCCGGAGACCTATAATGAAGCTTGGCGCAGCTATGCTATGGTTCCAAACAACGGTGAGGATATCGGCCTCGGTTGGTTTATCCGGGAGCAGAGAGGGCTAAAGCTTTTTGGTCATGAAGGAACGGATGATGGCTTTCGCTCAAGTTTTTGGATTTGCCCGGAGCTGGATTTTTTTGTTCTTGTCAATGCCAACATGACCGGATCTCCGGTAAAGAAAATCAGCAAGCAGATTCTTGATATTCTTCTGGGCTTCGAACCCAAATATTAATAACATAGGTAATGGCCCAGTCTGCGTAATAATCGACTGGGCCATTTTTCATGTTATTGGGTCATTTCATTTAAACTAGGCTACCTTCAATAAAATGGCTATTTCTTTTGCTGGAATTCCTCTGCGATGTCCCTCATAAGATCCGATATGGGTAAATGTTGGGGGCATTTCTCTTCACAGGCACGGCAGCCGGTGCAGGCTTCCGGACGAAGCTTTTCTGGTATGAACATATTGAAATCTTTGATAATCTTTGGGTTCTGATCATATAAAAACCACTCGTTATAATAGTTGAGTAGGTTCGGTATGGACAATTTGGCGGGGCAGGGCATGCAGTACTGGCAAGCCGTGCAGGATACCTTGGTGAGCCTGTTGTACTCATCCGAAACCTGTTCGATTATGGCGACTTCTTTGTCCGTCAGAGAATTGGGACCGGCGTGGCTTAAGATGGTCAAATTTTCATCAACCTGAGCCATAGTGGACATGCCGCTCAAAATAGTGAGCACTTCAGGGAAATTTGCCACCCATCTCAAGGCCCATTCTGCGGGGCTTCTTTTGATTTCGGCCTTGGCCCAGGTGTCTGCAATGATCTCTGGCAGGGCATCCGTAAGTTTTCCGCCTTTTAGAGGCTCCATAACTATGACTGGAATTCCCTTTTCGCCTGCGTATTTCAGTCCAGCAACGCCGGCCTGTACTTTGATGTCCATGAAGTTTAGCTGGATTTGACAAAAGTCCCAGGCATACGCGTCGATCACAGTTTTAAATAGGGGCAACTCGTCATGAAATGAGAAGCCGATAAAGTGGATTTTGCCCTCAGCCTTCTTCTTTTCTAAGAAGTCGAAAATATTGAATTTCAAAGCGCGAGCCCATATGGCCTCATTGATATTATGGACCAGATACATATCGATGATGCTGACATCAAGCCGTTTTAGCTGATCGTCAAAAATCCGAGCCATGTCTTCTTCGGATTTGGCCATCCATAAGGGCATTTTATCGGCCAGCAAAACCTTTTCACGATACCCATCCTTAAGCGCCTTGCCCGTAACAACCTCGCTATGCCCCTCGTGGTACATGAAAGCCGTATCCACATAATTCACGCCACTGTCTATAGCGTGACGGAGCATCTTTATAGCCAAGTCTTCATCAATGCTGCCAGACTGGCCCTGCAAAACGGGAAAGCGCATGGTGCCAAAACCTAGTAGTGAGATTTGGGTGACGGCGGGTTTGAAATATCTGTAATTCATGTAAAAACCTCCGTGAAATTAAATCCTTCGCCAAGATTAAAAGGCGAAGATCATTTGAATTTGAACTTTCAAATGGTCAAACTTATTATAAGACCATCTGACAAAATATGCTAACATATTATAAGACCATATTTTAAAATAGTCTAACACATTATAAAAACATATAGTATAATTTCTCCATACCTAATTTTCTCCATAAGAATGAAATCGATTATGAGGTAATGCATAAAGATGTGTTTTGCAAACCTATAAGGAGCTTGACTGCAGAACATGAGTTACGAGGAGAACAGAAATGAGAAGAAAAGACAGAGAAATCACCGACAGAACTGAGATTGAGAAAATTCTCGAGAGCGCTTTTGTGTGCCATCTTGGCCTCACTGACGGCGTTATGCCCTATGTCGTTCCTATGAATTTTGCCTACAAAGAAGGATATCTATACCTACACGGTGCGTCACAAGGAAGAAGGCTTGATATGATCAGCAAGAATGACAACGTGTGCTTTCAGGTGGAAATAACACCGGGCTCCGTCATCGAAAACGGAGATCAGCCTTGCGACTGGGGAACCAAATTCCGCAGCGTTATTGGTTTTGGCAAAGCGGAAATCTTAAAAACCAATGCAGAAAAGATCGAAGGACTTAACATATTTATGGGCAGATTTTCAGGAAACAAATTTTCTTTTCCCGAGGGAGAAATAGTAGCTACAACGGTGATCAGAATCAAAATTGATGAAATGACCGGCAAATCTGCCAACGAATAGTCGTCAAATCTGTCAACGAATGGGGGCAGATTTGCAAATAGATGAAGGTGCTAGATTCATTCTGGCGCCTTCATCTATTTGAGAGTGCCCTGATCAGCAGGAGGGCCACTCGGATCATAGAGGGTTATCTGGGTTGCAATATTCTTTTGCGGTATTGATTTGGGGTACAGCCAGCCAGCTTTTTAAAAACTTTGGTAAAATAGCTCTGCTCCTCAAAACCTGTCTGAAGAGAAATGTCCAGTAGGCTTAAATTTGTTGTGATCAGAAGATCCTTGCTTCTCTTAATCCGTATGTCGTTTAAATAGTCGGTGAAGTTGATGCCCATCTCTTTCTTGAAATGCATGGAAAGGTATGAGGGATTGATATGAAGATGGTTTGCTAGGGCTTTCAGGGAAAGCTTGAACATGTAGTTGGCGTTGACGTATTTGATGGCCTGGCCGACGAGATTCGAATTTCCAAGGTAAAGATTTTCAAAAACATTCTGAGAAAAATGCATAACCAGCTCGGCTGTTCGCATGCGTAAATCCTGAACGCTTTCCGCACCATTAATGGAGTTGATGTAGTTGAAGTCCTTTTCGAAAATCTGCTGAAGAGAAGCGCCACCTTCGACAGCCGCCCTGGACAGAACGGCGCAGACCTCAAGCATAGTAGTTTTGACCAGATCCAGATTTCCCGCCTCTATTAGCAAAACCTCATTTAGTAAGGTTTGCATCAATTCCCGAGCTCTCTCGGCATCTCCGCCCTTCACCTTTTGCATCAGTTCCTTTTCAAGATGATAGGGATAAAGCATGGAAAGATGCTTTTTTTTAAGACTTAGCACATCTTCGCCAATTCGCGCCTGCTCTTTATAATTGTTACTGATTTTCGCATAATCATCATTTTGTATGATTTTTGAGAGGATACAGCTATTGAGAATATTGGCAAGATGAGCTACCTCTCGTGGGCTGATGACCTTCATGTTTTTTAAAAACAAGGTTAATTTGGGAACTTTCCCGGGAAACTCATTTAAGGAATTGATGCTGTAAATCGTCTCGATCATGGTTTCGCTGATTTTGCCCATGGCGATGGGACCTGCTAAAAAATAGCCTATGATTTTGCCATCAATAATCAAAGAAATTGCAATTTTCGTAAAGCCGGCGCGACACAAAAAAACATAGGGTTCACCCAAGGTTTCGGCAATCTTCGCCGAGGACCTCAGATTATCAGTACAGATGCTATTTTCAGACCGATAAAGATCTGACAAAGGACATAATTTGTTTTCGACCTGCCATTCCTGCTTCATTTCGCCGGCGCGGCTAAAAAAAGTCACAGGCACGCCAGTGAGAGTAGAGAAAGAACCGATAACTTCCACCAGCTGATCTGACAGCCCCGTCTGGAGGAGAAGAGTTTGGGATGGATTGGATTCATTGTTCATGGGTGACCACCTTACAATAGTATAAAAATATGCCTAATTGATTTCTCCATATTACCATTTTCAAGTTTGAATTGCAATAAATCCTCCAATATAGTGAATGAGATTACCAAATTAACACTATAGATTGGTATATTTGCTATAATTAATAGATTATTATGATAAATGTGAGACTAGAAAAAATAGTCCCAAAATGGCAGTAGAAATCTACAAATCATAGATTTGTGATTTCTGTGCACAAGTTCACCTACAATTTGCTCTGCAAATTGGGTGAGCTAATGGCAGTGGAAATCTACAAATCATAGATTTGTGATTTCTGTGCACAAGTTCACCTACAATTTGCT
>JANYJS010000040.1 GCA_025361765.1 Bacillota bacterium
CCACTTGTTTATGAGAAGTCTTTTTAATTAATTTTATCAGTTTTCTTTTTTTTAATAATAACCTGATAGCGTCTAATCATAATTCAATCTTTTAGCATTTAAATTTGATATTATCTTTGTCCTTTTATATATTTAAAACAGAATTCATCTATTTATCATCTGCTTTATAAGCTTTAGTTCCTCAACCTTAAATACCATTAATGCTCCAGTATAAACCACGCAGGCAACAATCACAGCTGCTGCAAACTGCACTAATCTTGCCGCTAGCACATGGTCCATCGGCATCGCAATTTGTAGATAGACCATATAGGATGTCCCTACTGCGATAATGGCCGAAATAATAATTTTCGCAATCTTCAGTTTGGATTTAAGGATAATAATCTCTGGATACTTCATCCTAAAACCGGCTATCAGCATTGTAGTTCCAGCGATTGCCGAAATGCTTGTGGCAAGTGCCAAACCGCTATGGGCCATTGATTTAACCAAGATCAAGTTAAAAACTATGTTTATTATAACACCTATTGCCCCAAAAATCACGGGTGTTTTCATGTTGTGCTTTGCATAGTAGACTTGTGCGAATAAAGTATTTAGCGACATAAAAAGAAGCCCAATAGTATAGTAAAAAAAAGCTGATGCTGTCATACTCGTCGCCAGGGTGCTGAATGCACCTCGTTCATATGCAATCTGAACAATTTGCTTGCTATAAACCATTGCCCCTAATGTGCAAGGGACTGCAATGATGACTATAAGCGTCATGCCTACGCTTATGATATTGCCCAATCGTTCAGAATCGCCCTGCGCGCTAGCCTGCGTGAGTTTTGGATAGATGATTGTCGTCATTATTGTTATTGTCAGCCCCATAATCATGCTAACGAGAAGATTTCCAAAGTTTAATGCCGAAACGCTTCCCTCAGGCAATCCTGATGCAAGCATCTTGTCAACAAACGCATTGATCTGGCTCATGCTATTCCCAATAAATACCGGCAGCGAAAGAACCATAATCCTGGTAACGGCGCTGCTTACGTTGTGTGAAGATGTATAGATAAAGCTGTTTTTCCTGGCGATGGCTGCCATTATTGCTAATCGAATAACATATAGGATCAAATAGCCAAATACAAGGTAATGGTAGCTGGTCAGCGCACTTATTATAATGGTGGAAATAAGAATTATGTTTTGTATCAAACCGAATGCCACTTGAGGCAAAAACACGCCTTTATACCGGAGGAATGCTTCCAAAACATCGGCAGTGACCATAAAAATAAGGTAAAAAAAAGTTGTTTTGAGAAAAAAACTAGTCAGTTCAGCCGTTTCTCCCTTAAAACCGCTGGCAAATATGGCAACAATTTGGTCGGAAAGTATAAATCCTATGATTGCCGAAATCAGTGCAGTAATTGCCAGTATTTTTAATACGCTGCTTGTAAATTCATTGCCCTTTATTACACCTTCTTCCTCAATTGTTTTTGAGAATATAGGCATATAGGCGACTGACACTGCACCAAGAATCCCACCAAATATCATTGTTGGTATCGCTATAGCCATAACATAAGCATCCGTTATATAACTTGTACCGAAAAAATTGGCCATGACCATTTCTCTTATAAAACCGAATCCTTTGGATATAAGAGTGAGGATAGCCATGAGCATGGCGGTTCTTGCTGCCGTTCTCATAGTAGTATATTCACCGCCTTGGTGGCATCAAAGCCAGGTAGCTCTGGTAGTTGTTCATCCCAATAAAATAAGACGTCGTGGGATTCCAGGATTATTGGATCGCTGGATCCTTTATAATAAATCGCTCTGTCTCCAAGCGCCAATTGGCAGATTTCCATCATTTCATCCGGAGGTCCATATACTTTTATTTTCTTTGCCTCGGATTCGTAGTGTTTTGCCAGTTCTTTAATTTTATCTGTGAGCGTTATTACCGCTTCATAGGATATCTTCATATATCTCAGCGTAAGCCGGGTTTTTTCTGAAAGGCCCCTTGGTGTAATATTATATTTTATGGATTTGCTCGTTTGTCCTTCAATTTTAATAAGGCCTATCTTAAGGAATTTTTTCATCAAAAAATTGGCCTGCCCGAGAGAAATTCCAGTAGCTTCGGCGATTTTCCTCTGACTGATTTCTGGATTCTCAGCGATAATCTGGAGAATGTCATGTTCTAAATGTGAATCAGGATTTTTTTGAAGGTTGCTATCAGGCATATTTGTCTCCTATTTCATCGTTCATTTTCTGAACATCTATTATTTTATATCTTCATTTGATTTATGTCAATTCAAACTCCTTTAAAATTCCTTTAAAATTCCTTTAAAAATAAGGCTTACATTATAACGAAAGCTCCTAATCAATCTGACTAGGAGCAATTATTCGCTTAATTATTAAATTTTATTCAGTTTATAGAATCATTCCCACACCTTCCAAGGTGCATTATCGTCTTCCCAAAGTTTATCAAGTTTCATCTTATCCTTATGGGTATCCATGCTCTGCCAGAAGCCATCATGTTTGTAGCCCATCAGCTCGCCTTCCTGGGCCAGCTGCACGAGTATATGGCTCTCCCATCTGGTGTTGTCGCCTGCAATTCGGTTAAGAACTTCATTATTCAGTATCGCAAATCCGCCGTTGATCCAGAGGCTCCTGTCTGTTGATGCCTTTTCAAAATTGGTGATTTGATTCCCGGAAAATTCCACTTTTCCCTCTTCCAAGTGAGGGTGAACCGTAGCAATACTAGCAAGCTTTCCATGTTCGTTATGAAATTCTAAAAAGCTTTTAAGATTGATATCTGAAAGGCAGCTCGCGAAGGTCAGCATAAAAGTCTCATCGTTTTTAATGAAGCTCGCCAGACGCTTGATACGCCCACCGGTCTCGGTAAAAAATCCGGTGTCGATGACTTTTAGATCGAATTCTGTCTGGCCGAAACCATACTCTCTTATATCCTGTGCCTTATACCCGGCGGCGACTATGAATTCATCAAAGCCAAAAGCAGAGTAATAATTCATGATGTGCCATAGAATGGGTTTCCCACCGATTCTAACAAGTGATTTGGGAAGGGCTTCAGGATCCCCGTTCATTCGGGTGCCTTGTCCACCGGCTAGTATTATAACTTTCATGCGTACACCTGCCAATCTAGGAATATAGGATGTTTGTAGCTAGGGTCCTTCAGTCACAGTCTAACAAAAACCAGTTGAAAAATCAATCTTCTAAAGGTAGACTTCAGCAAAAGCCAATCATCCTGAAAGCTGTTGCAGTAAATGCCAATCACTTTAAAGACCGATTGCCTTAAACGCACCAAGGCTTATAGCCGTCACCAGAATTCCTGCGCCCATGTCTCCAAGAAGCAAGGCAGGAAAAGCTGTCTTAAACCTGAGATCGAGCAGCACAGCTGCCAAAGTCCCTGTCCATACTCCCGTTCCAGGAAGAGGGATGGCGACAAAAATAAGTAGGCCCCAGAACTCATATCGTCTGATGCCGTCACTTTTTGCCAGGGTCTTTGCCATCAGGCGGCCTAAGTGTTTATCAAAGAAAGGCTTTTTCATCAGATAGCGAAAAATCGGCCTTATGCCAAAAAACAGAAAAGGCACCGGCAACATGCTGCCCAGGATGCTCAAAATGAAGCCGTAAATCGGCGTAAAACCCATGGACATAGCTAGGGGAATCGCCCCCCTGACTTCAATGATCGGGAGTAGGGCGGCAAAAAAAACTGTAAACTCTGGTGAAAACACTTTTTCAAGTGCCAATATCAAATTATCCATGTGGTTATTATAATACGGCCGAGGTATAATGCCAATCTTTTATTTGAACAGGCAACTACTCACTTGAAATTATGGCCAGTTTATGTATATAATAAACTCAATAAATTTCATTATTATTGGTTTTATTGGTTTGCTAAAATTGTACGTAAAAATTTGTGTAAAAAATTTGATGAGGAGGTATTTCATTTATGAAGGTAGTTTGTATTGGAAGCTCAAATACCGTTGGATTTCCGCTTAAAAAAGGGCAGGGCTGGGTGAGTCTTTGGGAGAAGGCTTCAGGCTATGAGATCATCAACAAAGGCGTTATTGGGAGCAGTGCCGAAGGCATGCTTTTCAGATTTAAAACTGACGTCCTGGATTTGGCTCCGGATATGGCCGTCATCGTTTGTGGCACCGTGGATTTTATCACTTATGACAAAACCCCCGAAGAGGTTATGGGCTACCTTCTGCGCATGGTCACCATGTGTAAAGAGAAGGGAATAAAACCTGTGGTTATTGCACAGATTCTTATCGACATGCCTCTTGCCTGCAAAGTTATGGCAGGGGACGCCTGCATCGACTATGTTGCCATCAACGAAAGGCTGATCAAGCTTCGTGATTTGATGATATCCGCCGCTGACAAAAATGGCTTTGAAGTCTGGGATTTCCAAAAGGGCTTTGACAAGGCCATCAAAGGCAAGGATCGCGCGCTCTATTTCGTGGACGGCATCCATCCAAACGCCAAGACCAATAAAATTTTCGCCGGTCTTGTTAAGGAGTATAGTAGCTAGGGCAGCGGTTAATTTAGAATAAAAAATACCGTACACGCTTTGATTGTGTACGGTATTTTTTATTTGAGGCGGGACACGCCTTTCATTACCATTATCAAGTTATGCATTCTGCCGCTTAGCTGGTCAGTTCGTCAAAGATCTCCTTGACCGTTTTAATCCGGTCTTCTCGATAGGCGTTGCTGCCGCAAAAGATCAGTCCGTTGTCCACATCGCCTTTGGCTGCGTTGATCAGGGCCAGGGTGATGCAGTAAGGAGTGGTGTCCGGCTTGCAATGGGTGATGCAGCCGTTGCAGGTCTTAGGCGGTATTCTGCCGGCCATGGTTTTTTTGACAAAATCGTTGTTAACAGCTCTGCCCGGCATGCCCACCGGGCTTTGAACTATGACAATATTCTCTTTGGTGCTGTCTATATAAGCCTGTTTAAAGTTCGGATGAGCATCGCATTCTTCCGTCGTGACAAATCTCGTTGACATCTGAACCCCGTCGGCGCCATGAGCCATGGCTTTATGAATGTCTTCCTTGGTGTAAATGCCGCCAGCAACAATAAGCGGTATTGAGATGTCTTTAGCCAAGGCCGGCATTGCTGTTGATGCTTCTTCATGAGAATCCTTAAGGGTTTCAATTTTTGCGGATTCAATGCCCTTTTGTATTTCGGCCTTGATTTCTTCGATGGTCTGGTAGAAGTTTTCCTGGGAGCTTTCAAGTTCTTCTGCTTTGAAGCCTAGGTGCCCCCCTGCTTCAGGACCTTCAAATACGACAGCATCAGGCAGTCTGTTGTAGCGCTTAAGCCAAGTTTTGATGATCAGGCCTGTAGCTCTAGCTGAAGAAACGATTGGAATCAGCTTTGTGGCTGTCCCCGGGCATATTCCGGGAAGTCCCATGGGCAGACCGGCTCCGGAAATGATCATATGGACACCGGCTTCAATGGAAGCCTTGACATAATCTTCATAATGGCTGACCGCGCACATGATATTGACGCCGATGGCGCCTCCCGCATCCGCAGATTTTTTAATGGCATCTGTGATATTTCTCTTCAGCGCCCTGATGTTGGCTTCCATGGCATGTTTTTGAAAATCATCCTCCATGAAACCGATTTGAGCCGCGGAGATGACGCCTACGCCGCCGCAGGATGCCACGGCTGATGCCAAGCTTGACATGGAAATACCAATGCCCATTCCGCCTTGGAATATCGGTACCTTGATCTCCAGATCTCCTATTTTTAAAGGCGGCAATTTTGCGCTTTCTAATCGCTGTTTGTTCAAATTGCTGTCCTACCTTTCATATTAAAATTCTATATTTGTTCTAATAATAAACTAAATTTTTTGCTTTGATATTCTTAAAATGCTTCTTTATAATATTTGAATGCCTACTGTTTGAGTTTTTCCTGCTGTTTTCTAAAAAACTCCTTGAGGTTATCCATGGAGCTGAGCAGAACTTTTGCTTCTTCTTCCCCAAGGCTTTCCACTACCTGTGAAACCATATTCTGGTGAAATTTCTCGTGTTCTTCCATGATGATCTGTCCAGGCTCCGTCAGTTTAATCCTGACAACTCTGCGGTCATCTTCTCCCCGGCACCTGCTGACATAGCCTTTCTCGACCAATTTGTTTATAGCTATGGTCAATGTGCTGACATTGATCATCAGGTCAACGGCCACCTCGGTCATGGTCCTGGGAATGCCTGTTCCTATGGCATGCAAGGTATGAACTTCAGTAATGGAAAGCTTATTGTCCGAGGACGATTTGAGGGCAGCCTCTTCAATTTTCAATATGGTATTAAAGACACTGACAAGTAGATGGTTGAGCTCTCTCATGTCGCTTTCTTTCATACTTCTTCTAACCTCGCAATCATTGTATCATAATTTTTAAATATTGATAGCCGCAAATTTGGATAAATCTTTTATCCTATGGCAAACAGGATATCACAGTCGCAAACCACTTTATCGCCTATGTAGGCTTTGGCTTCTCCGGTGCCTGTGCTGCTCCTCAGTCTGTTTAATGTCACCTCAAGGCGCAAAGTGTCGCCCGGCACCACTTTTTGTCTGAATCTGGCGTTTTTAATGCCGCCGAAGTAGGCGGTTTTGCCCTGATGCTCTGGAAGGGACAATATCGCCACAGCTCCGGTCTGGGCAAGGGCTTCAATGATCAGGACTCCTGGCATGACCGGCTCTTTTGGGAAATGTCCGGCGAAATAGTATTCATCCGCCTTGACGTATTTCACACCGGTGATATGTTTGCCCGGGACCATTTCGATGATTTCATCGATTAATAGGAATGGGTCTCTGTGGGGGATGATGGCTTTTATGCCTTCTTTATCAATTAAAACAGACATGTCTTATCTCCTTAAAAATTCAGATGCAAAAACATTATTTTCGACTTTTTTCAGGTTTATTTCCCTGCCCATTTTTTTAGGACTAAAGTCCCGTTGTGGCCGCCAAAGCCCAGCGAATTGGATAGGCAGTACTCAAGCTCCTGGCTTCGTCCCACATTGGGCACATAGTCAAGGTCCAGCTCCTCATCCGGCACTCTGTAGTTGATGGTGGGCGGAATGAAGCTGTCATTAAGTGCTTTGGTGCAGATGATGGCTTCGACTACGCCGGCGGCGCCGAGCAGGTGTCCGGTCATGCTCTTGGTTGAGCTGATGGGAATCTTGTAGGCGGCATCGCCAAAGGTCTTTTTGATGGCTCTGGTTTCAAAAAGATCGTTGTAGGGCGTGCCGGTTCCGTGGGCGTTGATGTAGGAAATGGCCGCCGGGTCAATGCCGGCCTCTGCTATGGCATTGGCCATCGATGCCGCCGCCCCAGTCCCTTCCGGGTCCGGTGACGTGATATGGTAAGCGTCGCAGGTGGTGCCATAACCGACAACTTCTGCCAGAATTTTTGCACCTCTATCCAGCGCATGCTGCAGTTCTTCGACAATGACAATGCCCGCGCCTTCTCCCATGACAAAGCCGTCTCTTTCCTTATCAAAAGGTGTTGAACTTCTGTCAATCTCGTTTCTCGTGGACAAGGCGGTCATGTTGGCGAAGCCTGAGAAACACACGGGTGCAAAAGGTGCTTCTCCTGCGCCGGCGACAATGGCGTCGGCGTAACCGTGCTTAATGGCACGGTAGGCTTCGCCTATGGCATGAGTCCCCGTAGCGCAGGCGGTCACGTGACCGATGCAGGAACCTTTAGCCTGAAGCGCTATTGCAATGTTTCCCGATAATATGTTTCCGATTACCACTGGCACAAGCAGCGGCGAAACCCTGCCAACGCCCTTTTCCGTGGCTCTGACCACTTCCTTCTCAAGAGTGATGATGCCGCCGATTCCGGAGCCGACGAAGACCCCAAGGCGCTCAGCCTTGATATTCTCTCCACTGATAAGTCCGCTGTCCTTCATGGCCTCAAGCGCCGCTGTCACGCCAAATTGAGAAAACCGGTCCAACCTTTTGGCTTCCCTTTTATCGTGAAATTCATAGTCCTTGACTTCCGCCCCGACCTTGCATTTCTGCTCCGTTGTATCAAATTGGGTTATAGGGCCAATACCGTTTTTACCCGACCTAATGCCCTCCCAAAAGCTTTCTGTATTATTTCCCACAGGCGTTACAGCGCCCATTCCGGTAATTACTACTCTTCTTTCCATCATTTCTCCTTTACTCTAACCTCTAAAGTCCTTACTAATTATCTCTATATATAAGCTGATTTTCTTAATAACTTTTATGAAGCGTATCTGGCATTAAATCATCATGCCGCCATCGACGCCGATGATCTGGCCTGTGATATAGGCTGCATCATCTGAAGCCAAAAACGCGGCCACTTTCGCTACATCTTCCGGCGTGCCAAATCTGCCTAAGCTGATGGCATCCAGCAATTTCCCTTTGTATTCCTCTGTTAAAATTCCGGTCATATCCGTTTCAATATAGCCCGGAGCAATAGCATTGACTGTGATCCCTCTTCTGCCGATTTCCTTAGCCACCGATAAGGTCAGCCCATTGATGCCCGCCTTGGATGCACTGTAATTTGCCTGGCCTGGATTTCCCTTGACCCCGGCGATGGAAGAAATGTTGATGATTCTTCCCTGTTTTTGCTTGATCATATGCGGCGCAATATGCCGTATAAAGTTAAAACTCCCCACAAGGTTCACATCAATAACCTCGGAAAAATCTTCAGGCGTCATACGCATAAGAAGCTTATCCTTCGTAATTCCTGCATTGTTGACCAGAATGTCAATTTTGCCAAAAGCCTTGATCGCCGCCTCTACAACTAAGCCAACCTGCTGATAATCCTGCACATCCGCCTTCATGATCTCGACGTTTGTGCCATATTGCTCAAGCTCACTTTTAGCTGCAAGCGCCGCCTCGTCATTGCTTTTATAGCATAAAAACACATTAGCCCCTTGCTTTGCGAAAGTCTCACCAATAGCTCTTCCTATGCCCCGCACGCCACCAGTTATTATCGCGTTTTTGCCCTTCAACATCTATATTCCCTCCTGACAACTGAGCTCTTTGAGGGTTTCCATGGTTTTTTGAAGACTTAAAGCGTCCTCAACATGCATGGTTATCATCTCGTGGTCAATTTTCTTAACAAGTCCACTTAGGGTTTTTCCGGGTCCAATTTCAATCATAGCTTCGATGCCCGCCGCTTTGAGATTGTTCACGACTTCCTCCCAATAAACCGGGCTTTTAACCTGATCCGCCATAAGATTCGCCAGCTTTTCAAGGCCGCCATACTCAGAAAAATCATCCTCGCCAATGGTTTTTCTGATATCTTCAGTCGTCACATTGGAATAAATCGGCATGGATGGTTCATTTAATTTGGAATCAATAAGAAGCACCCTCAGCTTTTCCACTACGGGGTTCATCAGTGGGCTATGAAAAGCATTGCCAACGCTAAGCATGACAGTTTTAATGTGACCAAGATCCTTTGCTGTCTCCATAAACCTGATTAAAGCCTCTCTATCTCCTGCCACAACCGTCTGAGTTGGAGAGTTGAAATTGACACCTTCAAGGACGTCATTCTCTCTTGAGATTTCAACACAGCGCAAAATATCAGCCCTATGCCCCATGGCTGCAACCATGCCTCCTTTTCCCGCCTCGCTCATCCATTGCCCTCTTTTTTTAACAATTTCGAGTCCGGTTTTAAAATCTCTTATAGAATCCCCCGCCGTCAATGCCGCATATTCTCCCAGGCTAAAGCCTGAAAGCGCTTCTATTTCAACCGGATCCTTGCAATCAGAGAAGTTCTGGGCTTGCTTAAGTGCTTGAAACTCTTTCATGAATACTTTATAAGCCGCCATGGTCACTGTATAGATGCATGGCTGAGTGATTTCCGTTTGGCGAAGTATTTCCTTTGTTCCTTCGAAACACCAGTTTTTTATGTCTTCCCCTGCCATGTCAAAGATCATTTTGGCCTCCGGGTAATGGTCGTAAAGATCCTTGCCCATGCCCGAATACTGGGCACCTTGACCGGCAAACAACAGTGCTATTTTCATTTCGCGCCTCCCAGCTTTTCCACGCAGCATCCCGAAATATCAAGTGATGCCCCTAGTGTTTTGCAGGCTTTTGCATAAACCTGCTCTGCTTCAGCGAACATTTCTTCTATAATGTCTTTTGCGCTTTGTTCTTTATGAACTATGCCCGCAATCTGTCCGGACATCACTGATCCATCATTGGTCATGCCATCCTTGACAGCCATTCTCAGAGTTCCAGTACATAATTCATTGATTCTAAAAGGATCTTCTCCCGCTTTTTCAAGTTTGAGAATGAGCCTTGACAGCTTATTTTTAAGTACACGTACGGGATGCCCTGTGCTTCTGCCTGTCACCACCGTGTCCGAATCTCTCGCCTTTAAAATTTCCTTCTTATAGTTGTCTGATACGGTACATTCGTGGGCCACCAAAAATCTTGTGCCCACCTGAACGCCCTCCGCGCCCAGCATGAATGCCGCCGCAATTCCACGGCCATCACCAATCCCACCGGCCGCTACGACAGGGATCTTCACCGCGTCCATGATCTGCGGCATCAGTGCCATCGTCGTAATCTCACCAATATGGCCACCTGCTTCAAGGCCCTCGGCGATAATCGCATCTGCTCCGGCTCGCTCAACCCGAAGGGCCAGGGCAACCGAAGCCACCACTGGGACAACTTTGATTCCGCATGCTTTCAGCTTTGCAATGTATTTCCCTGGATTTCCTGCTCCCGTGGTCACAACAGCAACTTTTTCCTCGCACAAAACTTCCATGATCCCGTCGACAAAGGGGCTCAGCAGCATGACGTTGACACCAAAGGGCTGATCTGTCAACGCTTTGGTCTTCTGTATTTCTGCTCTTACCCATTCCGGCTCGGCTCCGCCGCAGGCCAGGACGCCAAGGCCGCCAGCATTGCTGACAGAAGCTGCAAGAGAGCTGTCTGCAATCCAGGCCATTCCGCCCTGTATGATTGGATATTTGATATTTAATAGTTCAGTAATCGCTGTCTTCATTAATCTGCCTCCTAAAATTCCATGATTATAGCACCGGCGCTGAGGCCTCCGCCAAATCCCACTAGCATGACTTTATCTCCCGCCTTCACTTTCCCTGACCTGAGCAAATCGTCCAGGGCCATAGGCACGCTGGCTGCAGAAGTATTTCCCGTATTCTCGATACTCACCTGAAATTTCTCCATGGGTATATTAAATTTTTGGGCCACGTTGCTGATAATTCTGATGTTGGCCTGATGCGGCACAAAATAATTGATGTCCGTGACTTTTAAACCTGTTTTTTCGAGGACTTTTTCCATGACCTCCGTAACAGCACCCACTGCGAATCTGAAAACCTGGGTCCCGTTCATTTCAAGATACATGGGCCTTTTCTGGGTCTCCTTGGTAAAAGGCGTAGTCTTATAGCTCATACCGCAGGTCAGTGCATCGCCTACGTCGTCATAATTCTGAATGTGAAATCCAATAATTCCTGGTTTCTCCGGGTCAAGCTCAAGTATGACCGCACCTGCCCCGTCTCCAAATAGAATGCAGGTCCCCCTGTCTTCCCAGTTCACGATTCTGCTGAGTCTTTCGCTGCCTATAACCAGGGCCCTTTTTATTCCCGCTGTTCTCATGAGACTTTCAGCCACCCATGTGCCAAAAATAAAACCGCTGCAGGCAGCATTTAAATCAAAGGAAATGGCGTTTTCAAGGCCCATCTCTTTTTTAACAAGAGCGCCCATAGAAGGCACCAGCATATCCGGTGTGACAGTGGCAAAAATGAGAAGGCCAATATCCGAAGTGTCGATTGGTCCAACGCCGAGGCTGCCCGCCCCAAAAATCCCATCACCGCGCATTGCCTGCCTGGCTGCCTGCACAGATATATCAAGGGCTGTCTCTTCTTCTGCGACATGCCTCGCCTCTATCCCCGTTCTGCTTGTAATCCACTCACTATCCGTATCTACGAAATCCTTGATTCTATCGTTATCTACCCTTAATTTGGGTAGTGCTTTTCCTGTTGCAATAATTCTAACGCCCAAATGAATTCCTCCTTTATACTTCTACGATTTTTTATTAAATCAATTATACCCTTTTTATTTTGATAATCAAACTACTTGTCGGATTTTATTTAGACTATCAAACTATTTGTGAGTATTATAAAGTCGAATTCAAAATCTGTCAACTTCTTGTAAACTCTTTTGTAAACTCTTTTTGTCCAAAAGCGCCGCACTTTTCGTCCAAATAAAAACACCTGCGAAATCTTCAGCAGGTGCTTGTTTTTTCATTTCTTTATTTTTTCGAACTGGCAGCTTCAAGAAGAAGCCTCTGAAGATGTTCACTATCAAAATTATACCGTTTTCGACAAAACTGGCAAACCAACTCCGCTTCGCCATCCTCTTCAATAATCTGGGCGATTTCTTTTTTACCTAGGCTGATAATCACTTGTTCAAGCCTGGAAACCGAGCAGTCGCAGTGCCATCCGATATCTCTGTACTCAAGGGCTTCGATGGCAAACTCCTCGGGCATTGATTGAAATATTTTTGCCAAAAGCCGGTCCATGACGGCTTCTTTTGTTTTTCCCACAGAAGACTTGACCACTTCGGAAATCAGTGAGCTGATTGGCGGCATGTCATAAACAAGTTCCTCAAGGGCGTCAACCACTTCTTCGTTTGAGTCGGGAAGCATCTGAATAATCATACCTCCAGCGGCCTTGACCTTTTCGTCTGGACCAATGATTTCTCCCAAAGCCACTGAACTTGATTGCTGCTCCGAGATGAAAAAATAGGCAGTCAAATCATCGGCAATCTCTCCGGATACCAGGGCGATTTTTCCAATATAGGGCTCCTTAAGACCAAAATCTTTAATTACAACGATTTCGCCGATGCCCAGAGCGGAGCCTACGTCCAGTTTTCCATTTTCCGCAAGTGGAAGATCCACCTCTGGATTGGCGATGTAGCCCTTTACTTGGCCTTTGGCGTTGCTGGTGGCCAATATTTCAATGGCGGGCCCGTCCCCCTTGAACTGAACCGTCAGTTTATCCTTTTCGCCCTTCATCATCAGCCCCATGAGGCCTGCCCCTGTCAGCACTCTGCTCAAGGCGGCTGTAGCCGTTGGCGCTGTGCCATGAACCTTTCTGGCATCTTCCGCCATGGTTGTGGTGATGGCCAGATAAACCCTGTAGGACTTACTTTTATCAACTCCAATAACAACTTTGTTCATTCTTAGTTCTCCTTTGAGCTTAAAGCCCAGTATACAATTTTTTATATATGACTTCCATAACTTAAGTGCTTTGTTCTTCTACACAATTTGCGCAGAAATTTCAGCTGCCAGCATATCCACCATTTTCTGAGAGTCTGAAGCCGTAAGGCCTTTTGCTGACAGATAAACCTTGATTTTTGGCTCTGTGCCTGAGGGCCGTATGATAAAACTGCTGCCGTCGGAAAGGACATATTCAAGCACGTCTGATTTGGGCAAATTGATCGGACTCTTTTTTGAAAGACCCGACTCTTTGTCAAAATCCACTCTCTCTGAAATCAAATAATCCGCTGTCCTTAGTATGGCTTTACCCGCAGCCTGCATCGGCGGCTTTGACCTGAATTTCGCCATAATAGCCGTCATTTTATTCATTCCATTCGCGCCTTCAAAGCCAAAGTCAAGAAGCGTGTTCCTATAATGGCCAAACTTCTCATAAAGGTCGTTCATGGCATCCACGAGGGTTTTACCCCTATTTTTATAATAAGCAGTCATTTCGCAAATCAGCATGACGCCATTGACCGCATCCTTGTCTCTCACATAGGTCCCGGCCAAATAACCATAGCTTTCTTCAAAACCAAAAATATAGCGTTCTTCCTCACCTTTATACTCAAGAATCCCAATCTGCTCACCAATGAATTTAAACCCTGTTAACACATCGACAACTGTGACACCGTAACTTGCCGCCACCTCATCCACCATTTTGGTCGTTACAATTGTTTTGACGGTGATGGGCCGCTCGGGCATGGGCTTAACTCCAACGCTATTGACATCGGCTCTAACTCCTTTTCCGCTTCTCATTTTGCAGATAAAATCTAAAAGCAGGACCCCCACTTCGTTTCCCGACAGCAGTTCATAGCCTCCTGGAACATCGGTACCGTCGGCCCGCGCATTTGAAAACGAAGCCTCTGTCACCGCCGGATGCCTCACCGCGATGCCCACCCGGTCACTATCCGGGTCCGTAGCAAGGAGAATGTCCGGTATATCGTCAGTGGATTCGGCCTCCTGCCCTAACTTCTTGCAGAGTTCAAGCCCCTTAGCCAAGGCTTCCTTTTTTTCAGGATTCGGGTAAGGACAGGTTGGAAAGTTGCCATCCGGGTTTTCCTGTTCAGGTACTACCGTCACCTTGCCCACGCCTATTCTAATGAGTATTTTACGCACGCACTTATTACCTGCGCCATTCAAAGGCGTGTAAACCACATTTAGCCTGCTGTTGCACCCATCTATGCCAAGTCCCAAGGCGCAGCCAAAACCGCTGCTCATGCTTTCCGCCTGAACCGCATCAAGATAAGCGTTCTTGACTTCGGGGCCAATTAATTCAATCATTGGAGATCTGTCGAAAGGATCCTTCAAATTTCTCATGCCATATTCGAAGTCGATGGTGCGGATATCCTCGAAAATATCCACCTCTTCGATGCAGTCCAGCACTTCGGCTGCTGCTTCTAAAGTCAATTGACAGCCTTCATCGTTATAGGCTTTATAGCCATTATATTTGGCCGGATTATGACTGGCCGTAACAACAATGCCAGCATCTGCCTTGTAGTGACGCACGGCAAAGGAAAGTGCCGGAGTTGGCATCAGCACCGGATAGATATAAACCTTGATGCCATTTGCCGCAAAAACGCCGGCGGCATTCTCTGAAAACACGTCAGAATTGATACGGCTATCAAAAGCAATGGCCACTGATGGACTTTTTCTTTGGTCCCCTCTGTGATGACGGTTGATATAATCAGCAAAACCCTGGGTTGCACGCCTCACGGTGTATATGTTCATGCGATTGGTCCCCGGGCCTATAATGCCGCGGAGTCCTCCCGTTCCAAATTCAAGGTCCCTATAAAAACTGTCGTAAATCTCGTCTTCAGTGAGATTTTTGAGTTGGTTTAATAAATCTCTATCCAAATGCTCATTACGCAGCCATTCTCTATAGGCGGCTAATGCCTTCTCATAATACGGCTTTCCCATTTTATTCCCTTCTTTCTTTAAGCGATAAAGTTTTTCCTCTGACTTCGTAAATCTCGTCACAGGACTCCAGCGTGTTCAATCTATGGGCAATAATGATGACTGTTTTGGTCTTGCCGATGTCTGAAATGGCATCCGAAATGGTCTTTTCGATTTCTATATCGAGGGAACTTGTCGCCTCATCGAAGATCAGCACCTGCGGATTGTGATAAACAGCTCTTGCAATGCCTAGCCTTTGCCTCTGACCGCCGGACAATTTGATGCCCGTTTCCCCGATATTCGTCTCCAGTCCTTCAGGCAAAGACTCCACGTAATCTTTCATGTGGGCGATCTCAAGAGCTTTCCAGACCTTATCAAGGCTCTTCTCGGATTCAGGAATCCCGAAAGCCACATTTCTTTCGATGGTGTCGTCGATGAGAAATATGGATTGGGGCACATAGCCGATGTCTCTTCTAAAGCCCGCCATCACCTCTTCGATAGGGCTCTGGTCGATGGAAATTTCACCGAAAGTCGGTGAAATCAGCCCAAGAATGAGGTCGATCAAGGTGGTCTTGCCTGCACCGGAGGGGCCGACGATGCCAACGGATGTTCCTTTTTTGATACTCATATTGACATGGGACAGGACATCTTCCGCGGTATTGGGATAACGATAACTCACGTCTGTCAGTTTGATTTCCTGACAGAACTTAAAATCGCCTTCATTCTCAATATTTCCATTAAGGTCAGCCTCCATGCTCTGATGAGCCATCGTATTAATATCTTTTGTCACGCTTTGGTCGACCGATCTATTCTGATTTGGCTTGTCCTGTTTTTCTTCTTCATCTCTTGCCTGAACAAGATCAACATAAAAGGCGTCAAGGCTAACCGCGCTATAGCGTATAGACGTCAGGTTTGCAAGAACCCTATTCATTGAAGGCATGACGCGAAAGCCGACATGCCGAATATGGCCAAGGTTGGTATGATGGCTTCCACGGATCTCCCCGACAGCAGGTTCACGATGACGATGACAATAATGCCCAGCACTGTAATGGCCTCAATGAGAAGTCTAGGCGTCTGAGTCAATAAATTACTAATGGCCCTGGCGTTTGCATAGCTTTTGCTGTTATCCTCATAGTCTTCCACAAAAGTCTGAGTCCGGCCCAGAATCTTTATTTCCTTGATGCTGCCGAGTCCCTCGTTGACAGCTTTTACCATAACGTTTCCATATTTTCTTTCTCTTTTTGCTGTTTTATCCAAAGTGGTTTTGAGCCTGAGGTAGAAAACAAAGCTTATTCCCCCAATGGCGAATATGACGACGGTCGCAGAAATCGAACTGACAACAAATAGAAAAATGACGATAAAAATGATGATCAGCCCCTCAGTAATGAGGGTAAGGCCCGCCAGAAAAACGCCGTTGATGGCATTTGGAACGAGAACATTGATATTTCTCTGCATTTCTGCGCTATTATGATCAAAGAAGAAGGTGTAGGGTTTGGTGATATAGGATCTGAAAAGTTCTCTTGAAATGGCTACCTGCCTATTAAAAGACAGCCTATTTTGTATATAAATCAGGAAAAACATATATAGACTCTTTAGGACGAAAACCAGAGCCAAAGCCGTGCACATCAGCACAACAAAACGGTTGTAGCTGCCCACGAAAGAAAGGTCGTATATCCGCTGCAAAACCGGATACTCCTGAATAGTCTTTGGATTGAGTATCAAGTACATGAAAGGCAGAATAACCCCGATACTAAAGGTCTCAGCAATAGCGCCTATAACCGTAAGCCCAAGCAGAATAACCGCATTGGTCTTTTGGCGTTTTTCAAATAGTCTGAAGATCTTCATAAAACTGCTGAGTTCTCTCATGGTCTCTCCTATCCTCGTTCTCGCGCTTCTATCAACTTAAATGGTGGCCCCAGGATTCAAAGGGGCCTTAGATTTTTCTGTTCCTTAATTATACTTCATTGGGCCTAGAGCCGCAATGCTATAACAATTATTGACACTATGTTTTACAATAGCAATAGCAATGGCAATGACAATAATAAATATGGCCGGTCACTTTCCTCTTCTGGGAAATATGGCCGGCCATGTGCTTTCATCTGCAGTTTTTATTTGTTGAACATATCGTCCCTAAGGATCATTTCCTTCAATTGGTCTATATGGTTGAAAGCGCTGTCTCTAGACCCTTCAGCATCTCCTTTAGATATGGCTTCATATATTTTGATATGCTCCGCGGGCATTTCTTCAGCTCTTTTGAAGTCTTTATAATAGATGTATCTGAATCTCAGCACCAGTTCCTGTAGGGCTTCCACCATCTGCATCAGATGCTTGTTTCTGCTCGCTGCGAAAATCAGATGATGAAATCTGGTGTCGCATTTGATCATCGTAGCCATGTCGCCGGCCTTTAATGCTTCATTGAAGCGTTGAGAAGTTTCTAGCAGCTCCATCTGTTCTGCTTTCGTCATTCTACTAGCGGCCAAGTAAGCCGCAAGGCCCTCAAGGGTGCTTCTGACTTCAAGAATGTCTACCATATCTTTGACGGATACATCGGAAACATAAGCTCCTCGCCTTGGCTCAATAGTAACCAACCCTTCTTTTTCAAGTTTTCTGATAGCTTCTCTGATCGGCGTACGGCTCACGCCCATATCTTCTGCAAGTTCTATTTCCATCATTCTGGTTCCCGGTTTGATCTCTCCTCTTAAAATGAGATCTCTAAGTTCCTCATAAACGATCTCTCTCAGTGGTCTATGACTTTGAATATCAAAATTTAGCATAGGTGCTACCTCTTTCCTGTTTCATTTCAATTTTATTGTTTTCTTTTTGTTTTTATAATGTTTGTACCAGATATGTGTCCGCGTTTACTTTTTTCATGGCCTCATATGCACGCTCTGCGGAAGTCTTATCAACGAATAAGCCGAATATTGTGGGTCCACTTCCACTCATCAGAGTCACCATCGGATCACAGTCCCGCATCTTGTTCTTTGTATACATGACTATACAATACTCTTCCAATGTTACCTTTTCAAGTACATTTATCATATTTTTAGAAATTTTATTAAAGTCGTCTTCTAACAAACCCTGTATGAGTTCTTCTGTATCTGGCCTCGCATCTATGTCAGAAAGCACTAGTCCACCATAAACTTTTGCGGTAGAAACGCCCAAAGGCGGCTTCGACAAAACAATCCAGCATTCACTAAAAATCGATAGCGGCATCCCGCCGGGCTTGATTATGGGCGTCAGTTTTTCCCCAATGCCTTCTGCCAAAGCACAGGTGGCAAAACAAGTTAATCTGCCATTGCCTGAGTCCTGTAAATCCTTACCAATGGCGCCTACTCCCAAATTATTCGTCCCCATGATTTTCTGGCTGGCGGCGTTGCCCATAATACAAAAGGGAACATCAGCGCCCAGCTTTTTTCCCAGGATCATAAGTTCTTCCATAGTGCATACCTTGGCCCAAAGGCCGTTCAGCGCCAGCAGCACTGCGGCAGCGTCCGTGCTGCCTCCGGCCAATCCGGCAGCGACTGGAATGCCCTTCTCAATATGAATATCGACGTTGCCGGCTTTAAGCTGGCCGTGCTCTGCGTAGGTCTCGGCCAGCAGCCTTGCTGCTGCATAGGCGATATTATCCAGGCCAGTTGGTAGTTCAAGGTTATTGGTAGTCAGGTTAATCTTTAAATTTTCACTTGGCTTTTCGTCATGACTCTTGCCATAACCATTGCCATAACCATTGCCATAAAGCGTATTCAAAGTTTTCTCTGGATTATAGCTTACTGTCACCAAGTCAAATAAATTAATCTGCTGCATCACCATGCGAACCTCATGGTACCCATCAGATCTTTTTCTAATCACATCCAGAGACAAATTGATTTTCGCGTTAGCCTTCAAAGTCATTTTCTGCATAGATTTCCTCAGTTTCCTAATAAATTTTGACTGAATCAACATTAAAAAACTCCCGCCATTTCTAGCAGGAGTTTAAAGTCAAGTAATAGCCAGTTCTTATCTTTCAACGATCAGCGCTGTGCCCTGTCCGCCGCCGATGCAGAGTGTAGCCAGGCCTGTTTTGGCGTCTCTCTTTTGCATTTCATAGATCAGAGAAACAAGAATTCTTGCGCCAGAAGCGCCGATCGGATGTCCGATGGCAATAGCGCCGCCATTCACGTTCAGTTTTGAAGCATCAAACCCCATTTCCTTGCCTACTGCAACTGCCTGAGCCGCGAAGGCTTCGTTGGCTTCAATCAGGTCAAGGTCGGAAACCTTAAGTCCTGCTTTTTCCAGTGCTTTTGTAGAAGATGGCACTGGTCCGATTCCCATGATTTTAGGATCAACGCCAGCAGAAGCATAGGATTTAATGGTGCAAAGATATTTCAGGCCAAGCTCGTCAGCCTTTTCTTTTGACATGACGACTAGGGCAGCTGCTCCATCATTGATTCCAGAAGCATTTGCCGCGGTGACAACGCCGTCTTTTTTGAAAGCAGGTTTGAGGCCAGCAAGTTTTTCTGCTGAAGATCCAAATTTAGGATATTCATCTGTATCAAATACAATTGGGTCACCCTTCTTTTGAGGAAGGACAACAGGAACGATTTCATCTTTGAATCGGCCAGCCTTTATAGCGGCTTCGGCCTTGTTCTGAGATCCAGCGGCGAAAGCATCAAGCTCTTCTCTGGTAAGCCCCCACTGCTCAGCAACGTTTTCTGCGGTTATTCCCATGTGATAGTTGTTGAAGGCATCTGTAAGTCCATCATAAACCATCATATCAACCATTTTGGTGTCGCCCATTCTGGCTCCCCATCTTGCGGTAGGAACGACGTAAGGAGCAAGGCTCATGTTTTCTGTTCCGCCTGCGATAACGCAGTCCGCGTCGCCGGCTTTGATGATCTGAGCTGCTAAAGCTACTGATCTCAGTCCTGAGCCGCAAACCTTATTGATGGTCATTGAAGGTACTTCTTGTGGGATTCCTGCCGCAATCGAAACCTGTCTTGCAATATTTTGTCCCAGTCCGCCCTGAAGCACGCAGCCGAATACCACTTCATCGATGATATCCGCGCTGATTCCAGCCTTTTCGATGGCCGCTTTTACTGCGATGGCGCCAAGGGTTGCTGCATTTGTGTCTTTAAGTGCACCGCCAAAACTGCCTACGGGGGTTCTGACTGCGCTTACTATTACTACTTCTCTCATGATTCGACATCCTCCTATATTTACTTTTTTCTATACGTTAAAATCTGTTCTGCTTTGCATATTGTATGCAAAGCCTATGACGATACTATGATAATATTGATTGGCAAAAATTACAAGGGTTAGACAAAAAGTCGAAAAATTCTAATTACACACTCAATTTGAATAAGGCAATATAACTTTCCAGAAGCTTGACTGGATGATAGGATAGTTTGGCTTTTCTGAGTCCGGCAATGCCCATATCCTCTTCTCTATTAATGCACTTAACGTGAGCGGCTACATGTTTACAGAATTCATTGTTGATTGCCTGATAAAGACCTCTATACTCTGTATTGGCTTTTTCTACGTGGACAGTAACGGTTTTTTTACCTAAATACCCTCCAATGCTCAGTGCTTGTATCTTTCCCTCGATGAGTATGGCTCCGGCTAAATAACCGACTTTTTCAAGATTTCTAAGAGCGTCTTCCATGGCGCGTTCTTCCATCATCAAAAGCTTCATCTCATGTTCAGGCAGACATTTTCTTGCATTAAATGCGTGTATAAAATCCATAGCATCATCTGCCATGGCCGAAGTCAGCTCCACATACTCATAGGTATAGTGACTGAGGAAGTAATTGAGGTGATTTTTTTTAGGATGATACTGCCGTCCTTTCAGCTCGATGAGGTCCTGAGTTGAATAGACGTAGTCATAATTTGGCCGATCGGCAATAAATTCAAGCTGATTTGGCAAAGCTTGTTCAAAGAATTCGCGCATATGAAAGGGCATCAGTCTTATGCTAAAATCAAAGCCTTTATCTTCAAATATTTTCTTGGCTTCTTTGACAGTATAGGCTAAAGCTTCAGCTTCATACTTTCCATTTTTTGTTAATGGCGGGAATAAAAATGCCTCGTCTCTATCTGTTTCAAGATGGCTCATCCCCGATAGGCAAAGATACTCTCCAATGATTTGCCAACTGAATTGGTTGATATCGCGCCACATATAAAGAGACGTGATAGAAAAGCTGGAAGCCCTATAATCAAAGGATCCCAGATACTCATTCAGCACCACTCTATTCTCGAGAGTGATTTGATTATCGAATAAAAACATGTTTCGCCTTTCTTATTTGACTAAAGCCGAAATGGCCTTAAATTCTGGTGCTTTGGCGCTGACGCAAAGCTCAAAAAGTGCAGCTTCACAGGTAGTGCCAATAGCCCCGGCATCGCCCATTCTTCGCTGGGCATATTTTTTATCAGTATTGTTTCTGGATGAGATGCAGTCATTGATGACAAAAACTTCGTATCCAGAGGAGAGCAAATCAAGTACCGTTTGCTGCACACATATGTGGGATTCTATTCCTGAAATGAGCACGGTTTTCTTTTTAGTCGCCTGAAGGGCTTCGACAAAAGAAGGCTCCCCACAGCAACTGAAGCTCATTTTTTCAATGGGTTCAAAGCCTGTTAAAAATGCATCTCTTACAACCTCCACGGTTTGTCCCAGGCCTTTAGTGTACTGCTGCGTGACTATGGCAGGAATGCCAAGAATCTCGCATCCTGCAATCAATTTTGCCACTGAAAGACCCAAGTTCTCTTGATCCTTCATTATGGGCATCAATTTTTCCTGAAAATCAATGACCAAAAGAACGGAATCCTCTTTTTTCATTTTTATTCGATTCATCTTTGACCTCCTAAATATACATGAAACTCGCTGGCAACCGGCTTTTGATTACAGACAATTGACGGCGGATGACTTTCAGGTCTTTACAATTTCAAGCCCCAAGTCTTGACCTCTTCTATAAGTTGATGGTTGGTCAAATCAAATTGAAGCGGCGTTATTGAGGCATAGTCGTTTTGAATGGCAACGACATCGATGTCATCAGATAAATTTTCATACCAAAGTGGGGTGCCGGAGTACCAGGCATAAGTCTGTCCTGCAGGGTTAAGCCTCATGTCAAATGACTCGTCATACTCTCTTGCTCCGAGCCTGGTAATCTTGACTCCCTTAATTTCTGCCATGGGGAGGTCTGGAACATTGATATTGAGAACGGTTTTTGTATCCAAATTCGCGAGTGCGATGGGCGCAGCCTGTAACGCCAAGGCTGCACAGCCTTCAAAATACTTAGGGCTGTGGCTGTCAGCCGACACTGCTACGGAAGGAATGCCACAAATTGTTCCCTCGATGGCCCCCGAAACAGTCCCGGAATACAAGGTATCTGTACCCAGATTTGGACCATGATTGATCCCTGAGTAAACCAAATCGATCTTAATATCTTCTTGAAGCAGTTTTTTAACAGCCAATTTAACGCAGTCTGCAGGGGTTCCAGAAATTTTCCACGCTTTAACCGCACCCTCCATCTTGACTTCCTTGATTGTGATTGGGGCAGCTACTGTGATCCCGTGGCCGCAGGCGCTCTTCTGAGTGTCTGGAGCGCAGACATAAACGTCGGCAATTGTGGAAAGGGCCTTAACCAAGGCGTTGATTCCTCTGGCGTTAATCCCATCATCGTTTGTAACTAATATCGTTGTCATATTTAATAGTACCTTCTTTCTAGAGGAATATTATACCATATATATCGGGTTGAAAACAGCTTTGTCAAGATTTGAACTTTCATTTCAAATGAGAGTCAAGCTTCATATCACATTAGGACTCGAACTTCATTTCACGGCAAAAATCCCATAGAACTTCCTCGTCCAGGCAATTAAGCAGCAGCCTGTTTCCGGCGCCTATTCTGGTGCTGCCTGCAGGGATTATGTACTTTTCATGTTGCCTTATTGCCAGAATCTTAACGCCCTTTGGCATGACCAGTTCATCAAGCCGATAGCCTATGGCCGGAGAATCAAAGGATGCGTAGACACCAAGCACCTGGATATCATCTATCTCATCGGAATAATCATTAAAATGCTTCAGCACATAGTCTCTGCTGGCGCTCTCTACAAACCCCAGCTTTCTCGCAAGGGGTCTAAGAAGAGTGCCTTGAATAATAATTGAGGATAGAGCAATAAAGAAAATAATGTTGAAAATCTCATCAGCAACGCCGATGCCGGCAATAAGCGGATAGGTGGCAAATACAATGGATGCGGCGCCTCTAAAGCCCACAAGTGAAACGAAAAGCTGTTCTTTCATTGGCACCTTGAATAGGCTTAAAATGGGTATGACCGCCAGTGGTCTTATGACTAAAATTAGGACCAGAGAAATGATCAGACTTGAAATAGCAACCTCTCCAAGCTGACTAGGAAATACCTGAAGCCCCAAGGTGACAAAAAGTATAATCTGCATTAGCCAGGACTGCCCATCAAAGAATCTGATAAACCGCATTTTGAGTATGAAGCTGCTGTTGCCTATAATTAGGCCTGCCACAAAGATCGCTAGGAAAAAATTGCCGCCAATAGTCATAGTAAAAGCATAAAGGAAAAGCACCAGCGCGATGCCAAATATGGGATAAAACCCGTCAACATCAAGTCTAATTCTATTTAACAGTCGCACCGAAAAATACCCTGCCAGAAGACCAACAACTAGGCCAAAGGCAATCTCTGTAAAGAGCAATAAGGCTACTTCACCTGTTGTAATGCCAGGATTCAGATTAAGGCTAATCAGCACGACTGTAAGCAGATAAGCCATTGGGTCATTGCTGCCACTCTCAAATTCAAGAAGAGGCGCAAGCCTGCCCTTTAGCGTAATTTTTTGAGACCTCAATGTGGAGAAAACTGACGCTGCGTCGGTGGATGATGCAATAGCACCAAGCAGCATGCATTCCAAAATGGACATATTAGTAACATAGTAAGCGATAGCGCCCACGCCTAAAGTCGTAATCAAAACCCCGACTGTCGAAAGTGCGATTCCCTGAGCAATGATGTTTTTCCCCATCCTCCACTTAAAATCCATACCGCCATAAAACAGGATGAAGCAGAGAGCGATATTGCCGATTTCTTTGGTCAAGGCAGGGTTGTCGAAATAGATGCCTATTAGACCGTCGGATCCCATGAACATTCCGATACCAATAAAAACAAGAAGGATAGATACACCAAATCGGGAAAGGTATTTACTGGCAAAGATACAAAAAAGCATCAGAACTGAGATCAATATTATGAGATATTGAGTTTCCACAGCTACCCTCCCTACATTTCATCATGTAATTTTCCCTATTTCTATCAGCATTTTTATATTATTATGCTATTCTCCGTAGTTTTATCATACCATAAGAAATTTAGAATTCCTATGTTCTCGATTGAACCCGCTAAGAAATTTGGATTTCATAGGTTCCCATTTCTCATAATTTTGATATACTGAATTTACGTTTAGTACACTTTTCTGAAATCCATTGGGAGATTAAAGGAGGTTTTTACAATGATATTTGCAACTGTTGACTACCGGGGAGAAGAAATGGTCTGCTGCGTCGATCGAGCAGGCGACCGGATTTTTCCAATTTATTTGTTTTTTGAAAATTTGGGACTTTCCTTTCAAGGAGATATGGTAGATTTTATATCCGCCTATAAGCCAGAATTTGCTGATGATTTGGCTGTATTTTTTGGTTCTAGACCAGAGCTGGCAATTTGTTTAGATGAGGTAAAATTCTTAGCCCCCATTCCCGCCCCCCGTCGCAACATCGTCTGCCTTGGAAAAAATTATGCGGATCATGTCAATGAAATCAAAGGTCTTACAGGAGGCACCGGCGCTGTGCCAAAAGCACCGATCTATTTCACCAAGGCTACGCACACCATAATCGGTCCAGAAGATGTCATCCTTCGTCATGAAGGGATTACCGAGAAAATCGACTACGAGGTGGAGCTGGCCATCGTCATAGGAAAGGCTGGCACAAATATCAATCCACAAGACGCCGAGGACTATATTTTTGGCTATACCATAGCAAACGATATCTCGGCAAGAGATCTTCAGACCGAGCATAATCAATGGTTCAAAGGCAAGAGTCTTATTAGCCACTGCCCCCTGGGCCCTTGGATTTTGCCAAAATTTTTGGCCCCTTTTCCTGTTCATCTGGATATCAGGTGCTATATCAATGGGGAAATAAGGCAGAATTCCAACACGTCAAATTTGATTTTCGACATTCCCACCATCATCAGCGACCTGTCCCGGGGTTATATGCTAATGCCCGGTGACATCATCCTCACTGGAACACCTGCCGGGGTGGGCATGGGCTTTGATCCGCCTAAGTTTCTCAAACCTGGAGATGAAGTCTGCTCAGTCATCGATGGCATCGGCTCCCTATTTAATACGGTTGAGGAGTAACGTTCTTTCTTGTTTAAAATCTGTAGACGAATAACGCTTAATTCTTTGCTATAGTGAAATCCCCTTTATAATTTATGTAGCAATTTCTAATGCTTGACCTAGAACTTCTGCGATTGGCTCATTGATGACCAGGTTTGCCAGATGATCATACTGGGTGCTGGATTTATTGATTAAAATCAGGTTTTTCCCATGGTAATAATTGATTAATCCAGCCGCCGGGTAGACCACTAATGAGGTCCCGCCAACAATCAATGTGTCAGCCAGGCCGATGGTCTTAGTCGCTTTATGTATGACTGTCTCGTCCAAAGCTTCCTCATATAGTACAACATTCGGCTTCACGACGCCGCCGCAGCTCTGACATTTGGGAATGCTGCCTGTGCAATTGGCAGCATCCATAATATAGTCCAGGTCATAGGCCTTGCCGCAGTCCATGCAGTGATTGTGTAGCACCGAGCCATGAAGTTCTAAGACGTTTTTGCTGCCTGCGCTCTGGTGGAGCCCGTCAATATTCTGGGTGACCACAGCCTTGAGTTTTCCCAAAGCTTCCAGTTTTGCCAGAGCCTTATGCGCTTTATTTGGCTGTGCCTTTTGATAAATCAGGTTCGTCTTATAATAGTCATAGAAAACTTCCGTATGACTCATAAAAAAACTGTAACTGAGCAGCTCTTCTGGGGGATAGCCATAATCCCTGACAGCATTATATAATCCGTTTTCCGATCTGAAATCTGGAATGCCGCTCTCGGTCGAAACGCCAGCTCCGCCAAAAAACACAATGCTGCTGCTCTCTTGAATGATTTCTTTTAGCTTCTCAATGCTGCTCCCAATGATGATTTCTATAAGTTTCTCTATTTTGCAGCTCCCTTTGATGATTTCTTTATTTTTCTCGATTTTTTCCATAATCATGCCACCTACTTCGTTTCCATTATACCAATTTCCGTCAGGTTTTTCCAGTAGCGTACCGGCATGCATCTCTTCTGACAGCGCGGATTGGTGCGCTCTTTTATGGCAATATTTTCAAAATAGACTTTCCACAGATCCTGATAAAACCGCTCTTCCTTCTCAAAGTCGGGGATGATCTCGGGATCCACCGCCGCAATATACCACTTCCCTGCATGACAAAAAATGGCTTTTTTTCGTCTCTTGTCAAAAATAGTAAAGGCTTCATTCTTATATCTGTCGGCAAAATGATCAGCCATAAGCTCGAGTACATCGTGATCCGGCTCAATTGAGCAGAAAAGCACCCCATTTATCTCAGAGAATCGGACCAAGCCAAGAAGTCTGACCTTCTCAAAAGATACCTTGCGGTCCAGATCCTGCATGGCTAAAACTACTGGATGCGCATGCATAGAACTTATGCAGCCGCCTTTTTTAAAACCCAGTCGAAGGTAGGAAAGTATGATGTTCTCTTTTTCTTTATGAGAAGAAAGATGAACCCGATAAACCCTTTCCAGTGCTTCTTCAGAGATTTTAGTCCTGATGCCTGAATAAACTGCATGGGCTTTTTCTTCGTCAGTTACAATTTTGTAAAATTCAGTTAATATGGAAACCTGATAATCCGCCTCAGGATAAATGCCATTGGCTCGCTCCCCATAATAGTTCGTATGAACACAGGTCAGCAGCCCCTCAAAAGTGCCATCATAAATATAATCAACCATGGCGACCACCGTCTCCAATTTGAAGATTTCCATTGGCATCCACAACGCTTTGAGGATTTTCCAGGTTTCTGTTCCCCACTGTTCTGGTGGGCATTGTCTCGCTGAACATTGACATCTGATTTTCTGGCGGGAGCAATTTTTGTCTGATGAGAAAGGGATCCTGAGCTACTCCGCCGTAATATTTGCCACAGCAGGTAAGAAAATATTGGGCCCGTTTGACGACGACGCCCAGTTTCTTTAAATCATCAAATTTTATGGTGGACAGGCGGCGCTGCCTGATGATTCTCATAGCCGAGGTAGTGCCTACTCCAGGAATACGCAGTAGCTCTTCGTAGGAAACTTTGTTGATTTCCATAGGAAAATGCTTGAGATTGCGCAGGGCCCAGGACATCTTGGGATCCACTTCAAGATCTAAAAAGGGATTTGCCTCGTCTATAATCTCATCAGCTGTAAACTTATAAAAGCGCATGAGCCAGTCCGCTTGGTATAGGCGGTTTTCTCTTCTTAACGGCACTGCCGTCATAGCAGATGGGAGCAGGCCGGAGGCCACATTGCCCACCGGTATATAGGCAGAAAAGTAGACCCGCTTCATCTTGAAGGTCTTATAAAGGCTTTCAGAAGTTTTAATTATTCGGCGATCGCTTTCCGGCGTCGCGCCAATAATCATTTGTGTGCTCTGTCCTGCCGGAGCAAATTTTTCTTTATACCCGCTCCTGCTCTGTATTTGTTGTTTTAGTCCTTGTGGAAATTCATCACCGGTCTCCCGGATCAAAAAACCATTGTCTGACAAGTTCGTGAAGCCGCCATAACTGCCTTTAGAGTTGGCGCTACTGTAGGCGGCACCGTAGTCACTGCCATTACCATATCCGCCGCCGTTGCCGTACGAGACGCCGCTAAGTTGTCTTCTGTCAAGAATCGTCTCCGTAATCTGCTTCATGGGGGTCACGATAGCCGCCATCTTTTTTTGAGGGGCCAGAAGCTCAAGGCTCTTCGTAGTAGGCAGTTCAATATTGATGCTGAGTCTGTCCGCAAGGAGTCCAACTTGATTAACCAATTCTGGTGAGACCCCCGGCACAATCTTGGCATGGATATATCCCGCAAAGCCGTGGATTTCTCTTAGAATTCTAATGGCCCGAATGATGCGCTCAGTAGTATAGTCCGGGGACACTTCGACGGCGGAGCTCAAAAACAGGCCTTCAATATAATTTCTGCGATAGAATTCGATGACAAGGTCCGCCAGCTCCTCCGGCTCAAAGCTGGCCCGCTGGACGTCAGCCGTCCTTCTGTTGACGCAGTATTGACAGTCATAGACGCATTTATTGGTAAAAAGCACTTTGAGAAGTGAGATGCATCTGCCGTCAGAAGACCAGGAATGGCAAATCCCCATGCTTGAGGCACTGCCGATTTTACCGCTGTTCTGCCGGTTTACTCCGCTAGTCGCGCAGGAAACATCATATTTGGCTGCATCAGACAGCACTTTAAGTTTATCTAGCATATTGTCCAACAAGATCACCTCTCTTCGGTCGAATAGAACGTGTGTTCTTATTATATTATAAACGGAACTTATGTTCAATAGATGTTCAATAGAATTATTTTTTGATATAATGGTTTTATAAATATAGCGGTAGTTATGGCGAAATACCAGCTAAAAGATAGCCGTAGCTATGGTATTAGATCCGCGCCTTATAAGGTTGGAGGTACCTCATATGATTTCATCAAAGGCATTCGATACTTCAAGTGCCCAGTCCGGCGTTTTAAGCGGGCAATCCACGGCTAAAACTCAGCAGTCCGGCGCTTCAACAGCGCTGCCTGGCCCTCAGAAAACTGCCCTAGTCTTAAGCGGTGGAGGCTCTAGAGGAGCCTATGAAATTGGCGTTTGGCAGGGCCTTAGAGAACTGGGTATCGACATTGATATCGTAACTGGAACCTCAGTTGGCGCCTTGAATGGAGCCGTAATTGTTCAGGATCGATTCGACCTTGCCCTAGACCTCTGGTCGAGTTTAGAAACTACCGTCATGGCACTTGATGCTCCTCATCCCTTCACCCGGGAAATTTTAGTCAAGGACGGCGCGGCATACTCTTCACTTAAAAAAATCCTGGATGATCATATTGATGAAACCATTATCCGGAATTCGCCCATGGATTATGGCATCGTCACTGTCGAACTGGTTTCTTTTAAGCCTTTATATCTATTCAAGGAGAACATTCCAAAAGGGCAGCTTGTGGATTATATGCTGGCGAGCTCCGCTTGTTTTCCTGCGCTAAGTTATTACGAAATTGACCATGTCAAATATATAGATGGCGCTTATTCAGACAATATGCCTATCGGCATGGCTTTTGAGCGTGGTGCAACCAGAGTAATTGCTGTAGACCTCAGTTCCATCGGACTTCAGCCCAATAAGAAAAAGTTTGATGATTTGTCATCAGTAACAACGGTTTCCTGCCAATGGGATCTCGGGAACATACTCGTTTTTGACAAAAAAAATGCAAGACGCATCATGCGTCTTGGTTATCTGGATGTGATGAAAGCATTTCATGCTTTTGATGGCAGTAACTACTGCTTTATCTCTGGTGAAATGGATAAAAGAAGTCTTGGTTATGCTGAAAGTGCCGGCAGGATTTTTGATCTCGATCCGGAACTGATTTACAGCAGGGATATCTTCAATGCCAAATTAGGGCTAGCCTGTTCTTCTTACTTAAAAGAAACTGAGAATGAGATCAGTGAAGCATCTAGTGAGCTTAAAAAGTGGCGACCTTTCGGCGTCGTTAATCTGCTCAAAAGGCTCAATACCAAAACTTTGACCATCCTCATCGCCCAGCAAACAAGTCAGAATGTCAGTGTCAAAAGTATTCTGGCGGGAAAGGCAGTTAAAACATTATTTAAGAAGGAATTTGAGGCTGCTACCTATCTCGGCAGGGCAGGACTCATATAACAGATTTCCTCTCTTTGCCACTTCTGCCGTTAGAAAATCGCACAATTTCTGTGTCGCCTCTTTTTTGCCATAAAGTCTTATGGTCCTTTTTAGATGCTTCAGTCGTTCCGGATTCTTAAAGAGCGTGAAAATAGCTTCTTCAAGGGGGAAGGTCTTAGTCGCCTGCAGGGCCAGTCCGTTATTAAGCATAAACTCTGCATTGCGTTCTTCTTGTCCGGGAATCGGATTTACCATGATCATGGGCAGTTCTTTCGCTAAGGCTTCAGAAGATGTAATTCCACCGGGTTTGGTAATTATGCAGTCGGCAGCATCCATCATTTGGTCCACATTATCCACATAGCCATAGACGTCAAACCGTTTCCTGGTAGTAAGCTTTTTGATTTTCCGATATTGTCTTTTATTTTTCCCGCAGACCACCAGAGTTTGAAAGTCGATTGGCAATTCATCCAGGTGCTCAATGGTTTTATCAATTTTACCGTAGCCCATACTTCCGCTCATAAGAAGAATTGTTGGCATCCTAAGGTCAAGTTTCAAGTCTTCGCGTGCTTTCTTCTGATCTCCCCTGATAGAGAATTTTGGTTTGATTGGAATGCCATAAGGCAAAACTTTCTTCAGATCAAGACCTTTTTGCATAAGCTGGTGGTCTAAAAGCTCATTTACAGTGACGTAATAATCCAGGCTTCGCGTCTCCTCCCAAAGCGGATGAAGGGTGAAATCCGTTACAATCCCTACGGTAATGGCGTTAAGGCAACCTTTTTCAATTAGTATATTGACCATGGTCGCCGGTAAAACATGGGTACAAATGATCACATTGGGTTTATAATCGTCAAAATATTCTCTGAGCTCTGAGGCCATAAGTGTATTGCTCAGTTTTATAACAGAATATTTATTCATAGGCTCATTTTTTTTAACCACAAGCTCATAAAGCAGTGAACTTGCTTTTGGCGTAAATTTCGTCGAAAGCATATAAGCTTTTGATACGGCATCCTGAAGCATTGGCCGAATATAGCCATAGGCATCGATCATTCTGCATTCCACACCTTGGTTTTGGAAATATTCCTGTATCGCCTGGCCCGTAGCGTGATGTCCTTGACCTGTGGACATGCTTAAAATGAGTACCTTCATAGTTTTATCCTCCCTTGCCTCTTACTTGTAGGTAAAGAATTTCTTGATTGGTGTTTTATATAAAGCCGCTGTAATCAAAGCCGCTATAAGAAAACCTATTACGAATTGTACCATATTCCAAGGGATACTGAAAGCGGATACGGCAAAATTGCCATACATGAGACCTCCGGCGATGTAGTAGCCAAATACCATCCAAAGGCCCCCCAGCGTCATGCCCAGCAGCTGATACACCGGAATCACCAGATGTTCTTTTTTTCTGATGTATAGGGCAATAATAATCAGAAACACTGGAATCAGTAGCGCTACAAGCATCAGTTGACTCTGAACCTGATTGATCAGTTCTCCTAATGCACTCAAATCCTTAACATCCTCAGATAACAGAGACTGAGGGTTGCTGGCTATCTGAGACTGAATGATTTGATGAACAATAAAATTAAAGAGTCCCCAAAAGGCAGCGGTAATGATGCTGAGATAAATGATGTTTCGTTTGCTTTTCATGCACTTTTCTATGGCAAGGCCCATCATTAAAGCCATAATTCCTTTAATGCAAAGCGTCCAGGGCGCCCAATTGGCATAACCGACAAAGACATCAGCCAACGCGGAGCCAACGCCAGCAGCCACTGCGCCGTATCTGTAGCCAAGAATCAGCACCGACAAAAAGATCATGCTGTCTCCGAGGTGAATATAGCCGCTTGTAAAGGGCACTGGTATGATGAACACCATTGTCGAAACTGTCACAAGAGCCATCATAAGTCCTGTCAGAATGGTTTTTTTCGTGTTGATCAGATTGGTTGTATTTTCCATGATTGCTTCTCTCTTTCATCCTAAGCATGCTATAGGTGTATTTTGAATTCTTTAAAAATCTTTTAAGCAGTATGAAAATCTATTTAATCGTGTGTAAATCTTGTCAGCAGTCTAAAAATCTATTTATTTATGTATGAATCTTGTTAACTGTATCACCACCTATTATAATAAAGATAAATTGTATATATTTAAATATGCAGTTTTGGTTTATTTTATAGATACAGTTTCAGTTAGAAATATCACCTTTGCTATATAAAGTTATAGTGCGATTGGAGCGAACCCATGATCCCAGTTTTAGACCACAGTTTAACAAAACCTCTGTACCTTCAAATCTACACCTATATTAAGGATGCTATTTTGATAGGCAGCATTAAGCCTGGAGAAAAGCTGCCCTCACTTCGAGGACTTTCCAAAGATTTAGGCTTAAGCCTTACCACCGTAGGGCTTTCCTATAATCAGCTTCTCGTCGAGGGCTATATCAGCAGCCGGCCTCAGTCCGGTTATTTTGCCAACGTCATTTCTGCAGGCGTTACGGCCTCGCCCTTCGAAGGCAGCGATCAAATCCTATCGCAATTAGACGATGTTACCCCTAGGCGCTTTTATTCAGACTTGTCATCCTTTGATTTTGTGAAGTGGAAGAAATGTATGAATAAGATACTCAATGATTACCCCCATTTGCTATTGGAGGAGGGTTCGCCACAGGGAGAAGAAACACTGCGCTCCCAGATTTCACGTTACATTTATCAATCAAGAGGCGTGCGTTGTCACGCCAATCAGATCGTCATAGGTGCCGGAACTCAGCAAATCACAAACCTTTTGGCAATTATGCTGAGCATGATGGGTATAGAAGATGCCTGCTTTGAAGATCCGGGCTATCGGCCCGCCAGAAGCATCTTCATCGGTAGGGGATTTGGGATTTTGCCCATTCCTGTCGGCAAAGAAGGCATTCTCATCGAAGAATTGCCATCGGGCATCAAATCCACTGTGTATGTCAGCCCTTCCAATCAATTTCCCATGGGCTCTGTTATGCCCATCGCCCGGCGCTACGCCCTTCTTGAGTGGGCCAAGATCAATAACAGCATGATCATTGAGGACGATTATGACAGCGAACTGCGCTATTTTGGAAGACCCATTCCCTCTCTTTCCGGCCTAGATAATGGGGAGCACGTGGTTTATTTGGGTTCCTTTTCCTCGACCCTTTTTCCTTCTATTAAAATTAGCTATATGGTTCTTCCAGAGGTGCTTTTTGCCCTTTTTAAAACCATGGTCAATGACTATACCCAGACTTGTTCAAAGGCAGAGCAGCTTACCCTCGCTCTTTATATGCAAAACGGTCTTTATCAGACCAACATTAAGAAATTGCGCAAATTGTATACGCAAAAGGCGCGAGTTGCCACAGACAGTATCAATAAAAGAATGCTCGGCGTGGCCAAAATATTAAACAACAGCTCGGGGGTTCATATGCTTCTTGAGGTAACAAGCAAACAATCCCCAGAGGAGCTTTGCCTTGCGGCCGCTACGCTGGGGATTGAAATCATACCCATTGCAAAATATACTTTCCAAAAAATTGTTAAGGACAATGCCGTCCTGATTTTTTACTATACCAGGATTCCACTTCATGAAATTGATGGCGCAATCAAAAATCTGTCCGCTCTTTGGCATAAATAGATCCAATATGCCACTTAATGTCCTTCGACATTTTACCTTTATATTGCCCTTATGGATCAAATGGCTTCTCTGATTCTACGCCCCGCTTCTTTTGTGCCGATGAGGGTCATTCCTGGGCTCATGATGTCGCCAGTTCTAACGCCCTGATCAAGAACCTTTCTGACAGCAGATTCCACAGCATCAGCCTCCTTTGCCAGGCCAAAACTATAACGGAGCATCATGGCTGCGGATAAAATCGTCGCCATTGGGTTTGCTTTATCCTGCCCTGCTATATCAGGCGCACTGCCGTGGATCGGCTCATACATGCCAAAGCTTCCTTCTCTTAAACTGGCAGAAGGCAGCATGCCTATTGATCCCGTAATCATACTGGCCTCGTCTGACAAAATATCTCCGAACATATTGCTGGTCACAATGACATCAAACTGTTTTGGGTTTCTAACAAGCTGCATGGCGCAGTTATCAACATACATGTGGTTCAATTCGACTTCGTGATAATCCTTGGCCACTTCATTTACCACGCTTCTCCAAAGTCTGGAACTCTCAAGTATGTTGGCTTTATCAACACTCATGAGTTTTTTACTTCTTTTCATGGCCGTTTCGAAGCCAACGATAGCAATTCTTCGCACTTCCTCTTCAGCGTAAATCTCTATGTCATAGGCAGCTTTGCCCATAGTTGTATCTTTAAAACCTTTTTCTCCGAAATAAATGCCTCCGGTCAATTCTCTGATGACGATGAGATCAAGGCCGCCTTCGGTAATTTCTGTTTTTAGCGGGCAAGCATCCTTTAATTGATCAAAAAGGATGGCGGGCCTGATGTTGGCAAAAAGACCCAGGCCTTTTCTGAGCCCCAGCAGTGCCTGTTCAGGCCTAAGATTTCCAGGCAGGGTGTCCCACTTTATTCCGCCTACAGCGCCCAAGAGTACTGCGTCGCTATTTTTGCAGATTTCAAGAGTTTCTGCCGGCAAGGGTATGCCAAAAGCATCTAGAGCTGCTCCTCCTGCCAGAACTGTCGTATAGCTAAATTCGTGGCCAAATTTGGTGCCAACCTGATCAAGGACCTTTAAAGTTTCTTCTATAACATCCGGGCCGATGCCATCTCCGGGCACCACCGCAATTTTATATGCCATAGCTATATATTCTCCTTTACATAGTTTACGAGTCCATCACAATTGATAATTTTCTGAATGAATTCCGGGAAAGGTTCTGCCTGATAGGTTTCATTCTTTGTGATATTTCGGATTTCTCCTGTGGCAAAATTGACCTCCACTTCATCTCCTGCTTCAATTCTAGCGGCAGCTTCGTCACATTCCAATATGGGCAGGCCCGTGTTAAAGGCGTTTCTATAGAAGATTCTGGCAAAAGTTGAAGCGATGACGCAGGAAATGCCCGAAGCTTTGATGGCAATCGGGGCATGCTCTCTTGAAGAGCCACAGCCAAAGTTTTTAGTGGCTACGATAATGTCGCCGCACCTTACATTATTGACAAAATCCGCATCGATGTCTTCCATACAGTGCTTTGCAAGCTCTGCATGATCGGAAGTGTTGAGATATCTGGCAGGGATGATCACGTCGGTATCGACGTTATCCCCATATTTAAATGCTTTTCCTTTATTTAACATAGTATCACTCTCTTTCTATTCAACTTTATCATGTTCATTGATAGCACACATTAATCCTATTACGTTTAGTTTTAATGACGCACTTCAAGATAATTTCCCGCTTTTTTCATTTATAATAGTTCTGGATTGCTGATTTTGCCCGTTAATGCTGAAGCTGCAGCCACTGCTGGACTTGACAGATAGACTTCCGATTCCGGGTGGCCCATTCTGCCTACAAAATTTCTGTTTGTGGTTGCAATGGCTCTTTCTCCTGCTGCCAGGATTCCCATATGGCCGCCAAGACAAGGTCCGCAGGTCGGTGTTGAAAATACCGCTCCCGCTTCCACGAAAATCCGGGCCAATCCTTCATTGATGCACTGCAGATAAACTTTCTGGGTTCCGGGGAAAATGATGACTCTCAGGTTTTTAGCCACCTGTCTTCCCTTTAAAATTGAAGCCGCTATACGCATATCTTCCATTCTGCCGTTGGTACAAGAACCGATGACTACTTGGTCGATTTTAACATCGCCGACTTCATCGATGATTCTGGTATTGTCCGGTAGATGAGGGAAGGACACGGTAGGCCTGATCTTTCCAAGCTCTATGATATAGGTTTCGTCATAGTCGGCGTCAGGGTCCGGTGCATATACGGTATATGGTTTATCGCCTGCTTCTTTTAGAAAAGCGATTGTCTTGTCATCCACCATAAAAATTCCGTTCTTGGCGCCGGCTTCTATGGCCATATTGGCCATGGCCAGCCTGTCATCCATAGTCAGGTTTTTAAGGCCTTCTCCCATGAACTCCATGGATTTATATAGCGCGCCATCGACGCCCAGCATACCTATAATGTGTAAAATAACATCCTTGCCGCTTACCCATTTGGTCATCTCACCTCTTAAGTCAAACTTTATGGCTGTCGGTACTTTAAACCAGGCCTTGCCTCTAGCCATGCCAGCCGCCATGTCTGTTGAACCGATTCCTGTGGAAAATGCCCCAAGGGCGCCATAAGTACAGGTATGGGAGTCGGCTCCAATAACCAGATCTCCGGCTGTCACAATTCCTTTTTCAGGTAGAAGTACATGCTCGATGCCCATTTGGCCGACTTCAAAATAGTTTTCAATGTCCTCAGATACTGCAAATTCTCTAATTCTCTTGCATTGTTCTGCCGCTTTGATATCTTTGTTCGGCGTAAAGTGATCTGGTACAATGACGACCTTTTTCTTGTCAAATACGCCCTTTGCACCCATCCTTTTAAATTCGTTAATAGCCACCGGCGTGGTGACATCATTACCTAATACGATATCCAAATCGGCTTCGATAAACTGTCCTGCCTTCACTTCTTTTAATCCCGCATGCGCTGCCAGGATTTTCTGCGTCATAGTCATGCCCATAATGGTTTTCCTCCTAATACTTTAACAATTTTCCGCCCAATACTTTAACAATTTCCAGCTTCCTCTTCATCTTTAAGAAGCTTATACTCTATGGAATCCATCAAGGCCAGCATACTGGCTTCGATGATGTTTGTTGACACGCCAACGGTGGTCCAGTTGGCCTTCATGTCTGTGGACTCAATTAGAACCCGGACTTTTGAAGCCGAAGCTCCAGAATCAATGACACGAACTTTGTAGTCGATCAGCTTCATTTCCTTTAGATTGGGATAGAACACTTCTATCGCTTTTCTTAGAGCTTTATCAAGGGCGTTGACTGGTCCATTGCCTTCGCTTGCGGTCATTTCTTCCTGACCGTCAACCCGGATTTTAATCATGGCCGAGGCGCTGAGTTCTTTTGATGACTCAGGATCTTCTTCTATGATTCTATAATACAGCACTTTGAAGAAAGGCTTGTATTTCCCCAGGTGCTTCCTGACCAGCATCTCAAAGGAGGTTTCAGCTGCTTCAAACTGGTAGCCGTCGTGTTCCATTTCTTTTAAAATATTGATCAGCTCTTTGGCTTCTTTTGAGGTTTTTGTAATGCTGGGGTCTATTTTTTTAAGCATTTTTAAAATGGCGTTTTTCCCTGCAACTTCCGACATGAGGAAGGTCCTATGATTGCCAACCAGCTCCGGAGAAATATGCTCAAAGGAATTTGAGGCTTTAGCCACTCCGTCGATATGCATGCCGCCCTTGTGGGCAAAAGCATTAGTGCCAACGTATGGAGCCCCGGGGTTCAGCCTCATATTGGTGATCTCCGCCACATATCTGGCTGTTTCTGTCAGATGCGCCATTTGTTCTTTTGGAATGCAGCGATAATTTTTTTTAAGTTGCAGGTTCGCTATAATTGTAGCTAGGTTGGCATTGCCGCAGCGCTCGCCGATGCCGATAAAGGTCCCCTGAACATGGGTCGCGCCAGCTTTGACGGCCATGAGGGAATTGGCTTCAGCCATACCCGTATCATTGTGGCAGTGAATCCCTATTTCTATTTGAAATTTGTCAAAGACCAATTTGGTGACGTCGTAAATATCGTCTGGGAAGCTGCCGCCATTGGTATCGCAGAGCACCAGGCAGTCTGCGCCGCCATCCTTGGCTGCCTGAAGGGTCCTTAGTGCATAGCCCTTATTGCTTTTATATCCATCAAAAAAATGCTCAGCATCATAAATGACTTCTTTTCCTTTATTTTTGAAAAATCTTACCGTGTCCTGAATCATAGCGACATTTTCATCAAGGCTAGTTTGTATGACGTCTGTAACGTGAAAATCCCAGGATTTTCCGAAAATCACGATTGTGTTTGTTCCAGCGGACAGTAGCTGCTGTACGTTTTCATCCTCTTCCACATCGACTTCTTTTCTTCGCGTGCTCCCAAAAGCTGCCAGCTTTGTATTCTTTAGCTTAAGGTTAATCACCCGCTCAAAGAATTCTTTGTCCTTGCTGTTTGACCCCGGATTGCCCGCCTCAACATAGGCAACACCAAGGTTATCCAGTGCCATAAGGATTTTAATTTTATCCTCGATGGAAAAGGACACATTTCGAGCTTGGGCTCCATCTCGCAGGAAAGAGTCAAATATTTTCACTTCTTTGTTCATGGCGGTTCCTCCTGGCAGTTTCTAGTTGCCCTGACCTTGAGTTTCAGCATAAATCATTTTATTGACCGCGTTGACGTAAGCATAAATGCTGGCTTCTATTACGTCTGTTGAAAGCCCTCTTCCGGCATAAACCTTGCCATCTGCTCCTTTAATTTTCACGAGAGCGTCGCCAAGTGCGTCCTGACCTTCCGTAACTGATTCCAGTTTGTAATCTTCAAGCGTTAGATCTCTGCCAACGATTTTCTCAATGGCTTTGAAGGCCGCATCGATGGGTCCGTCTCCCCTGGCAACTTTTTCTATGCGTTTTTCATCTTTAACCAGCATGATGGTTGCCGTCGAAGTAATGGTATTTCCGCTGGTGATGACAAATCTTTCAGTTGTGTAGGCTTTTGGCACCTGTACGGCTTCCTTGGAAATAATCGCTTCGATGTCTCTATCATATACTTGCTTTTTCTTGTCCGCAACTATCTTGAACTTTGCGAAAGCGGCTTCCATTTCAGCTTCCGTCACATCATAGCCCAAATCCTTAAGCTTGCTCCTAAAGGCATGTTTTCCAGAGTGCTTTCCAAGGACCATGGTATTGGTTGAAAGCCCGACGGATTCTGGGGTCATGATCTCATAGGTTTCTTTGTTTTTCATCATGCCGTGCTGATGGATGCCAGACTCATGGGCAAAGGCGTTTTCGCCGACTATGGCTTTATTAGGCTGAACCTTGACGCCGGTGATTCGGGTCAGCAGATTTGAAGATCTCATGATTTCCTGAGTAATAATTCTTGTATCGCAGTTCAGAATATCTCTTCTTGTATAAAGGGCCATGACTATTTCTTCCATGGCAGAATTTCCTGCTCTCTCGCCAATGCCGTTTATTGTGCATTCAATCTGAGAAGCGCCAGCCCTGACCCCTGCTAAGGAGTTGGCAACACCGAGACCCAGGTCATCGTGGCAGTGGACAGAAATATCTATAAGATCCATGCTTGGTGCATTTTTTTTGATTTTTTCGATAAAAGCGTAGTATTCTTCTGGCGTCGTATACCCTACAGTATCTGGAATATTTATGGTCGTCGCGCCAGCCTTGATGACCGCCTCAAATAAGTCTGATAAAAATTCAGGTTCGCTTCTTGTGGCGTCTTCCGCTGAGAACTCAATGTCTGAGCAGTACTTCTTGGCGTATTTCACCATGGCAATGGCCCGCTCCTTGACAGCGCTAGGCTCCATGTTAAGCTTGTACTGCATATGTATGGGAGAGGTCGCTATGAAAGTGTGTATTCTAGGAGAAGCTGCGCCTTTAATCGCTTCCCAGGCCTGATCAATATCGGCTTCAATGGTCCTAGCGAGGCTGGCAACCACGCTCTCTTTTATGGTATCCGCGATCATTTTAACAGAGGCAAAATCTCCGGGGGACGATGCCGCAAACCCGGCCTCAATAATGTCCACGCGCATTTTTTCCAGCTGCTTCGCCATCTCAATTTTTTCGCGAAGGTTCATGCTGCACCCTGGAGATTGCTCTCCGTCTCTTAAGGTGGTGTCAAAAATCTTAATCATTCTGGTCATTTTTCGTTCCTCCTTTTTGAAATAATAGGCCTCTTAAAATGCCCTGTTTTTTTATAAATAAAAAAACCCTGAAGCCTGTGGGCTTCAGGGACGATAATTCTACCGCGGTACCACCCTGATTACTGCTTTTGGCAGTCTCTCTTCCGGTTCTAACAAACCGTGGACTCTGATAACGGTGTCTGCCGTCACTCCTTACTTCGAATCATTCCTTTGGAATAATCCCCTATTTCGGGAATGCTGCTCGGGAGCGAGATATCATTTTTTCCTACGTACCGGCTTTCAGCGTCCGCCGACTCTCTACAACGTTTTCCTGAAAAACGAAAACTCCGTCTATGCATGTTTTATAATGTTTACTATTTGGTAAATTTTATAATTGTTGATATTATATTCAATGCATAAGCGTCTGTCAAGCGTTTTATATTATTTAACATACCGATTAAATATATGTTTAACGCTTCAATATTTTAGATAGTTCAATGGCGATGTTGGCAGCGACTCTGGCATTGGAATAAACCAGCTCTTTGTTGGCAAACAGGCTTTTGTTGCCAGTAACTTCGTGAAGATTAGCCAAAATAAAGGGAGTCATTTCCTTGCCTCTGACACCTTTTTCGAAGGCCAGAGCAACAACCCGATTTGTGGCTTCAGTGATAAAGTCATAATCCATTTCGTACTCAACTGGAATCGGGTTGGCGACGACCATGCCGCCCTTAAGTCCAAGATCCCATTTGGTTTTCAGAGCCAGGGCTATTTCTGCATAAGAGTCTGATCTATAATCCACAGCGAAACCGCTTTTTCTGGTATAGAAAGCTGGAAAATCCGATGTTTTATAGCCGATTACCGGGACGCCCTGAGTCTCTAAATATTCCAGCGTAAGGCCAATATCAAGAATAGACTTGGCGCCGGCGCAGACAACAGCAACCTCTGTATTGGCAAGCTCCATAAGATCCGCTGAAATATCAAATGTTTCCTGGGCATGACGGTGTACGCCGCCGATTCCGCCAGTAGCGAATACTTTGATGCCTGCCAGCTTAGCGCAGAGCATGGTTGTGGCTACAGTCGTTGCGCCATCAAGCTTTCTTGCAATAATCATGGCCATATCTCTTCTACTGGCTTTAGCGATCCCTTTAGTTTTCCCAAAATACTCTAGTTCCTCATCATCGAGTCCAATTTTTATTTTTCCCGCTATAATTGCTATAGTGGCCGGTATCGCGCCTTCTTCTCTAATGACACGTTCGGAAGTTTTAGCACTTTCAATATTTTGCGGGTAGGACATGCCGTGAGAAATGATGGTGGACTCAAGGGCCACAACTGCTTTACCCTCTTTTAACGCAAGGGCTAGTTCTCCGGTTATTTCTACATATTCCCCGAGTAAATTCAATTCCTGATTTTCCATCATAGTGCTACCTCTTCCTTATTTTAGCAATTCGTTTAAATATGTTTTTTTTTCTTAATTTAGGCAATGGTTCAAAATTATATTTTTGCAGCCATAAAATTGCGCCCTTTCCACTTGTTCACGGCTTCTTCAGTTATTTTAGAGCTGACCGTACTTTCATCAGCCAAGGTTAATAGCGCAAATCTTGAAGCGACTTTTGCCGTATCTTCAAGATCAAAGCCCTTGATAAAGGCATAAATTGTTCCGGCCATAAAAGCATCTCCTGCCCCAGTGGCGTTAACCACTTTTTCTGTTTTTAGTCTGAAACTTCCAGCCTGGCTACCTTCACGATAATATACGCCTTCTTCGCCAAGGGTTATGAAAACCCTTTTAACCCCTTGTTTTAAAATGAAAGCTGCCGCCTCTGAAAGGCTGTATTGGTTAGTAATTTTGACATCCGATAGGTACGCGGCCTCTTGCCTATTGAGTTTGAGGGTATGTATGCCCATAAGTCTATTTTTGATTTTTTTCGCTTTTGGTGAAGACACAGGATCGATAAAAATAGGAATATGTGAATAATGATCGAGTATATAAAAGAGCACCGCTTCACTTACTCCAGTATCCATAACGATGACTTTTGACTTATTGATGATCTCGTGTCGGGCACGAAGGTGCTCTGGACTGATCATTTCCAGGACAACAAGGTCCGAAAGACCCAACTCCATATCGCCATTGCTGTTCATCAAATCCAGATAAATTGAAGAATTCATTTCTTCGAAAATAAGGGTCTCCGACATATCAATGCCGATTTCTTCACAGGCGCTAAGGAGCCATTTGCTGTTGGCATCCCCGCCAACGGCGCTAATCAAGCGAACGCCCATGCCGACCCTAGCCAGATTTTCGGAGATGTTTCTGCCTACGCCGCCTAGACAAAATTTGACTCTGCCTGGGTTTGACTCTTTATGAATCATTTCCTCAAAAGAAAACCCATGGATGTCAATATTTGCTGCGCCAATAATTGTTATTTGGCTATCTTTCACTTCATACCGCCTTAATTAACATTTATGCTGCTCCATTTTTATTTGATATGCTCAATTTTCCAATTTCAACAATTGTTTTGGTTTTTCTCCTGCTGCTTTCTGCAATTATTTTTGTTATTTCTCCTGCTGCTTTATTTTATTGATTTGAGCCGTTTTGCGCGATGCATAAATAACCAGGCCCACGATGGTCGCGATATACGGAATCGTCTGTATGAATTCCGCAGGGACGCTTAGGGATTGTAGATTGTTTGATAAGGCGTCTGCAAAGCCGAAAAGCAGAGAGGTCAAGAAGGTCCCCACTGGTGAGGCACCGCCCATGGCTTCAGCCGCGAGAGCGATAAATCCTCTGCCTGCGGTCATGTTTTTAGCGAACCAGGACACGTAACCCATTGACATGTAGGCACCGCCCATGCCGGCCAGCACGCCGCTGGTAATAAGGGCAAAGTATTGCACTCTAATGACGCTGATACCAACTGAATCGGCTGCGTCCGGATTTTCCCCGACGGCTCTGACTTTAAGCCCAAGTGGTGTTTTGTAAAGGAAAATATAAACAATCAAGACCGCAATCAAGGATGCATAGGTCAGTACATTATGGTTTGAGAAGATTGCCCCGATTACAGGAATTTGATCAATCAAAGGCAGCTGAATTTTAGGCAGTACTAGACTTGGCAGTGAAGAAGATATCCCTCTGTCTTTAGCAATCAAATACAGAACGAATACGGTCCCTCCTGAGGCCATAAGGTTTATGGCGATGCCAGACAGTACAATATCAGTCTTTAGATTTAGTGAAAAATAAGCAAGCAGAAGGCCAACCAGGCCGCCGGCAATCATAGCAGCCAAAAGTCCAATCCAGGCGCTTTGCGTATAGGCGCTGATGGCAACACCGGTAAGTGCGGAAACAAGCATAGTCCCTTCCAGAGCGATATTGATGACGCCAGCACGGTCTGCAATGAGCGAACCAAGTGCGGCAAATAAAATCGGTGTTGTTACACGAATGACAGCATAACCAAAACTGGCTGAGAAGATGATATCAATCAACTGATTCATTTATTTCCCCTCCTTTGCTGTCTCGCCCAAATTTTCCTTAGCTTCATTAAAAATCATCTTGTGCCTATACTTTGAGAGGAAGCTGGTGGCCACGATAAGGACAATCATGATGCCCTGAATGATGGCAATGACATCGTTTTGCACATCTGTTGTTCTTGACATCAGGTCGGCCCCGATTCTCAAATAAGCCAGGAAGAAGGCGGCAATGGGAACCAGTATGGGATTATTTCTAGCCAGAATAGCAACTATGACCCCATCCCAGCCATAGCCGGGAAGGGCCTGCCAGGAAAATCTGGTGTACATGCCAAGAAGCTCGGTAGCGCCGCCGGCGCCAGCAATAAAGCCGCCAATAAGCTGAGCCATTAGGATGACTTTTCCGGTTTTGATGCCGGAATACTCAGCAAACTTGATGTTTTCACCGGTCACAATGATTTCGTAGCCTCTTTTGCTCTTATATAAATAGTAATAGGCTATAACAGTCATAATGGCAGCGATAAAAATGCCGAAATGAATACGTGTTTTAGGGATCAGTACCAGCAAATTAGCCGTTTCCAGGAAAGGTAAAGAAACCATCGCGCCAGCGTTGACATCCCTGAAAAAATAATTGATTAAATATAGTCCAAGGAACAAAGCCACATAATTCAGCATCAGAGATGATACCAACTCGCTGGCTCCCCATTTGACCTTAAGTACGGCTGGGATTCCCGTAATCACAGCACCGATTAAGCCGCCCACCAGTATGGCGACAAGGGGGTGGACTACTATTGGCAGAGCAACCTTCATCGCAATGATGGATGCGCCAATGGCGCCAAAGAAAAATGCGCCCTCCGCTCCTAGGTTAAACTGGCTGGCCTTAAACATTATGCTCACGGCAAGCCCAGTAAATACAAGGGGTATGGTCATTTCAATGACGTTGCCAAAGTGTCTCACGGTGCCAAGCGGTCCAATCAGAAGCTGACTGATGGCTGTAAAAGGTTCCTTGCTCGCGAAGAGAATAATGACTAGCGCTATAAATAATGCAATTCCAATAGCCAGGGCAGTTCTCAATATGTCAAATCTCAGATTTTTACTCATAAACCACACCCCCGATCTCTTCGTTCGTTTGTTTTCTAACGCCTAACATATATAGGCCAAGTTCTTCTTCCGTAATTTTATCTGTATCTTCAAAATAAGCCACAATTTTTCCTTCAAACATGACAATCAAGCTATCGCTTAACTCCATGACCTCGTTTAAATCTGCCGACACAAGAAGCACAGCACTATCATCGTCCCTTAGCTCAACAAGCTTGGTCCTGATGAATTCAGTAGCCCCTACGTCAATACCTCTTGTGGGCTGATCCGCAACCAAAAGCTTGGGTTCGGTGGCAAACTCTCTTGCCACCACCACCTTCTGAATGTTTCCGCCGGACAGCATTTTGACGGTCTGTTTTGGAGAATTGCATTTAATCCTATAATCCTTGACCAGGTCCACCGTCGTATCAATGATTTTTTTCATATCCATCAAAAAACCATTATTCAATTCCTTTTTATCATAAGTGTTAGAAATCAAATTCTGCTCAATAGTCAGATTTTCGGCAACGCCATAAGTCATCCGGTCCTCTGGGATATGTGAGATGCCTAAATCCCTGAGTTCTTTGATCCCAAGCACAGAGATATCCTTACCTTCAATTAGTATCTTGTTTTTTCCACATTTGAGAAGCCCCGTTATGGTCTCAACCAGCTCCCGCTGTCCATTGCCCTCAACTCCAGCGACGCCTAATATTTCGCCATTTCTCACGCTAAAGGAAATGTCATCCAAAGCCTTTTTGCCAAATTCATTGACGAAAGTCAGATTTCTCACCTTTAAAACGACCTCTTTAGGCTGCGCCTTGTTTTTTGTAACTGTCAGTATGACATCCCGTCCCACCATAAGTCTGGAAATGTCTTCTTCAGAAACGTCCTTAGTATTATAAACACCCATGCTCCTGCCATTTCTCATAATCGTAATCCTGTCACAAAAGTGCTTAACTTCATGCAGTTTATGAGATATGAAAATGATGGTATGACCCTTTTCCTTTAATATAATCAGTTCTTTAAAAAGTTCTTCCGTTTCCTGCGGTGTTAAAACCGCCGTGGGCTCATCAAGAATCAGAATTTCAGCCCCCCTCAGCAGGGCTTTTAATATTTCCACCTTTTGTTTTGTGCCCACTGGAATGTCCTTAACGTGGGCTCTGACATCTATATCGAAATTGTACTTTTCAGCTAAATCTTCAGCCATTATGATTGCTTTATCCATATCCAAAAATAGCTTGCCTTTTCTCGGTTCTGAACCTAGTACAATGTTTTCTGCCACTGTTAGAGATGGTACCAGCATAAAATGCTGATGAACCATGCCGATGCCATTTAAAATGGCCACATTTGGAGATGTGATGCTAAGTTTTCTTCCGTCCAGCAATATTTCTCCTTCTTCAGGGTTTTCAAGACCAAAGAGAATTTTCATCAGCGTTGACTTTCCTGCGCCATTTTCTCCCACTAAAGCATGAATCTCTCCCTTGGTTATAGAAAAGTTGACCCTGTTATTGGCAACAATTCCATTGGGATAGACTTTCGTGATGTTTTGCATCGATAAAATTTCTTTACCCATGTTGTTTCCTGCTTCCATTATTTAATATGTTATGAATAAAGGTATATCTGCCTCACAATTTCTTACAAAGCAGATATACCCGTATTAAGCTTATGGTTTATTTTACGCCCTGTCTTAGTTTGTCAAGTGCTGCTGTGTCCATACCAAATGAGCTGCCAACAACGATTTCGCCGCTGGTAATCTTAGCTTCTAAATCAGTTAATTTAGTTTGAATTTCAGCTGGGATTAAAGCCAAATAATTATCATTTTTAACGATGCCGATACAACCTTCAGCAAAACCTAAGTTCTCTGCTTCGCCGTATTTTGCTGTTCCTTCCATATGCATGTCGATGGCTCTTAAAATAGATTGGTCTACTCTCTTAAGAACTGAAGAAACAATCAAATTGGATTTGGCTGGATCGGAAGTCGCAAAGATAGCAGCCTGATCAGAGTCTACGCCAATGGCATATTTCTGAGCTTCTTTAGCAGCGTCGAGCTGTCCGAGTCCAGCTTGACCAGCGACGTTGAATCCAATATCCGCTCCCTGGTTATACTGAGCAAGGGCCATTTCTTTTCCCTTTGCAGAGTCGTCAAAGGATCCGATGTAGGAGATGGAAACCTTCATGTCTTTATCAACATATAAGGCTCCTTCAATGTAGCCAACTAAGAAATCATTGATAACCGGAATATCCATTCCGCCAAGGAATCCAATTCTCTTCTCTGGGTTTGCAAGAGGAAGTGTTGATTTTGTTACTTCAGCAGCAAGCACGCCCGCAAGGAAAGATCCTTCATTTTGCTTATAAGTAATGGAATACACGTTACCCATATCGCCTTTTGAGTAATCAACTGTTGTGTCAAAAATGATATATTTCTTTTCCGGATACTGTGGTGCGATTTTTTGAAGCGCATCAACCATCTGCCAGGTTCCTAAAACAACGACATTGTAATCCTGTTCAGAGACGTCAACCAAAGTTGGCTCCCATTTGGTTTGGTCATAGGACATTTCAATGGTTTTAACGTCTACTTTGTCTCCGTATTTGTCTTTGATAAGCTGCATGCCAGCTGCTGCTGAGTCAAAGAAGGATTTGTCACCCAGGGTTCCATTCAGAATCAGAACCACCTTTAATACGTCGGCCGCCGGAGTTGGTGCAGGTGTGCTTGCACAACCGCTAAAGCCCATAGTCATTGCCATGATGATTACCAGGACGATTGCTAATTTTCTCTTCATTTCTTTCTCCTCCATTTTTCTTGTTGATTGCTTACTTGATATATTTGTTAAGAAGCTCTTTGATGAGCTCAACAAATCTTAATCGGTCAATCTCAAGTCCAACCTGCACATTTGGTTTTCTGTCAGTTACCAGGTATCTGTCTGCTACTGTCTTTCCTCTGGTGATTTCTCCTTGAGTTTCGACCTGAATAGCCATTGCCTTTGTCTTAATCAGGCTTTCATCAAGGACGTAGCAGAGCGCCAAAGGGTCATGCATAACCGCACCTTGATACCCAAACATGGTGCAAATTTCGAGCATATTTTCGAGTAAAGCTTTGATCGTTTTGCTTGTCTCGTCACTTGCATGCCAAAGGCTTAGGCTTTGAATCTCCTCTTTTGTCAGATAAGCTTTTTCTGTAACTTCAAGGCCTACCATAACGATGGGAATTCCCGAATTCATAACAACCTGAGCCGCCTCAGGATCAACATAGACGTTGAACTCTGCCGCCGGCGTATGGTTTCCGCCATCAATTGAGCCGCCCATCAAGGTAATTCTTTTGATGCTTTTTTTCAGGAAGGGATGAGCAAGGATTGCCAGCGCAATATTGGTCAGAGGCCCAACTGCAATAATTTCGAGCTGGCCTTCAGCCGCCAGCGCCTCTTCTGCAATCGTCTCGACTGCGTTCTTTTCATAAAATCTTAGGGACGATTCTGGAAGCTTTACACCGCCCATGCCGGATCTGCCATGAACATGCTCCGCCGTTATAAGCTCTCTGTTTAATGGCTTATCTGCTCCTTTTGACACTTTAACCTTATAGCCCAAAAAATCTACCAGGTTTAGCGTGTTGACGGAGGTTTTGTCGAGAGTCTGATTACCCGCCACAACGGTTATGGCTCGGATGTCAAGTCTGTCAGTGGCGAGGCCGCAAATCAAAGCCATCGCATCATCTACGCCTGTATCACAATCGATTATTACCGGTATTCTCGTAGGCATATTCTGTCCTCCAAAGTATTTTTTACGATTATCAAAAGAATTCTTTATCACTAAAAACTGTCATCGCAATCGAATTCTATAATTGCTAAGTTAGATTTTTGACTGCTGAATACATTAAATTGATAAATTTTTCCCTGTCTAGATCAAGGACGACTGTCACGTTGTTCTTTTGACCATATTTACGCTTAAAGTCTACAACTGTGGCCCCTAAGGTGTGCTGCCCTTTCGTTTCAATCTCGACAAAATAATCGACTGAAGTAAAAATGGAGGGATCAATGGCGTAGGCAACTGCACAAGGGTCGTGAAGCGGTGCTCCCGCAAATCCAAAACCTTCTTTTCTATGGAAAAGATCAAAGAAGTCAAGAAGTTCGGCAACCAACTTGCCTGTTTTGTTTCCAATCCGTCTGAATTTTTCAGTTTCATCTTTGAAAATCATGGCTTTATGGGTGACATCAAGTCCGCACATCACAATAGGAATTCCCGATTTGAAAACGATATCAGCCGCTTCAGGGTCCACCAGAATATTAAATTCAGCACCTGGAGTCCAGTTTCCGCCTACAGCAGCGCCGCCCATCAAGATGATACGCTCTATTTTTTGTTTTATTTCGGGATGGGCTGCCAGAAGGATTCCAATATTGGTCAAAGGTCCTGTTGGAATAAGTGTGATCTTTTCATCAGAAGTTCTTAATATGTCAAGAATGACATCTCCTGCGTTTTTTTGGCTTGGTTCAAAACTTGGAGGAGGAAGCTCTGGGCCATCAAGGCCCGACTCGCCGTGAACCTCAGGCGCAATCATCAGTTCCCTCATGATTGGTTCAAGTGCTCCCTGAGCAACGATTGGATATTTTTCGATAAAACTCAATACTCTCAAAGCGTTGTTCAGCGTTTTATCCGGGGTCTGATTTCCGGCGCAGGTGGTAACTGCCTTGATATCAAGTACTCCGCTGCCAAAAGCAATAATCAGCGCTATGGCATCGTCATGTCCTGGATCGCAATCTATAATGACAGGTATTTTTCTCATCCGCTCACCTCAAAGTCAGGATTTTGTCTCATTTCCATCAATTGAGACAATTATATCACAAAGAAGTTTTTATATTATAATTACTATTTGATATCCTGTTCTTTTTTGCTTATTTTTCGCACTCTTTTTTCAAGATCTTTCCGGGCGATCCAAATCTGGGCGTTGCAACCCTGGCATGTCAATCTGAAGTCCATGCCCGTTCTCATGACTAAGAATGTCTTTGACCCACAAGGGTGCTGCTTTTTTAGCTCCAAGGTGTCTCCAACATTAATTTCTAGAGGCATGGGGCAATCCGATCCGTTCCCATATATTTTCTTAAGACTTCCGGAATAACAACAGATCCATCAGCCTGCTGGTAGTTTTCCAGTATTGCCGCGAAAGTCCTTCCTACAGCTAATCCTGAACCATTCAACGTGTGAACGAATTCCGCCTTGCCTTTAGGCTCTGGTCTGAATCTGATATTGGCTCTTCTGGCCTGATAGGCTTCGAAATTGCTGCAGCTGGATATTTCAACATATCTTCCATAGCTAGGCATCCAAACTTCAATATCATAGGTCATTGCTGAACTGAATCCCATATCTCCTGTAGATAGAAGCACGACTCTGTAGGGAATCTCAAGTAGCTTAAGAATTTCCTCGGCTGCCTGAAGCAGAAGCTCGAGCTCCTTATATGAATCTTCTGGCCTGGTGAATTTAACCAGTTCAACCTTGTTAAACTGATGCTGCCTGATGAGACCACGGGTATCTCTGCCGGCGGAACCAGCTTCTTTTCTGAAGCAAGGGGTGTAGGCAGCATAATAGACCGGTAGTTCTGTTGCTTCCATAATTTCATTTCCGCGAAGATTGGTCACCGGCACCTCGGCTGTAGGGACCAGAAAAAAGTCCTTTGCCGGCACATAAAACATGTCGTCCTCAAATTTCGGCAGCTGTCCGGTTCCTGTCATGGCATCTCTGTTCACCATAAAAGGCGGTAGAATCTCCTGATAGCCATGCTTTTCCGTATGAAGATCCAGCATAAAGTTGATTAAACTTCTCTCAAGCCTTGCGCCTAGGCCTTTATAGACCGTGAATCTTGCGCCGGCAATTTTAGCTGCTCTTTCAAAATCCAGAATATCCAAATCCGCACCCACATCCCAGTGGGCCTTGTGTTCAAAGTCAAATACTCTGGGCGTTCCCCATTTTTTTACTTCCAAATTATCTTCTTCATTTTTTCCAACCGGCACTGCTTTACTGGGCGTGTTGGGTATGTTCAGCAGCAGATTTTTGAGCTCGGTTTCGATAATATCCACTTCGCTATCAAGAATCTTAATGTCATCGGATAACGCTTTCATGTCGTTCATCAGAGAAGTGGTGTCTTTTCCCTCTTTTTTGAGTTTTGGGATTTCTTTGGAGTCTAGGTTCTGCTTGTTTTTTTTCTGTTCAACCCTTGAGAGAACTTCTCTTCTTTTTTCGTCAAGAACGAGCACCTTATCGATGCCATAGTCTCCCTGACCTCTTGATTCAAGAGATTTTTTAACTTGTTCAAAATTGTCTCTAATGTATTTGACGTCCAACATATCGGTTCATCTCCCTGCTCTAAAATAGGTTCTTTTTATATTCAATATAAACTTCAATCAATTCTTGTATCTTCTGCTGCATTTCTAACTGCATATTTGAAGCGGATTCAAAATCTTCCTGGTCTAGAGCCATTTTGATTCTGGTCAGCAGACATTTTGAAGAAATCGTATCCTGCCCCAGGTCAATCCGAAGGTTATGGATGGTCTTCCAGTTCAGCATGTCAAGATCCGTTGATTCAACTTCAATATGAAGCTTTTTGCATTCCCTTACCAAATCCATAATGTTGGGTATGATTCTGCCCCGAAGCTCAGTTGCCCACTGCCCCAATATGGCCTCTTTGTAAGACTCAATCGTGATTTCGTCGAATACGTCATTCGCTCTGAGAATGGCCATTTTTTCCGGATAAAGATCAAAGGCGCAGATGTTTTCATAAACCGTTAATGGCACCCTTCCAAATAATTTGGCTCTTTCTGAAGGGGAGTAGGCTTCAAAAACATCCTCTTCACTTCTATATTCGCGATTTTTTTCGAGATAAAAAGTTTCTTCGCCATAGCTCTTTGATAGGACTTTCAGCAATTCTTCAGAAGTCTTCCCTGACTCTACTGATGCTTTTATTCCTTCAAGCATTGCCAGGTATGCGCTGGCTAATACAAGATAGGTGTTGCTCTTCGGATTTGGTGATCTCAGTTCAAATCTGGTCGCCATAGGATTTGTAGCGTCCCTTACGAGGCCAATAAGCACAGTCCTGTTTCTTGAAGGCACATCGGCGCTGTGTCCCACTGAGGTCACGATGCAGACTGGAGCTTCGAACCCTGGTTTTAGCCTGTTAAAGGCATCATTTGAAGCTGTTATAAAAGGATTAATAATTTCGTAGTTTTTCAAAATGCCTAAAAGTGCGCCAAAGCCAATAGGGCTAAGAAAATCCGTCTTTGGATTGTTGGCAGAAAACAGGTTGACCTGCCTGCCGTCTTTCAGCCTTGCAGCAACGCCCATGTGGGTGTGTTCTCCATTGCCTGCTACGCCTTCTATGGGTTTTGCCATAAAAGTAACATCCAGACTGTGGGCTCTAAAAACGTCTTTAATGATATATTTGACCTGACTTTCATTGTCCGCTGCCTGAAGGGCCGAACTGTATTTCCAATCAACTTCCAGCTGCTCCATCACGTGATCGTAGTCTCCCGAATGACCAAGCTTTGCTTTAACGCCGCCAACTTCTTTATGTCCCATTTCGATTTCAAAGCCGTAGTGATCCAAAATTAAAAGCGACTTTTCCAGGGCCGTCCTGACTGGGCCTACGGTTCTCTTCCAGTACTGCTCTTTTAATACCTGAGAAGTGGATAGCTGTTCTCGATCAGCTTTATCGTCCGGGGTCTTGACCCAGAATTCCAGCTCTGTGGCTGCCGTTAGCACGATTTCTTCAATATCATCAGCGTTTTCTATGCTAAGTTCTGTGAATACCTCCGGATGTTTTTTAAGAAGTGCTAGGATTTCCGTTTTGAAGCTATCAACCGCATCTCTTAGAATGACTCTTGATCCCACTTGATAAGTGTCGTTATGAACGAGAAATGCTGGAATACGAAGGGTGCCTACCGGCGTCCTTGTCTCTTCATCCAAATGGCTGAAATTATAGTCTACGTACCAGTTCACGGACAAATCGGGAATGATATCCAGTTTTGCATTGTTTATTTCTGCAATTTTTGGTAAAACTACGCTTGATCCGTCTGTTTGTACGCCTTTAATAAGAAAATTGTCCATGTTTTCGATGAAAAGTTCGACGGGAATTTTTTCGTCCGTATCGTAGCCTCCTATATCGAGTCCAACTAGAGATACAAATTTTATCTCCGGGTGGCTGCGCAGCATTTCCTTTATATCTCTTTTGGAATGCTTGCCCGCGGGAATGTTGAATAACATACTGCTGCGTATCATAACCAATCTCCTTTCTTTTTTAAGTCTAATATTTATGAAAAGGGACAGGTCCTATCGCTAGAACCGGCCCTTCATTCAGTTAGTTTAATACCTACTGGGCATTTGTTTGGGTCGTATCCGCTGTTGGGTTAGGTGGGGCTGGAGCTAAGAGGTTTAGATAGCGCTCGAGCTCTTTAATATATTTGCCGTAGGATGCCCAATCTCCGTTTTTCTGAGCTGCCGTTGCGTTCTTAAAAGCTTCGCTGGCCAGTTGAATCAATTTATCAACACCTAGGGTTCCGCCGGCGTTCGGATCAACCGTACCGGGATCAACCACGGCGCCATCTCCGGTGCCAAACAAGGAATTCAGGGCGCCAGCAAGGGTAGGCTCATAGGCTATCCTGTCGCCATAGGCGACGATGACTCTTTTTACTTCAGGAAGGCTGTTGACATTGTCCGCCTTCAGATAAATCGGTTCAATATATAGAAGTGAATCTTCAATCGGGATGACAAACATGTTGCCCCTGATATAGTCAGAGCCTGTTGATCCCCATAACGAGAATTCTTTGGAGATGGTCGTATCCTGATCGATTTGTGATTCAATCTGCATTGGTCCAAAAACAAGTTTTTCTTTTGGCAGCCTATATAAGACCAGCTGCCCATAGTTATCCCCATCATTTCTCGCTACCAAAAGACCTGTCATATTCGGTTTGTCTCTAGGTGTGTAAGGCAGAGAACTGACAAATTCAGCAGATTCTTCACCTGGCAGTTTCATAATATAGTAGCTAGGCTTCATGAGCACGCGCTCTTTGCCATAAATTTCGTAGGAGATGTCCCAAAGGTCTTCTCCCTGATAAAATACTTTGACATCGCTCATATGATATCTCTTGTAAACCTCTGCCTGAATCGAGAACAGTGTATTGGGATACCTGATATGTGCCTTTAGGCCTTCTGGCATTTCATTAAAATTCTTAAATAGATCTGGATAAATTTTATCCAAGGTGTTAACCACTGGATCCTGATCATTCACGATATAATAATTTGTCTTGCCATCAAAAGCATCTACGACTACCTTGACCGAATTTCTGATATAGTTCACGCTGCTCTGATCAGAGAAGGGCTGGGAGTAGGGATAATAGCTGCTTGTGGTGTAGCCATCTATAATCCAGTAAAGCTTGCCATCGACGGTTACAATGTAGGGGTCTTCATCATAATGAATAAAAGGTGCAATTTTTTGAACTCTATCCTTGATATTTCTGTTAATCAGGATTTTAGAATTGGCATTAATATTCGAAGAAACCAGTATCTTAAGGCTCTTCTCCTTAATGGTAAACATAATCCTATTGAAAAGCCCAAGTTTAATCCCGGCGTCTCCTTGATAGGTTGAGTAAACATTGCTCTCGCCGCTGGGGTAGTCAAATTCCTTTTCATCGGTGTTGGTAATGACATAGTTGTTTGTTAACTCTCCGTAATAAATTTCTGGCCGCGTTATACTGATCTCTGGTACAGAGGAAACTGGCGGAATGCTGTCAATCAGCATATCCGGCTGGCCGCTGGCGGTGACTTTATCTACTCTAGATAAGGTAATCCCATAGCCATGGGTATATTTGATATACTTTGTCAGCCATTGCTCGCCCACTTTAGTTTCGTCAATTTCTCTGGCAGACAAGAATACTTGGGTGTACTTGCCATTGATGATATATCTGTCAACATCCACATCGTTGAACAAATAATAGAGCCTTATGCTCTGAGTCTGATTATAAAACTGCTTAGCGGGTTCGTAGTCGTTAATTCTGATGTTATCTATAGTCG
>JANYJS010000051.1 GCA_025361765.1 Bacillota bacterium
GAGAGATGCAAATTACATTAAAGAGATCGACTACCTGATCAAGCTTGCTCGCATAGGGGTCTTTTTTCCTCTCCTGTGCTCTGCTCTTCTCTACTCTACTTTGCTCTGCTCTGCTCTGTGTACTTTCTGTAGCGGAAACCCCTGTTTCGGGAGAGTTTCTGTAGCGGAAACTCGGCTTTTTGGGAGTTTCGGACGTCCGTTTCTTAAAAACTGCTGATATTCTGTCTGTGAATTTCTGACACCATATGATTTTTTCGCTCCAAAGTTCTGCATCAATGGCGTCAATATTCGCTAAGGTGTTTAGAATTTCATTAGCCGTGACTTCATCGACTCTTGTTTTAGCGGTCAGAAAAATCCATTCAGATACGTTATTACAGTCAAGGTAAAGGCAGTCCTGGCTTCCAAGAATTTCAAGCAGTTTAAACCAGAAAGCATAGCCGTCATTTCCGAATTTTGATTCAAGAGTGAAGATTGTCTTTCCGTTGCCTGCTGCAGTATCGTGAGGGAAGTAGTCCACACCACTTTTATTCGGTCTTGCCATCTTTCACCTTCTCCTGGGAAGAGCGGCCTAAACCGCTGCTTCCTCATTTGCTTCTGCTATCTCCTCGTACTCGCCTTCAAATATATTTCTGCTTTCAATCTCGCTCATATCTTGGGCAATATCTGTCTTGATGGTATGGTCCTGAGTAATCGCCCTAACAAATTCCGTCTTGATAGGAGCGTACTTCAGCACTTTCTTAAGGACCGTCTTTTTAGCCATTTCATCAAAATTAGTGCTCCATGGTGAATAGCTTTTGGCATATGCCTGGGAGAACTTCTTTGCGTGTGCAACGACATCGCTTTTACTCATGACCTCAAATCCAAAGCCACCGTTGACCAGTCTATAGACCGCGTAATAATAGGCCACCTCGCCCCTGTCTTCGCCTGTGTGCGGCTTATGAGTAAGCTTTGGATCTAGGCCATACTCATAGTCAAAATTGTCGTTTTCGAACACTTCTTTTGCATAGATCACCTGAAACTGCCCGCTCCTGTGAGCAAGGTCAATGAGCCCCTTAAAGCCGATTTGAAACTGGGTCTCAATCTCGCCAGTTTTGCCATTTCTAAAGGGAATGAGGTATGCCTGGCCAAGCGGCGTATTAGGTTCTAGCCCAAGCTGGGCTGCATTCATAAGTGCTCCAAGAAAGGATCTCGGGCTGCTGTTAGCAAGCTGTACGTTAGTAGATATGGCAGTCAGCGCCATACGGGTAAATCTTTCCGGGGTTATAACTTCTGGTAACGCCTTTGATATTTCGCTTTTCATGGACTCAATCCACTGCTTCATGTTCTTTGCTTCTTTCACTTCTGGCGCCTGGGTTTTAGCTGCCAGTTTGTTTTTTACTGTATCACTCATGTTAATTAATCCTCCTAAATTCTAAATACTCTAACTCTATCTCCGACCTGCAGGTACTTAAGGTATATGTCCGGCATCTGAGCTCTTAGCGCCTTGCTGTCAACAGTCTTTCTTCCGGCTTGGCTCTTCCACGTGATCTTTCGGCCATTTACGAAGGCCACTTCAAGCTTACCCATGCTCACCATGATCTCCTGCCTGATCTGTTCTTTTTCAGTTCCAAGGACGTCCTCAAGCTCAATAATCTCGTCATACCGCTTAAGCTTTTCCTCAAAGCCTGAAAGCTCGATCACTCCTTCAGGATCGCTGTCTCTATAGATAGTCTTTATCATACCTGTGGCAGCCTGGCTTCCGTCTGGAGGCGGCATTGCCTTAGCTAGAACATTGTTATGCCAGAAAGCACTTTCAATATCGATGAGCTGCGCGATTACTTCTTCGTCCCTCACAATCTCTCTGATCTCCAAACTCTTGTTAAGGATCAGGCAGCAAAGGTACCATTTGCTTGCTCCGGTTACCGCCATATAGTGATGGCACTGCAGTTCATAATGCGCAGGGATCTTTCCATCTGACCAGTTATCCGCCGCATAAACTGAAGCTGTCTTGCACTCAAGTCCGGCATTCTCGCCATCCACCCAACGGTCGATATTGGCCAGCATAAAGTCGTGCTCATCGTGCTGCAGGATGGCGTTTCTTCTCCTGACTTTCTTTGCGGTAGCTTCCTCAAAGCGTTTAGCAACATATTCCTCAAGGTCTCTTCCCTGGCGCATTGCCTCGTTATCCGGCTTCTCATCTTTAAGTCCGAGCTTATCCATATACACATCAATGGCGCTGGCCCAGGGATTCATTCCGCAGATAGCTCCGACTTCGCTTCCTCCGATACCACTCTTTCTTATATCGAGCCACTCTTCATGTGGTAGGTCAGTTGTCTTTACTAAAATTTTGCTCATTTATTTAAATCTCCATTCTTGACAATCTGGTAAAATATGTTATTATTTAGTTACATAGTTTAAGACAGTTTTTTTCATAAGATGTCCTGCAGGGTCCAGTTGTTCGCAGCAACTGGATTTTGCTTTTTTGCACTCACTTTCCCATCACCCCACATTCCCTGCTGGCTTTGAACTTCAGTAGCTTTGGGTTTTCCGTTTTCTTCCCGTCAGCCGACATGAAGCCTAGTAGCTCATCACCCCTGATGAATATTATCGACCGGATCTTCCTATGCGGCAGTCCATCTCTGATGAAGTTTCTGATTGTTCCCTCAGATACCGATAGAAGCTTTGCTGCTTCTCCAAGCCGGTAGACTGCGTTTTGCTCGATTACCATAAATACCCTCCTTTTGGTCTATATATTGCATACACGCAATTTAATCGTTAAAAAAATATTCTCTGATGTCATCAATCTGCAGCACGCTCATAATTTTTTCAAGATCACCCGCTTTGAGGAAGTATCCTGTCACATCATTCATTTTTCTGTTTATTGTTGCAGGATCATTGTCTAACAGTGCTGCCAGGTCCTTTTGGGTAATCCCCATCGCCCGCATTCTATTTTTCAGTTTGCTTGTGTTGATCATACGTCTCATCCTTTCTTTAAATTTTGTTTTGTTGCTCTCACGCAATTCATATTAGCAGTGATATTTTAAGCGGTCAATAGCGTACACGCAATATTTTAAAATATTTATTGCGTGATTAGAAATTATGGTATATGATACTTTTACAGGAGGTGACTTTTATGACTTTATCGGAACGCGTCAAACAAAGACGTGAAGAACTCGAAATGACATTGACCCAGGTCGCAGAAAAGATGGGTGTTAGCACCTCAACAGTGCTGAGGTATGAATCCTCAAATATAGAAAACATCACTGCAGCAAATTTAGAAAAGCTTGCAGAAGCATTAAACGTCACACCAAGCTATCTTATGGGCTGGGAAGAGCCGGATGATCTGCAGGAGTATCTTGATACACTTCATAAGAGACCGGAAATGAAAGCACTATTCTCACTAACCAAAAAAGCAACTAAAGCAGATGTGGAGAAAGCGATAAGAATCATCGAAGCGCTCAAAGGAATGGACTAAAATAAATGGATTCACTGATCATACGAATACTGGAACTTCCGCCTGAGATAAAGGGCCTTACGCTCAAAGATGAAAACGGAGACTACAACATTTATCTCAATTCCTGCATCTCAGACGATGCTAGAGTAAAAGCCTACCTGCATGAGCTTGAACATATCAAAAAAGGACACTTCATATTGGATTCATCTATCGCTTATCATATTGAAAAGAGTATGGATGGAGCGTAAAAGTTGGACTTGAATATCGTAAATTACTAATCTATTATGTGTTAGCTTATATAGATAAAACAAAAGCCCCCTGCGCTAACAGGGAGCAATTGTCGGGGCCGCATTGCTGCAACACCTTGGTTCAAATATAGTGTAGCATCAAAGCCCCAATATTACAATACTTTGGGGTATTTTTATGCCCTCAATCAAGGGAGTGGATGTTATGCACGGGAGTTTTTTAAAGGTCAGAGGTAAGTGGGCTATACGCTTTGATGTCCATGTTAATGGAGTTAGAAAGCAGAAACAAATCGGCGGCTTTTTAACTAAAACAGAAGCCAGCGCAGCCTTAAGCGCTATAACAGCCGATCTTGAAAAGAATCAATATCAGTC
>JANYJS010000101.1 GCA_025361765.1 Bacillota bacterium
CGAGAGCAAGGTGATGGTGGCAGTCATCCAAAGGTGATGCTGAATAAAATGGTTGAATACAAAAACAATCAGGATGACATAGATAAAAATGATGAATTTTGGTTGATATGTGATATTGATAAATATAGCCATGATAAGAAAACAGATAAAGATTATTTGAAACTAGTTCGAGAAGCAAAAAAAGAAGGTATAAATCTCGGAATTACAAATCCAAATTTTGAATTCTGGTTACTACTGCACTTTTATGAAGTAAAATTATGTAATCAAGAGGATTTGTATGAAAATGCTAAGAAATCAAAAAATGGAAAAAGATTCATTGAGAAGGAGCTTGTTAAGGTTCTTTCATCATATAATAAAAGCCGTATTGTCTTTAGTGATTATATGGATCGCATCGGTCTTGCGATTGAACAAGAAAAATGCTATGAAGCGGATGCAGAAAAGGCATTTGGTAAATTATCCTCAAATATTGGTGGTTTAATTGAAAGAATGAAGAATAGTGAATAATAAAGTATGGCCAAAAAATTTGTGACTAAATTATATAACTCAAAACCCTGGAAACAGACAAGGGATGCCTACTTCAAATCAGTGTTCGGTATCTGTGAGAGGTGCGGTAATGCTGGTGACATCGTTCATCATAAGCAGCATATCATGCCGGAGAATATAAACGATCCAAACGTCACATTATCCCGGAGCAACCTCGAGGTGCTTTGTATGGACTGCCACAACAAAGAGCACTTTGGCAAAGGCGGCACGACGACTGATGGGTTGTGCTTTGGAGAGGATGGGGAGCTTAAAAAGATTGAATGCAAATAAAGCTGACAATGATGTATATTATATATACCAACGAATTTAACTTTGATGTATGAAAGGTATCGCGATGGAAGCTTTGTACTCTGTAAACATTGAGCAAGAATTTGTCGTTTATAATCCTTTAGAGCTTGTGCAGTGGAGATTAAGAAATCCTGAGGTTGTCCCGCAACATATTTTAGATAAAAAAGGACATGGTGTTGCCAATGGATATATGTATGGAGAATTTTTTATGAAGAGGCATTTGGAGAATGAGGGATTGGAAGTTATTGCGAATGATTTCAATCTATTTTCAAACAAATCAAAATTTCGCGATAATAATAAACGTATTGAGGAAGTAATGGGGTCTTCAAATTTTAATAAATTGCAAATCGTTTTTAATAATATGTATGCTGCTGGAATAAAGATTGAGAATCCTGACCTATGCATCTTAAAACCCAATCTGATTTTTGCTGATGTTAAGAAAGATAAAGATAAGTTACGCAAGCCGCAAGACATATTCGCAATAATTATTTGGGAATTACTTAAAATACCATTTAAGGTTTACGAAATCATTCCTGACAATAAAACCAAAGAACAGATAACGTTGGTCCGCAGTCATCTATTGCCAAACGAATACTTTGGCTGAGCATTATAAACATAACACGAAAGGCATGAGCATCAAGATATATGCCCCCCGTGAAACGCGGTGATTGCAATGGCTTGAGACCGGTGGTGCTCTTCCTCGTGCCCCACTTATCCCTTTTCAACGTTTTTTAATTAAATTTATATAGATCAGCCGAAGAATTGATATTTCCCACGTTTGCCGCACGTGGAGTGCGTTATTGATGTCAAGAGTAGGGGCATAAAAGGGCTGAAAATGTCTGTAATATTGGATACGTTGAGACATCTGAATCTTCTTGGTATTCGAGTGATATTTGAACATGAGAATTTAGTACGGCAAACGCGCACAGTGATTTGATGATTTCCATCATAGAGTTCATTGATATCCAATGAGGTTATAATAACAAGGTAATGGAAGGAGTGAATAAGATAATATGTATTTTCTGCAATTTTTTCGTAGGACGGCACTGTTTGGTATATTGACACTGTTGATATGTGTCTTGGCATTAAAGGTGAGTTTTATACAAATCGCACAAGGAGCTGTTAGCCCAGTCACAGTGCTTGGTTATTTCTATGCATTTATGTTTTGGTCTATAATAGCTTATCCTCTTTTTACAACATTGCATATTATTGTTGTTAAGATAGGAAACAAACGTAATTGGGTTACTAGTAGTTCTGCTTTTGAAACATTCTTAGGAACACTTGCTGCAGACTTAACATTGCCGTTTTGGAATACAGGTAGCTTCATTGCAATTATGACTAAAAAGCATATTATTAAGGATGATTCTTTTTTCCATAATTCTATGGATTTTATGGAAGTATTGGTTGGCTTTATATGGACTGTATTTATGGTTGTATTTATTACTATCGGGGTTACATACTTATTTTAAGGTTGAAATGTTTCCAAGTTTGATGATATAAGATCAAGAATTAAAGAGTTGAATTCCAGCATAGGTAATTTTGAGAAAAACATGGCCGGGATCAAAATCAAGAGTAGTGTTTAATTGATCATAAGGGAATTGGCAAAAGGCACCTGAATAAGGCGCTTTTTTATTTGGGGGAGAACTTTAAAAATGAACATACAAAAAATTCAAATACAAGTACTCAAACCATCATCCTACAATCCACGCAAAGATTTGCAGCTTGCTGATGCGGAGTACCAGAAAATCAGAAGGTCAATTGAGACCTATGGCTACATCGATCCAATTATTGCTAATAGTGATTATACAGTTATCGGTGGCCATCAGAGGCTAAAGGTATTAAAGGATCTAGGGTTTGAAGAGGTTGAATGCGTTCTGGTTGATCTAGATAAAGAGCACGAGAAGTCTCTCAATATCGCTCTGAATAAAATCAGCGGCGAATGGGATATGGGATCTCTTAAAGACCTAATCGCAGAACTAGACGCCGGGGACTTTGACCTTGAACTCACAGGCTTTGATATGGATGAGATTGAAAAACTGATGGCCGGATATAAGGATGAAGAGGCAGCAGAAGATGACTTTGATTTGGATAAAGCCCTGGAGAACATTAAAGAACCAATCACAAAGCGTGGTGATACCTGGCTGCTGGGAAAGCACCGGCTGCTCTGCGGCGATAGCACATCTGAAGAGGATGTTATAACCCTTATGGCAAGGGAGAAGGCCGACATGGTCTTTACAGATCCACCTTGGAATGTGAACTATGGGGCGGATGAAAACCATCCTAGTTGGAAGCCAAGAACTATCATGAATGACTTCATGGGAACTGAAGACTTCAAAGGCTTCATGGATTCTGCTTTTAGGAATATGAACCTTGCTTCTAAGGAAGGCTGCATGACCTACGTGGTTATGTCGGCGCAGGAGTGGGGCAACATGATGCTGACTCTTGCAGTGAATAGCTACCACTGGTCATCCACACTGATCTGGAATAAAGATAGAATGGTCCTTTCAAGGAAGGACTATCACACAAAATATGAGCCTATCTGGTATGGATGGAAAGAAGGTCAAGCAAGGCTTCATCCACTTGATGATCGAAAGCAGACAGACGTTTGGGATTTTGAGAGGCCATCAAGAAGCGAGGAACATCCGACTATGAAACCGGTTGCCCTTGTTGATAAAGCAATAAGGAACAGTAGCAAGTATGGCGGCCTGGTGCTTGATCTCTTCGGCGGAAGCGGCACGACGCTTATAGCTGCAGAGGGAGTAAACAGGATTTGCAATATGATGGAGCTTGATCCAAAGTACTGCGATGTAATTGTTAATAGATATATCAAAAGCGCTGGAGATACCGGCGTTTTTTTATGCCGAAATAGCGAGAAATTGCCTTGGAAAGATGCCAGTAATGCTTGACTTTAAAGGCCTTTAGAGTGAGTAATGTACTAACAAAAAAGCACGAGAAAGGCGGAAAATAAGATGAAAAAGGGCGACGCATTTATAACAAAGGACGAGAAGAAAATATACTTCATGGTAGGCAGATGGGGAAACGACATAGTTCTTGCCAGCACGGATACTGACTCAGACGAAGTGCTCATATACGGAGCATCAGAACTTGA
>JANYJS010000117.1 GCA_025361765.1 Bacillota bacterium
ATGTAATTCAATGCAATCTCTTAAACCGCGGTCAATGTCGTCGATTTGAGCATGGCCGATTTCTTCGGGGTCATATTTCGTGTTGTCACTAAAAGCTTTCTTAGAAAGCTCACTTGCTGCCGTTGGAATCAATGGTCACACTCATTTGTTTTAATGTGCATACATGGCCTTTCTGATGGGGGTCTTGGGTTGAATGCCCCCCAAGGCTCGTTATTGCCTTTAGGGCATAGCTCTGCTTTTATTTCCCAATGCTCATGCGGCTTTCCCATTTTCTTTTGCCCAATTTTCATGTTCTGCGATTCGCCTTTGACTTTCATAAAATCCCCCTTTTTTTTAGACATATATTGGATTTGCACCAATGCCTCTGCTTCTCTACGCGGCACATTCGTCCGAATAGACAGCGCTCTATCTGCTGAGCTAATATGCCAAATGGCGGCCATCGTAAGGATAATTTTTAAACCTTCGTCGCGGCCGCGCTGATTAGTGCTGCGCTTTATGTTTGTTGATATAGTTATTAGCTGCATCTACAGATTTTTTATATTCCTGAGCGCCTCCGAATTCGGAGCAATATTTCGTATCTGCATAAGTCACATCTTCAATGTGATGCTCTTTATGCTCTTGTCTGAATTCTGGCAATCCGCCACCGCGATGGTGTGGATGTGATTTCATCAGCTTGTGCGCGCCTTCTTTGTGGTGCTCTTTGTGATGTTCTTTATGATGTTCTTTCATACTATTCTCCTATTGCCAATCTGGCTGTTTTGGATATTTATTCGAAATGTATGTGATTCAAGATTTTTTTCATATGATTTTTCCATTGTTCTATAGATAAACCGCGTTTCATCAGATTGCAAATTTTACAACAGCTTACACAATTTTTAAGAATATAACCAATATTATTATCAATTCTATCAATTCCATTATATAGATAAAACCTACTGTTATAGTTTTTTGGTTTTTTTATTGTAAATTTATTAGAAGATAGTTCTCCACAATAAAAACATTTTTTTTCTATAATTTCCTTTAATTCTTGCCTTGTAAGGTCAAATAAAAGTTTTCTTTTTTTTGATGATTGTTTATAATGATTGTAAACTGTCTGTGGCCCAATCTCACTAGTTTTTTTTGACAGCCTGCAACCACATGATTTTCGATTTCCTGAAATTAAATATGCTCCACATGTTACTTTTTCTCGTCCACATTCACATAAGCATTTAAAAGTTCCTTTAGTATTGCAGGTTCCTTTTAGCCTCTCCAAAACTGTCAATCCTCCAAATTTTTGCCCAACTAAAGATTTATAACAGCCACAATCACTAGGAACCCAATATCTTCTAATATAAGTGCCTCCAAGAACTTTTTCAGTTCCACATTTGCATTTACAAACCCAGCTTTTAAGATCGCCCTTACCATTTTTTGCTCGACATATTACAGTCCAATCAGCGAACTTTTTTCCTATCATTTCTATGAATTCAGGCATATCTCTCCTTATATTTTAATAGGAGTATATCATAGTCAAATCCGTAATGCTAGAAAAAGAAATGGAAATTAATATTTTAGGCGGTCTTTTGCATATCAATTTTATCTATTGCATTTGCTGCTTTAACAGCTTGAGCAAACTGGAACGCTCTTTCAAATTGGCCGAATTGCATATCCTCTAACTTTATAAGCATTTCGACCATTTCCAAATCGGACCCCATTTGCTTATGTTCGGCAGAGGCAAAAATTTCTTCCACCTTCGCTTGAGATTCCTGAGTTTTTGCCATATTAAGAGCTGATTTAGACATTGACTCTTGGGCTTTCACTTGATCAATTTGCGCTTGCTGCTCGGCTTGCTGTTGCTGTTGCTGAGCTTGCTGTTGGTTCATTTCCTGAATGTCTTGCATCAATTGCTTTTTGTTCGTGATGATTGCCGCTCGCATGATCGATTTATCAGGGATATTCACGCCAAGTTCTTTGAAGTGAAGTAGTTGTTGAAGCTCAGTTTGTCTTTGTGTGGCGCTATAGTTGCCCTCTTCGACAGCGATGCTATACTTTTGTGAATGACTTGAGAAAAATCGTGGATCTGCTTCATGACCCAATATATTACGAATCTTGCCTTTGCTGAAGTTTTTACGTATGGCTTGAAGACGAATCTTCCCAAAGAGTCGCTGGCTATAGTCGAGTTTATCAAATATTGTCTGTAAGGTGGTAAGCCCTGCCCCTTGTCGGAGCATAGATAAAATACCCGACTTATCATCCGTTGCCGCGCCCAAAAGCTCTTCATTGACACCTGATATTTTTTGTATGTCTTCAGCTAAACTATTTGACAGCTCCATCAAAGATGAGGGAATTGACACCGGTTCGATGCGCTGCACTTCTCCAGCTTGACGACCTGCTTTAAGGCCGATAAGAAAGCCGTCGCCACCGCTAGACTGCCTAAAACATTTGGGATCAGCTACCACGTCTACAGGGTAAATCCATCCGGCATTGATTGAGCTTTGTAGAAGCTGTAATTCAATAACTTTCCTCATGTTATAAAGAAAATTAGAATCTCTAAGCCCCCTAACAATGCCCTGCTTACGCCACGCAGGAGC
>JANYJS010000130.1 GCA_025361765.1 Bacillota bacterium
CACTCTTGGGGTGGCCTATAAAAACAATGGCAAGGATCCGCTGATAGAAAGAGATCACGAAACGGATATGACTTTCCTTGGATTTATTTCCCTGTTCGATCCTCCAAAGAAGGACGCTTCTAATACGATAATAACCTTGAAAAACTATGGGGTTGCCCTAAAAATAATCACGGGGGATAATAAACTAATTGCAGCTAATGTCATGGAACAACTGGGGTTTAAAGACTCTAAAATCATGACCGGCGGCGAGATTCTCTCCTTAAGTGATGAAGAATTGATTTTAAAAACGCCGGATGTGGATGTTTTTGCTGAAGTTGAACCTAATCAAAAGGAACGCATCATTATGTCCCTGCGAAAGGCTGGTTTTGTGGTGGGCTACATGGGTGATGGGATCAATGATGTCTCGGGCCTTCATATGGCAGATGTCAGCATTTCAGTGGAAAGTGCGGTCGACGTGGCTAAAGAAGCAGCGGATATCGTTTTGCTGGATAAAAATTTGAATGTGCTGATCAATGGCGTATTATCAGGCAGAACCACCTTCGCCAACACGTTAAAATATGTATTTATGGCAACAAGCGCAAACTTTGGCAATATGTTCAGCATGGCCGGTGCCTCCCTATTCTTATCTTTTCTGCCGCTGCTGCCAAAACAGGTGCTATTAACAAACCTGCTTACGGATTTCCCTGAAATGACCATTGCCACCGATACGGTAGACGATGAAATGATTCAAAAGCCAAGGCGCTGGGACATGGGATTTATCCGAAGGTTCATGCTGACTTTCGGTATGATCAGCTCCATATTTGACTACCTGACCTTTGGTGCATTGCTCTTTATTGCCCATGCCAGCCAAATTCAGTTTCGGACAGGTTGGTTCATGGAATCTGTCATTTCAGCTTCCTTGATTGTACTGGTCATTAGAAGCAGAAAACCCTTCTTTAAAAGCCGTCCGGGGAAATATCTTGTCATTGCGACCAGCGCTATTTTTCTCGCAACTCTCATTCTGCCCTATACTCCTCTTGCTGGAATCCTAGGATTTGAACCCTTGCCGCCTCTGCTCATCGGCATGATTGCCATCATAGTGATTCTCTACATTTTGACGGCTGAAATCGGTAAGCGCATCTTCTACAGCAGAATAAAAAATCGTTGAGCAGATTGATTTTTTTGGTGTACGAAAAATTTAATTTTTGACTAGATTTAATTGTCGAATAAAACAATTTAATATAGAATTGTGCTATAATCTATTCGAAATAATCAACGCAATTAGCTAAGGCTTTCTGGTTATGAGGAGAGAAATGACATGCATAGGGATATTCTGGAAATTATTCGCATTATGAGGCAGAATTATAGACGAGACATCTCTATCTACGATAAATCATTTTTGGAAAAATCTATCAACAAAAGGGTTGGTGCTCTGGGGCTTAAATCATCTATGGACTATATTCCCTATCTTTCAGAGAGCGGTATAGAAGCTGATCAATTCTTTGATTCTTTAAACATCACCTATAGTGAATTTTTTAGAAATCCATTGACTTTCGCTATTTTGGAACAGTGGATTTTGCCCAAAATAATAGAAGCAAAAGCAGGAGCTTCCGAGATCAGAGTCTGGTCTTCCGGCTGCGCTTTAGGGCAGGAAGCCTATTCTCTCGCTATGCTGCTTGACAAACTCATATCTGCGAGACCAAAGCCTACAAGATATAGAATCCTTGGTAGTGATATTTCACTGGCGGCTCTGCTCGCCGCAAAAAAAGGGGTCTATGATGTTTCGAGCATGAGAAATGTCAAGCTGTCTTATATAGATGAGTTTTTCGTCAAAGAGGGAGATGCTTATTCTGTCTCCACAAAAATAAAAGAACATGTGACCTTCGCCTCATATGATCTTCTGGATCAGATTTATGACTATCCGGAGGAAAGTATATTTGGACATTTTGATTTGGTTTTTTGCAGCAATCTGTTATTTTATTATCTGCCGGAGCAGCAGCAATTCATCGTTGATAAAATAATGAGAGCCATCGCTCCCAACGGATATTTAGCAACAGGAGAAGCAGAAAAACATTTGATTTTAAAGCAAAAGGGCATAAATGAAGTCGCGCCGCCGGCTTCGGTGTTTCAAAAAAAATGGAGGGGAGGTGTCATACGAAATGAAGAATCTGAAAATCAGCAATAGAATATATCTTAGTCTGGGCGCTTGCGTCTTGCTGGTGGTCATTCTTGGCGCAGTGTCCTGGTTTTATGTCAACAACGTGTGGCAAAACACCCAAAGTCTCTATGACCACCCCTTCACTATACAAAGGGCTATCGGCAATCTTCAGAATGATATGTTGCGTATACGCCTTGAGATGGTGGATTTGGTTCAGGAGCCTGATAATATGTTAATTCAGGATCATATACAAAGGATTAACGCACTTGATGCAGACGCAGTAAAAGAATTCGACATTCTTAACGAGAGATATCTGGGTCCTAAAGGTGATATTGAAAGTGCTTGGGAGTCCTATATTACCTATAAAAGCATAAGGGAAGAAACCATCCGTGTATACCAGAGCGGAGATTTGAAAGATGCGTTAAACCGCACCAAATATGATGGAGTCGGCGGCATGCAGGCTGAGCGCACTTTTAATAATCTTAGCAAAATCAGTGATTTTGCCACGATTAAGGCAGATGAATTTTATTCTGCTGCTTTGAACCAAAAAAATGAAATCGCAAGGCAGCTTCTCATCATCATTGCCATTATGCTGATCATGGCTCTTTTTATAGTATTCATTTTGGTTAAGTCTATCAATGAACCGTTAAAGAAACTTATGACCGCAATTAATGCGTTTAAGCAAGGAAATCTTAGGAGCAGGAGTGACTACGCTGCACTTAATGAATTTGGCCATTTGTCTTCAGCGTTTAATACTATGGCAGAATCGATTGAGAGCAAAACGATAACCAGGCAGAATTCAGAGAATTTTTCAAGCGCATTGTTTAAAGAGGATAAACTAAGGAATTTTTCTGGAAAACTGCTAAGCACGCTGACATCCCTTACTGGTGCCCAGATGGGCGCAGTGTATCTACTGAATGAGCAAAAAACAGAGTATGAGTATTTTAATTCAATAGGTCTCGCAGGAAGGCGCAAGGATTCCTTTAGTGCACAAAACCTGGAGGGTGAATTTGGGCTTGTCCTCTCAACCAAAGAAATTCAGCACATTACTGAAATAGGCCACGAAACCAGATTCAGCTTAACAACAGTCTATGATACCTATAGGGCGAAGGAAATTATAACCATACCCGTACTAAAAGGATCAGAGATTTTTGCCATAGCTTCAATTGCCAGCATAAATGCTTTCTCAGCCCTTTCCTTAGATCTTGTTAAAGAAATCTGGCAAGAGCTTTGTGCGAGAATGAGTAGTGTGGTGGCCGCCAATCAAGTCTCTGACTACGCACAAAAACTTGAAGCGACCAATTCAGAGCTGGATGCCCAAGCTAAAGAAGTGGCTATGCAGCGTGATGAATTGTCGGAGCAGAACATCGAACTTGAAATGCAGAAGAAGCTTCTAGATGAAGCAAGCCGTCTAAAGAGTTCATTCTTATCAAATATGAGCCACGAATTAAGGACGCCACTGAACTCGGTTATTGCTTTAGCGTCAGTTTTAGGCAGAAGATTAGCGCATAAAATTCCTGAAGAGGAATACAGTTATATCGATGTCATAGAAAGAAATGGCAAACATTTGCTGGCGCTGGTCAATGATATTCTGGATTTGTCGAGAATCGAAGCGGGGAAGGAATACTTGAGCCTAAGTCGTTTCACTGTGTTCCAGCTCGTCAATGAAGTCGTAGACATGATTGAGCCTCAGGCCGTAGAAAAGAACGTCAAGTTAATCAATAATACGCCAAGAGATCTCGTAGAAATACGAAGTGATTTATCAAAATGCCGCCATATCCTGATTAATATTATTTCAAACGCTGTCAAATTTACGGATGAAGGGCAGGTCGCTGTTAGCGCCGTTCGAATGGGAAATGAGGTGCACATTACTGTTGCGGATACAGGAATTGGCATTGATGAAAGTAAACTAAACTATATTTTTGATGAATTCCGTCAGGGAGATGAGACACCATCCCGTCAAAATGGTGGTACTGGACTGGGGCTTGCTATAGCGAAAAAATATGCGATTATGATTTCCGGGAGCATTGAAGTTGAAAGCATACCGGGCAAAGGATCAATATTCACGCTAAAATTGCCAATTGCAGCAGATTTGGCAGATACAGACACAGAAGAATTCTTGGAGGATCGTTTGGCAGGCCAATATGGGGTTGCTAGAAGGAAAACAAACTGGGCGCAAAAATCGATTCTGCTTGTTGAAGACAGCGAGCCCGCGATCGTCCAGATGATGGATATCCTTGTCGAAGACGGTTATCAGATTAGGGTAGCCCGAAACGGAAAAGAGGCTCTGGAGCAGATAGAAATTGCCTTGCCAGATGCGATGATTCTTGACCTTATGATGCCTGAAGTCGATGGATTTCAGGTGCTGGGTGCAATTAGAAGCAGGCCTAAAACAGCGGAGATCCCTGTATTGATTTTGACAGCAAAGCATGTCAGCAAGGAGGAACTGAAGTTTTTAAAGGGTAACCACATTTCTCAATTGATTCAAAAGGGCGCCATCAGTAAAAGAGATCTTTTGGCATCGGTAAACACTATGGTTTCCGAGTCGACGGCTGACCAATCATTGTCAGAGCGCCGGTTAAATCAAATAAAACCAACAATTCTGGTGGTCGAGGACAATCCAGACAATATGATGACGGTAAAAGCACTGCTACAGGATACCTATCAGATTATTGAAGCAGTAGACGGTCAAGCTGGAATAGAAGAGGCCTTAAAGGTTAAGCCCTCTTTAATCCTTCTCGATATTTCTCTCCCAAAGGTTGATGGATTTAAGGTGCTTGACGCTTTAAGAAATGACAAATCCACATCAAAAATACCTGTAGTGGCTCTAACGGCAAGAGTTATGACTGGTGATCGAGAAAAAATTCTGAGCTACGGATTTGACGACTATGTCTCTAAACCAATTGATGAATCGGTGCTAAAGGATACGATAAGGAGTTTTTTAGATGGAAGATAAGCTCTTGAAAATTTTAGCCGTTGATGATAATCAGGACAATCTGATTACACTTCGCGCAGTGATGATGGATGTCCTTCCTGGCGCTATGGTTTTTACGGCGTTAAGCGGAAGGCGGGGCATTGAAATTGCTATATCCCAGGATCCAGATGTGATTTTGCTGGATATTCTGATGCCCGAAATGGATGGTTTCGAAGTTTGCCAGATATTAAAAAGCAATCCTCTCACAAAGAACATACCTGTACTCTTTTTGACCGCCATCAAAACCAATGCCGAAATCAGGACAAAGGCTCTCAATGTTGGTGCAGAAGCCTTCCTATCAAAACCTTTTGATGAATCAGATCTGATTGCACAGGTTCTCTCAATGGCCAAGATTAAAGCGGCTTATGTCTACAAGCTCAATGAGAATGAGCGGCTTGAAATTCTTGTCAAGGAAAGAACACGAAAAATAAGGCAGGAGCTTATGGAAAGACGAAAGCTTCAACACGAGCTGATGCAGTCGAAACAGTTCAATCAGCAGATTATTAATTGTGCCGGAGAAGGTATTGTCGTTTATGGCTGTGATTTGACCATTCAGCTCTGGAATCCCTATATGGAAAAAATGACGGGTATACTTGAAAAGGATACCCTAGGGAAAAGTCCCATAGCGCTTTTCCCTTTCCTAGTGACCAGTGGGGCGGTTGAAAATTTCAATAAAGCGCTGGTTGGAGAGCCTTCATTACCCGTGGAGTTCGAATTTGAAATGCCATCTGGATGCAAGGGGTGGGTAACTGATAGCTGCAGCCCTTTGTATGATAATTCAGGGGAAATCATAGGGGTCATTGGAATTGTTCAGGAAATATCTGACCGCAAGAAACGAGAGCAGGAAATTGTCTATCTCAATTATCATGACAAGCTTACGGGCCTTTATAATAGAGCCTATTTTGAAGAGGAATCAAAGCGGTTTAATAATCCGAAGCAGCTTCCTATTTCTTTGATTTGCGGGGATCTTAACGGTCTAAAACTGATCAATGATGCCTTTGGTTATGAAAAAGGAGACCTTCTCCTTTTAGCTATTACTACTATTTTGAAGAAATGCTGCAGGGAAGAGGATATCATCGCTAGGGTCGGTGGAGATGAGTTTTATATTTTGCTTCCTAAAACCAGCAGCGAAACTGCAGAAATCATCTGCAACAGAATATATAAGGAATGCCAATCGGATAGGTTTATGGATGAGGATACTGCGATTTATCCAAGCATTTCTCTTGGCCATGCAACCAAAAATCTTGAATCCGAATCTTTGGGCAAAGAATTAAATGCCGCCGAAACGAATATGTACCAGAGTAAGCTTCTTGAGGGAAAAAGTTTTAGAAGCAACATCATGGAGTCCATCAAGGCGACCATGTTTGAAAAAAGCCATGAAACCGAAGCCCATGCTGAACGACTGGTGTCTTTATCTTATATCGTTGGAGATGCTTTGAATTTAAGCGATATCAAATTAAATGAACTTAAACTTCTGGCCATGCTTCATGACATTGGCAAAATGAGCATTGAAGAGAATATCTTATCAAAGCCTGGGAAGCTAAATGACGAAGAATGGCTAAAGATGAAGAAGCATCCTGAAGTGGGCTATCGAATCGCTCAGGCTACCCCGGATCTTTCTTCCATTGCAGACTATATCCTCTGTCATCATGAAAGGTGGGACGGCTCAGGCTATCCTAATGGTCTCAAGGGTGAAGCTATTCCGCTATTATCCAGGATTTTGGCTGTAGTGGATTCCTATGATGCCATGACAGAGGACAGACCCTACCGTTCGGCTATGCCAAAGGAAGCAGCTCTCGAAGAAATCAGAAGCTGTTCTGGTACCCAATTTGACCCAGAAATTGCAGAACTTTTTATCAATAAAACCACATAAGTCACTTGATAGGGGAGCACATGAATCATAAAAATAAATCGATATTGGGTCCTGAGTATGTTAAGCAGTTCAGGTGCATTGGATCTTCCTGCCAAGATAACTGCTGCATTGGCTGGGATGTCGATATTGACAAAAAAACTTATTATAAATATCAAAAATTCAAAGAAGAAGACTTGATGCGGCTTTTCAAAAGTTCAGTGCATCAAAATAGGGAAGCCTATAGTGATGAGGTAGATTTTGCCAAGGTCAAGCTGAAGAAGGACAAGAGATGTCCTTTTTTAAATGATGAAAACCTCTGCATAATACAGGCAAAAGTTGGGGAAAACTATCTGTCCAATGTTTGCGCCACCTATCCCCGCTTTACAAACCTGGTCGATGATGTTTATGAGCAATCTGCTACGGTCTCCTGTCCCGAAGCAGCAAGGTTGATTTTGAAGAACAAACTGGGGTTGAGCTTTGCTTCGGAAACAGCTGACCTAGGGCTTCAAACCATCATCATGTATGAAGTGGATACGAGAATTTCGGGGCAGAACAGCATGATTAACCACCTGCTTGCGCTTCGCCAGTTTAGCATTTCAGTGCTACAAAACAGAGACTATACCTTAGCGGATAGATTGCTGATACTTGGTTATTTTTACAGCGACTTACAAAAACTGACTGATAGAAAAAGGGCTCTAGATATTCCGGGGCTTATAAAAGTGCATAATGAAAAAATTAGAGACGAAAAATTCAGAGAAGAGATAAAGGGTTTACCAGTCAGAATTTCTGATCAGATGAAGATCGTGTCTGAAATAGCAAGCCAGCTTCATGTCTACGATGAAATAGACAGCAAGAGGTTCATAGCCTTCAACGAAGACTGTAAAAACGGCATATCCGGAGCTAAGCAGCACGGAGTCCGTAGTGAGCATGTGAAAAATTATAGCGACAGTTATCGCATGAATTATGAGCCCTTTATGGCTAAACACGGTTATGTTTTGGAAAATTATCTGGTCAATTATGTCTTCAGCAGCCTTTTTCCGGCAGGTGAAAGCCAAAAGCCTTTTGAGGCTTATAGCCTTCTGGTTGCCCGTTACGCCCTCATCAAATATTATTTGGTTGGGATTGCTGCCTCAAAACGAGGCCTTAATGAAAAACTGGCTATTGAATTCATTCAGGTTTTTTCAAAAGCCGTCGAACATCACAAAACATTTTTGGAAAGCATACCCTCGTACCTGCAAAGGAAAAAACAGAATACATTGAATGACATGAGTATCTTGCTTAAACATTAATATATCTTTAAAGGAGGATCACTAGGATGCCGATAAAAAATTTTTCTGCCCCATCAGGATATATTCAGTGCAATGGAGAAGTAGAAAACTTGAATCGCTTTGTCTCCTGTTACGGAAAGCGTTTCTTTGTAGCCGCTTACCGGTTCGTCCTGAATCTTCTTTCAGGTAAAATCAAGGCAACTTTTGTTTTGTGCTGGAATGTGGTATATTGTATTCATTAATATAGACACGAAAAGGAGAAAGACAATGACCATCAAAAAAAGAATCATCGACACCCAAGTTACATCAGAACTATTTGGTAGATTGGACCTTATGCCCTATTCACACATCGTGAACAGGACGGGATCCGATATTATCGTTAATGAAGATGAAACTGGAAAAATATTGGCAGTGGCGTTTTTAGTAGACGCCATAGAAGAAAAAAGGGAGGTCTATGAAGATCAGCTTTGTCAGGATAATTATGCAGCTTTATACAAAATTCATCCGCAGATTCAAAAGGAAGGTGTTCATATCGGCGTGCTCGAGTCCATCGTCAAAGGCAAAGGTTATGGATCAGAGATTTTGAATTATTTGAAGAATAACTATGACTCCCTTTACCTGATGTCAAACGGGGGCTCAGAAGAATACTGGTCCACCCATGGCTTTACTACATTCGGAAATGGCGTTTTCGCCTGGTCGAAGAGCAAATAAATAGCGTTTTGCCAGCTAAGCTCAAAAAAATACCGTTTCTACCCGGTCTGAAATCAAATAGGTCATGTTATATTATAGAAAAAATAAATGGAGGTGCAACAGTGACGGATAAAATTAAAAGAATAGCGATGATGACTGGAGGAGGGGATTGCCCTGGACTTAATGCGGTGATCAGAGCCGCTACCAGGACTGCCATTTTAAAATATGGCTATGAAGTCTATGGCTATAAATATGGTTATAAAGGTATGTATACCAATGACCTGATTCCGCTGACCCTTGAATCCGTATCCGGCATTCTGCATAAAGGTGGAACCATTTTATATAGCTCAAACAAGGACAATCTTTTCGCCTATCCACAGGAAGTCAATGGAAAAGTTATTACCCAGGACGTCTCTCATGTAGCCCTAAGCAATATGAAAGCCTCTGGAATCGATGCACTTATAGTCATCGGCGGAGACGGGACTCTGACAAGCGCCAGGGATTTTTCTCGAAAAGGCGTCAAAATCGTTGGCGTGCCCAAGACTATTGACAATGATCTGGCGGCTACGGAAACCACGTTCGGCTTTTACTCAGCACTTGACTGTGCCACTGAAGCGCTGGATAGACTCCACACAACTGCCGAATCTCATCACAGGGTTATGATTCTTGAGGTCATGGGAAGAAATGCAGGATGGATTGCCTTAGAATCAGGCATCGCTGGATCTGCGGATGTGATATTAATTCCAGAAATCCCCTATGATATAGACAAAATAGCCAGAAAAATCAAAGAAAGAGCAGCAAATGGCAAATTCTTCAGCGTCATCGTCGTATCTGAAGGAGCTGTGCCAATAGGCGGCTGCGTCACTATAGACAGAATTGTCGAAGACAGTCCTGATCCAATAAGACTAGGTGGCATAGGAAAAAAATTATCTTATGATTTGGAAAAGATTATTGGGGATCATGAAATCAGATATACGGTGCTTGGACATCTGCAAAGAGGCGGCAATGCTTCCACCTTTGACAGAATTCTATCAACAAGGTACGGCGTAGCTGCAGTGGACCTCATTGCCGAAGAAAAGTTTGGCAATATGGTTTGTTTAAAAGGAAATACCATGAGCTATGAAAGCCTCGAAAATGTCATAGGCGTTATCAAGTCCGTTTCTGAGGACAACGAACTTGTTCGGGTTGGCAAGTCCATCGGCATCTCTTTTGGGGATTGAGTCATGAAAGCTAAGGTACTGGTTGTAGATGACGATCCAAACATTTCTGACTTGGTACGCCTTTATCTTGAGAAGGAAGCTTATGACGTTAAAACGGCAAGTGACGGTAAGAAGGGCCTGGATCTATTTTACCAGTGGACTCCGGACCTGATTATTCTGGATGTCATGATGCCTCAGATGGATGGATGGGAAGTCTCAAAGCAAGTCAGGAAGGTCAGTTCTATTCCGATTATCATGCTCAGTGCCAGGGGCGAGACCTTTGACAAGGTTTTAAGCCTTGAGCTTGGTGCTGATGATTATATCGTCAAACCCTTTGAGCCAAAGGAATTCACTGCCAGGGTCAAGGCAGTGCTCAGGCGGACCATGAATATAGCGGCGCTTAATGAGGAAGTCGTTTTTTCAAACCTCGTAATCAACAAGAGTAATTATACAATTGTATATAATGGCAAAAAAATAGAGATGCCTCCAAAGGAGCTGGAGCTTCTTTATTTTCTTGCGAGTCACAAAAACCAGCTGTTTACCAGAGAACAACTGATTGAAAACGTATGGGGATTTGACTTCATGGGCGACGGAAGAACCGTGGACGTCCACATCAAGAGAATCAGAGAGAAGCTTTCTGATGAAACTTCAAGATGGGAAATTAAAACGGTCTGGGGCGTCGGCTATAAGTTTGAGGTAAAATAATGAAAAGGGGCACCATTTTTAAAAGGTTGTTTTTGACCTATGGGATTACCATTATAATCGGATTTGGTATTTTAGCCTTAGTTCTTATGCAACTTTTTGATCAATATTTTATTGAGAGCAAAAAACAGGTTCTCATCGAGCAAGGCCAAAAAATCAGCCAGGAAATTGTCCTTGGGCTTTATACAGGTCAGATTGATCAACAGCGGCTGTCTGAAAGTTTAAAAACAGTGGATAGCTTATTAAATGCACGAATTTGGCTTGTTGACGAAAATGGATATATTATAGGAGTTTCGGGCACAAGCGAGGATCATTATTTGGGTCAGAAAATTGAAGAAGCACAGTTGGCCCAGCTTTACAAGGGAAAAAATTATTTTCAGACTGGCACCTTTGGCGAAAAACTTGAGGAAAAAGCTCTGACTGCAGGCTACCCTATCTTTGTGGGAAAGGTGTTTAAAGGCGGGATTTTTATTCATGCCCCCCTTCCGGAAGTACAGAAAACATTCAAAGATATTTACGCGATTACAATAGCAGCGATACTGCTTTGTGGTCTTTTGGCCTATGTTATCCTCTATTTTCAAATTAGAAGAATATCAAGACCCCTAGCGGAAATCAGTGAAGCCGCAAAGGAAATTGCCGGAGGAGAATTTCAAAAGCGCCTATCCATTAAAACCGGAGACGAGATTGAGGAACTGGGCAGCAGCTTCAATCATATGGCTGAATCATTGGAGAGAATTGAAGAAAATCGGAGAAATTTGGTTGCCAATATTTCCCATGACATCAGGTCCCCAATCACTTCTATCAGCGGCTTCGTTGAAGGTATATTGGATGGCACGATTCCAAAGGAGAAGCAAAACCTTTATCTCACTAAAGTGCTGGCAGAGAGCAAAAGACTTGGGAAAATAACCAGCAATTTGCTGGAGCTTTCCAATATGCAGCAAGGGCAAATGACAGTAAAGAAGCAGGCATTTGAGCTGAATGAGACCATCAGAAGAGCGATTATTTCCTTTGAGGAGCAGATTCTGGCAAAGAACCTGGAAATAGAACTGCATTTATTCGATGAAGCGATATACGTATTCTCAGACTCGAGTCTCCTTGAGCGAATTTTGATGAACTTGCTGGATAATGCGGTGAAGTTTACGCCTGAAAATGGTCATATTCGCATTAACACAACTGATGCGCCGGGCAAAATTCAGATTGAACTACTGAATGATGGTGTGTCCATCGATCAGGAAGAACTCAAAAAAATCTGGGACCGTTTCCACAAAGGAGATGCATCCCGTGGCGAACATAGAAGCGGTTTTGGTCTTGGTCTTGCCATCGTCAGAGAAATCGTCGGTCTGTTGGATGAGAAAATCTGGGCTGAAAGCGGGAAGGATTTCGTAAAGATCATATTTACCCTGGATAAAGCGAATAATTAACAATTTGTTCATACTCTATTCAAATCTTGGTGTTAAATTGAAGTTAAGCCATAAGGGATTAACTGAGGCACTAAGGGGGAATATAAAAATGAACGAAAATTTAGAAAACGATGTTATAAACGAAAACGATAATGAGGGCTATGCAAGCAACATTAACGATGTGAAGAACGAAACCAAGCTTGAGAATTCGAGTGAGCAGAAATTATTCAGGGAAGTCATAGAGAAAAAGCCGTCCGGGTTTTCCAAAAAGGCCATTGCCCTGCTTGTGGCCTTCGCCTTGATGCTTGGTACTGCATTCGGATTTGGGCTTAACAATCTTATGCTTGGAAGCTATAGCGGTCTTTCGGGGGGCAATGGAAAGGCGACTGATTATGTGATTTCCAAAACAGTATCGCCGGTGGTACCGATTTCTAAAAAAGTCCTGCCATCCATTGTTGCTATAAAAGTCAAAGCTCAGGTTACCAACATGTTTGGCAACAAGGTCAATGCTCAGGGGACTGGCTCGGGAATCATTATAGATGACCAGGGGCATATCGTGACCAATAATCACGTTGTCGAAGGGGCTAGTGAGCTGGTTGTGGTTCTAATGGATGGAAAAGAACTTCCAGCCCAATTAATCGGAAGAGATCCAGTATCTGACTTAGCGGTCATTAAAGTGGATCAGAAGGGACTTCCTTTTGCAGAATTTGGAGATTCAGATCAGGTAGAAGTCGGCGAACTGGCCATCGCGCTAGGTAGCCCAATGGGAACAGACTTTGCAAGCTCAGTTACTGCAGGAATCATCAGCGGCCTTAATAGACAGGTATCTGTAGGGGACAGAACCATGGACCTTATTCAGACCGATGCCGCCATTAATCCGGGAAACAGCGGCGGAGCTTTGGTCAATTCCGAGGGTAAAGTAATCGGGATCAACGTACTTAAACTCTCTGAGTCTTCAGTGGAAGGCATGGGATTTTCCATTCCAATCAATGAAGCAAAACCGATTATTGATCAGCTGATTAAAGAAAAGAAGATTATCTATCCGAGCCTGGGCATTTCCGGCAGCACCATTTCAAAGGATGATGCAAAAACCTACTCATTGCCGCAAGGTGTTTATGTTCAGACAGTCATTCCTAACAGCGGAGCAGAGAAGGCGGGAATGAAGCAGGGGGATATCATCATTGAAGTTGATGGAACTAAAGTGCTGACGATAGAAGAAGTCGTCAGCATCGTGACAAAGCATAAAGTCGGCGACATCATAAAAGTGTCAATAACAAACCAGTATAACAAAATCAGCTCAGTTGATGTAACGCTTTCAGAAAGGCCAGTGCAATAAACGCCGAAACAAAAGCAATCAGAGAGGCCTGTACAATAAACGCTAGGCTAAAGCAATAAGAAAGGCATAAATTTCTAGGCAAACTGCAAAAAAACGAAAATAAGAACTGAACTTTGAAGTGCCCCAAATGTTGGATATCAATAACATCTGACCTTGGGGTTCTTTTTAAAATTGTCTTGATTAGAATTTCTCGATTAGAATTTCTTGATTAAAATTGCCCTTTGTGGGCAAATTTAGTATTGGCTGGTTTTTTATCTCAAATAGTTTATAATGGGAGTATCAAAGATGGGGGAAAAGGGAGCACGATGTATCAAACAGTGGCCTATGAAAATTTAGCTGGAAATTATATTTTGATCGACGTTAGGAGCCCGGGGGAGCATAACTATGCTACCATTCCCGGGGCAGTCAGCTTGCCAATTTTTGACGATAAGGAAAGAATTAGAATCGGACATGTTTATGTCAACGAAAGCATCGAAAAGGCGAAAGTGATTGGCATTTCAGCTGTAGCCCAGAGACTGCCCTATATTTATGAAAGAATTCTTGATCTTAATAAAGAATACGATAAGCTGGTTTTTTTCTGTGCCAAAGGTGGCATGCGGAGCGCTAGCCTAGTAGCTCTTATGGTAGAGCTGGGAATCAAAGCCATTAAGCTTAAGGAGGGGTACAAAGGATACAGAGCCTTTATCAATGAACAGCTGCCGGAGCTGAATAAAAAGCTGAAGTACATTGTTATTCATGGTAAAACAGGAACGGGAAAAACCCAGATTTTAGAAAAACTTAAGAATGCAGGATATGATGTGCTTGACCTTGAGAAAGCGGCAAACCATAGAGGATCTCTTCTTGGCAGTGTAGGTCTTGGGAAAGAAAACAGTCAGAAGCAATTTGAATCACTTATATATGAGAGCCTTAAGAAGGCGAAGAGTTCTTGGATTTTTGTAGAAGGGGAAAGCAAGCGTATTGGAAATAGTATTATTCCCCAATATATATTTGAGTCTATGGTTCAAGGGACACATCTTCTAGTCGAAGCTCCCCTCGCGCTCAGGGCTTCAATATTGATTGAGGAGTACACTCAGAACCCGAATTTTCAGGATGAGATAATTTCTGCCATTGAAAGCATGACGAAATATATTGGAGAAAAGCAGGGCAAAAAATACAGCGATTTAGTAAGACTTGGTGACTTTCAAGGGGCGGCTATGGAACTAATGGTCAAATACTACGATCCCATGTACAGCAAGGAGTTTAACAATTATCATTTCGACCAAGTTTTTCAATTGGAATCAGTGAATAGTGGCAGCGATATAATCGAAAAATGGTTCGAGAATTGGCACGCAAAAACTATGAGGAAAAGCTTTGAGGCAGAGGCAAAAACACAGGAGGTGCTTTATGAAATGGCATGAAGATCCACTGAAAGAACAGATGCAGATTATGATTGACAATCTTCCCTTTCCTGCTTGGTTTAAGGATGCAGAGGGCAGGTACACAATTATAAACAGGACATTTGAAATGGAGACTGGATTTCTTGAAGAAGAAGTCTTGGGAAAGAAAGACTATGAGTTTCTTGGCAAAAGAGAAGCGGATATCTATACGTCAAGTGACCTTGATGTCATAACCGGTAAGAAACAAGGGTACTATGAAGCAGAATATAAGCCTGGACAGTTTAAGGAAGAATTTAAAAAGGCCATTTTTGATGAATCGGCAAAACTTTTGGGTACGACGGGATTTTCTAGGGATATTACGGAACGCAAACTGGCCGAGGCTGAGCTGATCGTCAGTGAAGCGCGGTTTCGCACTATGTTTGAAGAAGCCCCCCTGGGTATGGCCATCTATGATTCCCTATCGGGAAGAGCCTATCAGATCAACAATCGGTTTGCGGCTATCGTGGGCAGAACTGTAGACTTTATGCTGGAAAATGACTGGATGAGCATCTCTCACCCGGTTGAAATTAAAGAAAATCTTTATAATTTAGGTCTGCTCAGCAAGGGGAAAATTCATGGTTTCGATATGAACAAACGCTATATTAGACCGGATGGATCCATTGTTTGGGCGCATATGACTATAGTTCCCTTTAATAGTGGCGCCCATGAGAGCCCACGACATCTTTGTATGCTCGAGGATATAACCAGTAGTAAGAAAAAAGAAGAAGAAATCCTTTATTTGAGCTATCACGATATTCTCACAGGACTTTACAATAGAGCCTATTTTGAAGAAGAAGGACGAAGGCTAAACAATACAAGAAGGATTCCGCTGTCGGTGATTATGGCTGACATGAATGGTCTTAAATTTATAAACGATGCTTTGGGCCATAGTGTAGGGGATCGGATGCTCATAAAAATTGGCGAAATACTTAAAAACGCCTGCCGGAATGAAGATGTAGTGGCTCGTGTTGGCGGAGATGAATTTTGTATTCTGCTTCCTCAAACTAGCGCTAAAGAGGCCCAAATAATTTGCAGAAGAATTTATAAAGCATGCAAAAACTACTCCAATAATAAGGATAATCAGCCCTATCATTTAAGTATATCCCTAGGGTATGCAACCAAATATCTGTCGACAGAATCTCTTGAAAACTTGCTAAGAGAAGCAGAGGATATGATGTATGTTCGAAAAATACTGAAAAGAAAAAGCGTCCATAGCGCCATTTTATCTTCAATTAAAGCTGCTACTCTAGAAAAAAGTCATGAAACTAAAGGACACGCTGAACGGCTTTCAGAGCTATCATCAGCAATCGGCATAGAGCTGAAGCTAAAAAAGAAAGAGCTTGGCCAACTAAGGCTTCTGGCGGTTATGCATGATATCGGTAAAGTAAACATCAGCGATGAGATTTTAATAAAGCCAGGCAAACTCACTGAAGAGGAGTGGAGAGAGGTCAAAAAGCATCCCGAATCCGGCTATAGAATTGCGCAGGCTTCAACAGAGCTTAAACCGATAGGCGATTATATTCTTGCCCATCACGAACGCTTTGACGGTAAAGGATATCCAAAAGGACTAGCAGGACAAGACATTCCTTTACTCGCAAGAATCATTTCTGTGGTGGACGCCTATGATGTGATGACCCAGGTTAAGCCCTACGGAGAAGAGAAAACAAAAGCCGAAGCCATTTCAGAAATGCGCGCAAATTCCGGGACTCAATTTGACCCAGCAATACTCGACATATTTTTAAATAAGGTTCTTCGCTAAGAGACTAAAAAATGAGACGATCCAAATGCTGGATTGTCTCATTTGATGTCTTATCTAAGCCTTTTTTGGAGGCTAAACGGTTTCGGCGGGCTGAACGTCCGCAGTTTCTTCTGTTTCAGGTGCAGCTTTAGTTGGTTCAAGAAGTGAACAAACCACATCTTCGTGGTCTCTCATAATGGTGATTTTCTTATTGCTGGCGATGTCAAGATCTTTAACCAGCATCGGCGTTGAGAAGTCGATGTCGATAACGTCTATTTCAGCGCCATGCGGAATATCCTTGGGGAGGCACTCAATTTCAATTTGATCAAGTGCTAGAGATAATATGGAGGGTTTGATCTTGATGGCTTCCTTATTGATTACTATAATGGGAACATCCATGCGTACCTTTTGATCCATATGCAGTTTGAGAAAATCAATATTCAACAGGTGCTGAGATACTGGGTGTCTTTGAATTTCGCGGATGATGACCGGAATATCCTGGTTCTCAAGCTGAAGATGAATCAGTGAAGCGGTTCCCTGCTTTTTAAATATTTTTTGAACCTCATGGACGTCTATAGCTATTGGCAGATTAGCCTCGCCTCTGCAGTAGATAATACCTGGGACCAGATGTACCTCTCGCAATTTTTTGATCTGATTTTTGCCGATATCTGTTCTGGTCAGAGCATGCATTTTAATATTTGCCATATGTAGGACCTCCCTTATTTATTCATTACATTATTTTAAGATTATAGCACAATTTTGGGCAAAGTGCAAAACATACCAATGTCGAGGTTTTCTTTTGATAGTGTTGGCCAATTAAATTTGGTTTTTCATTTAGGTGAGGCCATAATCTTATGAAATCATTTGGAAACTTGCTTAATTGTTTGGTATAATAGTGCGAATGCTATCACAACGGAGGACAATCATGATTTTGAGCAAAAATAAAACCCAGACAAAGTATTTGCCCTATCTGGCAGGAATAGGCATCGCCATTATTTTCGGTTTGTCATTTATGTTTACAAAAGATGCACTGAGTATCTATAAACCGCTGGAGCTCCTTTCTTATAGATTCGCCCTGGCAGCTGGGGTCTTATCCTTACTGGTCATACTTGGCATAGCTAAAGTCGATTTTAAAGGAAAACCATGGAAATATTTGCTTGTGCTGTCAATATTTCAACCCATCCTCTATTTTATTGGAGAAACACTTGGCGTCAGATTGACCTCTTCATCTGAGGCCGGAATGATGATTGCTTTAATCCCAGTAGTGGTAACAGTTTTAGCTGTGATCTTTCTTGGGGAACGGCCAAATTTAAAACAATACATATCCATTATCGCCTCGGTGGCAGGCGTAATTTTTATCCTTGTCATGTCGGGTGGATTTAAAATAGGGGGACACTTTCTCGGACTTTTATTTTTACTTGGGGCGGTAGTATCAGGCGGCGCCTATAATATTTTATCCAAAAAATATTCCAAGCATTTTACCCCAGTAGAAATTACTTTTGTTATGATGTGGGTAGGGGCTTTAGCCTTTAATTCTGCCTATTTCATTCAAAACCTAGCCAGTCATAGCAGGGGAAAATCCTTTGAAACCCTCTTTACCTTGGCAGGTGCGATCCCGCTGATTTACCTTGGGGTGCTTTCATCCATCGGCGCGTTCTTTATGTTCAACTATATGCTTTCCAAGCTTCCTGCCTCAAATGCTGCAGTATTTACCAATCTGGTGACGGTCATTGCCATTCTTGCTGGAATCATCGTCAAACATGAAAGCTTTTATTGGTATCAGATGGTTGGCGGGTTAATGATTGTTGGCGGCGTATGGGGGACCAATCAATTCGCAGATAAAATTAAACAGGACTCATCAGACATACCTGTGGCTTAGTGCAAATGACATGAGGAAAATGACATGAGGAAAATGAAATGAGGAAATTGACATGAGGAAATTGACATGAGGAAATTTATAAAATTTGCGTTGATTATTGTTGGCATACTTTTGTCGGCTCAGGCAATCATCCTGTCGGCCTATATGAGTTTCAATGCTGGAATTATAGCGTCCTTTATATTAGGTGTAGCTTGCCTCATATACGGCTTGTTTTTCGAACCTATTCAAATTATGACGCAAAAGGGAATACTAAAATGGCTTAATTACTGCGTCATATTCATTGTTGCTCTCTTGATTGGCATCATGGCGATTATTGCTTATTATGGACAAGCGGATACTGTATCCTACAATGAGGATGCAGTAATCATTCTTGGCGCCGGAATCGATGGAGAGATGCCAAGATACCCCCTATTGCACAGGCTTGAAAAAGGCGTCGAGTATTTTAAAAAAAATCCTGAAGCGATGATTGTCGTCTCAGGAGGTAAAGGCGCAGATGAGGACATAACTGAGGCATTAGCTATGGAACGCTACCTGGTTGCCCATGGCGTCCCCAAAAGTCACATATTTAAAGAGGAAGCATCAACCAGCACCTACGAGAACTTTGTTTTCTCCAAAAAAATTCTGGATCAATATTATAAAGGAGACTACACAACACTGATGATTACCAGCGACTTTCACATATTTCGCGCCCGGAAAATCGGCAAAATTGCTGGATTGAACTGTACCACTCTCCATGCCGGCATTATCTGGTATAGCATCCCAGTAATTTACATAAGAGAAGCCATGGCTGTGGTAAAG
>JANYJS010000004.1 GCA_025361765.1 Bacillota bacterium
CAAGAGATTGCGCGGAGGCGTACTATATCCCACTTCTTATAAATGATTAGGAGTCGCGGATGAGTGAAATGTACATGATCAATAAAACAGTATGGCAAATAGCCTGCCAATAACCGATAAAGGTCATAAGGCTGGTTTTTATCTTTAGAAACAGAGGATTAGGTTTACAGGGGAGAAAATTTATTATATAAAATGGCTCGCTTGGCCTCAATATATGGTGGAACCTCAACATATTGAGGGATACTGTGAGGGAGGGGAGAGTCTCATCAAGTTCTTTTGTCTGGCGGATGTTTTAGAAATAAAATCAAAAAGCCCGCGACCGGTTATTGGCTGCGGGCTTCTTTCAGGATGGAATCATGGCTTGACAGTCTTTGTCATGATTTCGACGTGTGGTTATACTGTGTAACAAGAATTGGGAATGATTCAAACGGAAGAATTTGCTTCGTGATACTCTTCTTCGGCATTGACCTGCCAAATATTATTCTTGTCGATTCTATTTGAAATAATGTTGTCTACCGCTGTCATGGCGGTTAGCATTGAGTGGTCGGCATTATTATAGCGATGCATACCGTTACGACCAATCAAGAAAAGGTTATTAAAACGATCGGTATAATCTCGCACAATGTCAAATTGTTCATAGCTCCCAAAGTAAGCCGGATAGGCTTTTGGCATTCTCAATACTGTCGAATCAAGAACGTCTTCTTGGTTGATAATGTCTATACTGGACAGCTCTCTGATGGCAAATCCGGAGAAATCTTCATCCGTCATTGACCAGAGTTCATCTCCCTCATTGCAGAAGTATTCCAGACCAATCCATACCGTATCGGGGTCATCAACCATGTAAGGACTCCAGTTGTTGAATATCTGGAGCCTGCCAAGTTGTACATCTCGTTCTTGTATGTAAATCCAATTATCCGGGATCAGGTCGTTGACTGTCCTTTGTTTTGTTTCGTTTTTGATTTTGAGTTTTTTTAAAAGCAGGCCGACAGTTATAAAGTCTCTGTAAATAAGACCGGCAGCAACTGTTTTAACAGGTCCTGGAACATCGTTGCCCATGGTGGCTATAAGCTCACGTACCGGCATTGAGGAAAACACGTAGTCGGCTTGATGACAAGTGACCTGTCCGCTGATTTCATCCCGAACCAGAACAGTCGATACTCGATCTGATTCCGCTCCTATACCAACAACCTTGCTATTGAGAACTACCCTGCCGCCGTTAGCTTGAATAATCTCTGCTGCTCTCTCCCATATTTGGCCAGGTCCCAGCTTGGGATAATAAAATTGTTCAATCAAACTTGTTTCAACGTTTTTCTGGTCGATTTCGTCCTGTGAATTAAAAAGTTTTCTGAGAGCGTGCAAGATGGTTTTTGTGATAGATAGCCCTTTTATTCTTTGTGCTCCCCATTCAGGATTTATTTCCCGGCAAGAAACTCCCCAAACCTTTTCAGTGTAATCCTTAAAGAAAGTAAGATAGAGTTCCCTGCCAAAACGGTTGATAAAAAAATCCTCCAGTGACTTTTCTATACGATAAGGGAATAAACGCACTTTCAGATAGCTCAAGCCGATCCTCAATATACGGACTGGACCTAGGTTTGCCAGAGTGTCAATTGAAAGGCTTATTGGGTAGTTGAAAAACTTCCGCAGGAAGAATATTCGAGAGAGGCGATTTCTCACCAGCATTACATTATCGGTCTCTTCAGGATCAGGTGCTGGGACAGTGAATATTTCATTTGAACGTAGAGGGCGAAGGCAACATGAACTGGCTAGAGGCACTGTGCGGTCAAGCTGTTTGTCATCTCTTGCAGGCTCTCCCTGGAGAGGAAAGAGATTCTGCCACCACTTCATGACACGCTGTGATTTAGAGAAGAAACGGTGCCCGCCGATGTCGATTCGGTTATTCTTATAGACAACTGTTTTGGAAATACCTCCGATGTCCCCTGTCATTTCAAAGACTATCGGTACAATGTCGGTTTTGTCCAGAAGTTCATATGCGGCAGTCAGACCTGCTGGTCCAGCACCGATGATTATGGCGATTTTTATATCCATATTTGCCAATATTTCCCCGCATTCAATGCATCAATGGTAATTTGATAGGCCACTATTATAAACAAATGTCAATCAATATTGCATCTTACTA
>JANYJS010000022.1 GCA_025361765.1 Bacillota bacterium
TATGCAGAAGGTGTCCGCGCCTTTTCCAATGAGCAAGGTATCTTTGAGAATCGGAATTGATCGGGACCAAATGTAGCCACGGTAGCTGCCGAAGCTTTGATTGTTTTCAAAGCCGATGTGGGGCGTATTGTTTAAGGTCACGAGCTTACCGATGCCATTTGTATAAAAAATACTATCCTTTGTTAAAGCAAAGGGCCATTTCATTTCACCGGAAATCAGGACCAGGTAGTTTGTGCCATTGCTCGCATCGAAACCAAACCGGCACATGCTGAATCTGGAGTCTTGAACTGTTCCAATAGCAGGCCCTTTTTCGCTATTGATAGAAACGGCTTTCCCATCAGCGTCCTTGAGGTCCAGAGCAAGCGTATTGTCTATCAGCGCAGGTGTTACAGTTAAAGTATTGCCGTTGATACTAACCACCAAACGATCGGATTTTGTTTCAAAATAGTCGATGACAATAGGCGTGGAGGCCACAGCCACCTGCGTTGTATCCTTGTCTAAGCTTGTTGCACCTGGAGTAGCCGCTTCGTTAAGGTTGGCTGCGCTCTGTGAAGTGCTCTCATTGATGCCTGTAGCGCCTTTTACTGCTCCTGTAAGTTCAGGAAGAAAGCGGGTGAAGGTCAGTGAGCCTACGATGGCAGTGATGATCAGCAGGATGAGAACCGGCTTTTTCCATTCTATGAGTCTTTTATTCAACACGACAACTGCTAGAATAAAGGATATGCCAAGGCCAACAATCCCATTACTGGATGCTGAGCCGATCAGGTTAAAAAGTGAAAGACCGAAGATGAAGCCATAAGCGCTCTTTCGGAGGATGCGCTTTTCTCTGATGAACAGCATCGCAAAAAGAGGCACCAATAAGGTGAGATAAAAGGAGACGTAGTTGGGGTTGAATACAGTTTGATAAATCTGACCACCCTCAAAATTAAATTTTAGTTTATCCACCTGACTCCAGTAACTGGAGGGGGTGATGAGTTTTTTGCCGAAGGTGGACTGAAAAAAATCTACCATATAATATTGGCTGATGCCTATCAATCCAAGCAGGGTGGTGGTTATAGCCACGGGATAGATGATCCACTTGACGTGCTTTTCTGAACTTACTGTATTTATGATATAAAAGAGCATAATCATATAGGCGATTAAGATCAGGGTGCCTTCAAACCTGTCGTTCCAGCCAAACAGGGCGTATTCCTTGTAAGGGGAAAAGGCATAGGAAATCGCTACGAAGAAGGCATAAACCAGCATGGGGGCATAGACTGCTGACTTTTCGATAACTAGGGTCTGGGTGAAAAGTTTGTAGAGTATGACGAGTATGGCCAGGACTGTTAGTCCCAGGATAAACTGGCTTTTTAGAAGGCTAAAAAAGTCGACGAAGGTGGTGCCACCGGTGCTCCAAAAGAATTGATCCATGTTTGACTGGTAGACTTCCATTCTGACGATGACCATGACGATGGCGGTGAAGATGGTGATGATGCCAATCTGAAATAGGCTGGCATCCTTTTCTATTCTTGGGCCTCTGGGTTTTTGCTTTGTCATTTGGTACCTCCTGATTGTTAGTGCTAAGCAGCCACAAGTTTAGTGTTGCTGCAAGTTAATAAATTAAGTTATTGCATTGCGTTGCAATAAGTTGTTACAAGAATTTATTCTTCGATTTCACTAAGTAGATTGCTGATTTTTTCAAAAGTTTCAATAGCTTTTGAAAAATTTTGTTTTTCCAAGTAGTCTTGAATATAGGTTTTTAGCTTTCGCTTCTCATAAGGATCTGGGTTAATACTTGAGCCGATTTCGATTTTTATTTTACTGCTATCCCTATAATATTCTTCGAGCCAAACTAAAGCGCACTTATTTCTATTATTGCGCAGCTCGCCGATTTTTTCATGAAAAGCACCTCCGATTATTGCCGATTCAATTTGCTTTAGCGCTTTGGAATATTGCTGCTCTGACATTTTGCTGTTTGGGATATAGGTTAAATCAATATCTTCCGAAAAGCGACTGATGGATTCCGGAAGCATTTGCTGAGCGAAGTTCCGCCTTTAAAAACGATGAACTCTGCATATTCGCTGTTCTGAAGGTTTTGCAAAAGCATGACTATCAGATAATCTCTCCTAATAGCCATATCGGGAATGCCGACAAATTTGCTCGTCAACGCAATTAAACTTTCATAACTATCTCGATCAAGATGCAATTTCACGATATTTCCTCCATCTTAGGGGTTTTATAATTGGAAGTTGCTGCTAAAAACATAGAAAGCGTATTACTAACGCCAAAATACGCGAGAACCATCTGCATAAAGGCAATTGTTCTTTTCTGATAGTTCATCTTGTTCAATACTTCTAATGCTGCCATGTTGTTGTACCTGCTCGCAAACATCTTTAAATAGGTTTTAAAACCAGCAGAGTTGATATCTTCTATTTTTTTGTAGTTCTGCATAATCTCTAAAGCTTCTATAACTCTGATTTTAGACTGGTCTAAAGGTAGATTAATCTGTTTAATTGTTATGTTTTCAATAACCTTCTTTTTTTCTGAGATCAAGCTTGAATAAATCTCGGTTGTCCTTGATATCTGAGTGGTTAGCCCATATTTGTTATAAAGTTTATAGCCAACGACCATACCGAATTTATTGCCTTCTCCGATATAGTGGCGAATCGTTTCGCTTTCATTCCCTGCGACTACACCAAACCTGGTTGCTTTTGGTCTGCAGTAAACGCCCTTTGATATACGTGCAAGCTTGTTATCCTTCATGATACGCTCAAGCACCTTGAAGTAAGTTGCCTCTGGAACAAAGGACAACTTCTCCTGATACAGTTTTCTTGCAACAATTATTTCGTTTGGCGCAAACTGATTAATTTCTTTTGTTACTGCACTATTATAATTCATAAAAATTCACCTCTTTGTACTTCTAAAGTATAATAAACCAAGAAGTGGATGTCAAGTTTAATTTAGTTTTACTTGACAGAATTGCGAATTTGATTTTGTCAGTATTAAGCGCACTTATCACGCGCGCACTATATTGGAGACGTTATTTCCCGGTCAGATAGCGGCCGAAATGGGCGGTGAATTTGTTCATGCCGGATTCGTTGAGGTGGCGGCGGTCGAAGAAGTCGGCGGAGGGTACGAGGCCGGCTTCTTTGTAGAGTTCATCGGTGTTGTAGTCGATGAACTCGTGGCCGCGGGAAAGCGCGGCCGCCGCCGCCCCATTATAATACATCTTCTCCTCAGCCGTAGCATTGGAAGGGGTCTTTAAGAAGATGAGCCTAAAGCCTTTTTTCTCGGCTAGGTCCATCATTTTATTCATGTACGCGATGTTCTTTTCACTTCCGATTTTGACCTGGGTGACTTTTGACAGGTCTTCTCGTTTTACCGTAGAATCAGCTGTCGTCAGGGCTACATAACCTTTGGCGGGATCGGTCTTTGTCTCGTAGGTCCTTTCAAAATCCAGCTTCTCAAGTTCTTCCCAGCGCTGGTGATATTTCATGATGTTGAAGATATAATAGCGCTGCTGACCTTTGGGCACTGAGGCCAGAATCATATCGATTTTATTCTTTGAAAAAGGAATGGGATCGATGGCTGTGTAATTCGTACCGTCGTCCATATAATCTTCAATCTGGGTAGCCATATTCACTTCCACCACCATGACTTTAGGACTCTGGGTTTTAAGGGTCTCCAGCATATAGTAATAGGTGATCCACAGGGGTTGCTGCTGGGTGGCTAGGACGTAGGAAGTCAGTCCGGTTTCTTTCTCAAGCACACTTGGGTCTACAGCGCAGTACATGTGGCTGGAACCAAAAAAAAGGATGTCAAAACTGTCTCGCTTCTCATTAAAAAACCCGACAATCTTGGCGGTCATATTCCACTGCCCCTCCACCTGCTTATGCATGAGAAGATGGCTCGTCCTTGAAAAGACGACAGCGAAAATCGCTATAAAGAGCAGCGTGGCTAAAATGCGTTTTAGATTGTTCATAGTTTTACCTTTATTACTTATTCGAAAAAGAAGTATTGATCAATTTTATTAAATTCGGCATTTTGAAGCCGCCAATCAATTTCTCTGCAGTTTACACTTTCAAAGCTTATTGAACATGCTTAAAACTGAAAATAGATGAACTGGCTTTGGCTGTAATCCGGTCCATATATTCCGAAAATGATGATGGAAAAAATAAGTCCTAAAGTGATGGTCCATCTAAAAATAATGCCTTGGCCAGCGAACCACTGGCGAATGCGAAAGCCCTTATACTGTAGGATACTTACACCGACGAGCAAAAGTGTAGCGAAAATGCCAACCCAGAAACTTTTCTGAGTAAGCCCCAGAAGATAAAGGCTGCCATCGGTGAAGATCCAGGGGTTCCATAGTGAAAACATGTTTTCTATGATGCTTCTGGCCGCTGTAAAATTTGGCGCTCTAAAGAAAATCCAGGCGAAGTTTGCCAGAAAGAATGTGATGAGGATCTGCCCCAGTTTGTAGCTGGCCGCCTCCCGGTCGATGCCCAGTTTATCAGTGATCCAGACTTTACCCGGCTTTGTAATCTGACCGATAACCTGAAAGGACCCATGGAGAAAGCCCCAGATGACAAAGGTCCAATTGGCTCCATGCCAAAGGCCGCTTAGAATAAAGACAATCATGATATTCAAGTATTTTCTAGCTGTGCCCTTTCGATTACCGCCTAGGGGGATGTAGACATAATCTCTGAACCAGGAGGACAGGGAAATGTGCCAGCGCCGCCAGAATTCGGCGATGCTTCTGGAGAAATAGGGCTGCTTGAAATTGTCCATGAGCGTGAAGCCCATGACCTGGGCACTCCCAATGGCGATAAGCGAGTAGGAAGCGAAGTCGCAGTAAATCTGCAGGCCAAACAAGATTGTGGCAAAAGCCAGGTGAAGCCCCTGATAATTATTGTAATCGTTATAAACTGTATTGACGATGACAGCCATGCGGTCTGCGATGACCAGCTTCAGAAAAAATCCCCAGAGCATAAGCAGAAGGCCCGCCTTGACCCGCTCATAATCAAAATAATGCCGCTGGCTGAACTGTATCAGCAAAAACTTTGATCGGGCAATAGGCCCTGCCACCAGTTGGGGGAAGAATGCCACAAACAGTGCATATTTGAAGAAGTTCTTCTCCACAGAAATCTCGCCCCGGTAGATATCCATGGTGTAGGAAAGGGCATGAAAAGTGTAAAAAGAAATGCCAATAGGCAGGATCACGTCAAAGCTGGGAGTAATCAACTCAAATCCTGCAGCGCCCATTATCCGGTTCAGATTATTAATAAAAAAGTCAAAATACTTGAAAAAAAACAGAATGGACAAATTGGATGCCATACATATAAATACCCACAAATTCTTGCGCCAGTGCAATTTCTCGCTCCCAATAAGAAGACCACTACAATAGGTGATGAAGATGGATAGGGTCATGAGTAGAGCAAACTTGGGATTCCAGCTCATATAAAAATAATAGCTCGCCACCAGCAGCCAGAGATATCTGACCTTGTGGGGAAAAGCAAAATAAAGAAGCACAACTATTGGAAAGAAAATCATAAAGTTAAATGAATTAAAAAGCATGTGGATTCCTTTCGCCACCAGTCTAATCATCGCCAGTCTAATCATCGCCGATTTAATCGTCGCCAGTCAAAAAATCAATTATTTCCAAAGTGCCAGCATCCTTAAGGTCACTTGCAATCGCCTTGTCAGCCTAAATATTGTACCATTTTGTGAAGGCGCTGCAAAGGATTTAATCTTTAAGACATCCAATCGGCACAATATAAACCCCATCTTCCCTTTTATAACCAAATTCTGTACCCGTCAATATCATCAAGAAAGAAGGAGCCTTCATCCGGTCGGTATCTATCTTGCTACTCAGCGCAATCAAATTTCGGGCAGCATCATCAATCTCACTGCCGCCTAGCTTGACTTCAATCAAAGCATAGGAGCCGTTTCGCAAATGAACCACAGCATCGCACTCAAGCCCCAGCTTGTCACGATAATGGTATACCGTTCCGTCCAAGGCTTCTGCAAATACACGTAAATCACGAATGCACATAGATTCAAAGAATAAGCCCATGGTGCTTAAATCATCAAGCAGGTCGTTTGGCCCTATTCCAAGTGCCGCCACTGCGATTGAGGGATCGACAAAGTGCCTGGTATCAGATGTTCTAATCGCTGTTTTTGATCTTAAGTTAGGACTCCACGCCGGCAAATCTTCAACCACGAAAATCCGCTTTAGCGCATTAATATAAGAATAAATAGTGTCCTCGTCTAAAGAGTCGGTATCGTTATAAGACATGTCTTTTCTTATATTGGAGATCTTGCCATCGGAAGCAATAAACCTGGAAAAGGAACGCATCAAAAGCTTTACCCTCTGGGGATTGCGAATGACACCGTCGGCCCTTGAAATATCAGATAAAACGACTGAATCATAATAATCGTAGGCTTGCTTCAGCGCTATTTTATCACTTTGACCTAGCGCTTTTGGCCAGCCACCCCTGCAAATCAAATAAGCAATCTTGCTAATATCAAGCTTGCTTTTCACTGCAAGTCCTTTAGGATTTTCAACTAGCGCTCCATGATCTTTAACTAACTCCCAATGTCCTTTAAATAACTCACCCAATGAAACTGAACCATCGGAATCACCCGACTCAAAAAGTGTCATTGGCCTCATGACCATTCGAGATATCCTGCCTGTGCCTGAATGTGAAGTCGCCATGTCATCAATGGGAACGGAGGAACCCGTCAGCACAAACTGATTGAATTCGTCTCTTTTATCAACCTCAAAACGCACAGCATCCCATAACTGCGGTGCCAGTTGCCATTCATCAATCAAACGCGGGGTATCGCCGGCCAATAGAAGGGCAGGCTCAAGCTCGGCCATTATGATATTCTGCTTCTTCTTGACAGGATCCTGCATATAAAGAATGCTCCGGGCAATTTGAGTTGCTGTCGTGGTTTTTCCGCACCACTTCGAGCCTTCGATCAATACTGCCCCTTTAGACTCCAATTTATCCTGCAAAATTTGGTCTACAATTCGCTTGCGATAATGCTTCATTTTCTCCACCTCGCTTTATCCCTATTATAGTTGGTAATTCTAACATGTGCAACAGAATTCAGTAATTTGGCTATATATTTTTCGGGAGTATGGCTGTATATTTTTCGGGAGATTGGCTGTATATTTTTCAGGAATTTGGCTGTATATTTTTCAGGAGTTTGGCTGATTAAGCTTGATTTGCGAACAATAAATCAGTATTCGTATCAGTTAGTGTTAAATCGTCAAGGCTATTCGTGTCGTTTAGTGTCAAATTATCAATATTATTCGTGTAGTTTAGTGTAAAAAAAGGCCCCTAAATTACACTAAAAGAAATGAATGAGAGTAGAACAGCAAAAAACTCAAAAGGGACGCCAAATTAAATGAATTCATTACTTAATAAAGTTAATATTAAACAGTTTATTTAAGAAAAAGAAGATTAATGTGATATAATAAAAATGCAAATAAACCATGGAAATGGGTGATAGGATGGACACATACCAATTGATTGACCTCTATAAAAAAATCATTGATGAGCGCAGACCCTTTGAGGGGGATATGCTGACCCAAATCAAAGATTATTATCGTATTGGACTTACATGGTCCTCAAATGCCCTTGAAGGAAATGCACTTACGGAAAGCGAAACCAAAGTGCTGATTGAGGATGGACTAACTATTGGGGGTAAGCCTTTAAGGGATACCTTTGAGGCACTCGGTCATGCAAAGGCCTATGATTTTATGTTCACCTTGCTTGGGAATAGGGCAATTACTGAAAAAGATATTCTAACGCTCCATCAATTGTTTTATGAGAATATAGAGAGCGAGTATGCTGGAAAATACCGCGATATGGATGTGCTAATCAGCGGGTCAAATTATCCTGTGACCGAAACGATGCGTATACAAACAGAAATGAATGGATTGTTTCATTGGATTTCCGCCAAGAGAGATGATTTCCATCCCGTAGAGTTTGCAGCGCAGCTCCACAAAAGATTTGTCTTCATTCACCCGTTTAAAGATGGAAACGGCAGAATTGCAAGACTCCTTATGAATACTGCACTGATACAGGATGGATACCTCCTGTCTGTTATTCCCCCAGTGCTCAGACACGACTATATTGAACTCCTTGAAAAAGCTCATAGAGATGATAAACCCTTTCAACAGTTTATCGCAGATCGTGTGGTTGAATCACAAAAAGAAATCATGCGGCTTTTGCATATGCCAATCCCAAAACACGAATAAAGGGCGCAAGCGAATAAAATCGCATAAATAACAACGAAATAGAGCAAAACGGCAAAATTTTTAAATTTTGCCGTTTTGCTCTTGAATTATTGGACAGTTGTATTTATAATATTCTTGCAGAAGAAATTTGATAAAATTACTTTTTTGAAGAAAGGAAGGTGAAAGTATGACAAGAAAAACAACTGAGACTATGAAGACTGCCTTGATTAATCACAAGCCATTTACACGCGATGACTATATTAAAGCGTATAGAAAATTAATCGATAAAGAAGCCAAATTAAGCACCATCAGTTGGTCTTTATATCATTTGAGAAACGAAAATGCCATCCGTCGGATTGGATCCAATAAGTTTGAGAGGGTTAGAGAACATAATAATAGCACACATAAAAATGACTATCGCACAATTATGTCGGAGAGATTGATTAAAATCATAGGAGATACAAGTCACAGGTTTCCTAATGTTAGGTTTGTCGCTTGGGAAATTTTCGCCTTAAACGAATTTTTAAACCATCAATTGGCTAGAAATATCATTTTCATTGATGTCGAAAAAGATTCATGTGAGAGCATTTTTGAATATCTCAAAGAAGAACTGCTCACTCCAGTTTTATTTAAGGCAGATTCCGATGAAATTAATCGATACGCAAAAGATGAAACTGTTGTGGTTGGAAGTTTGATTTCCGAGACACCACTTGATAAACAAGAATTTTGGCGAATCCGTATTGAAAAAATGTTAGTTGACTTACTATCTTCCAAATCACTTCGCTCTATGTTTAACGATGAAGATATTGCCACCATTTTTAATGATGCATGTCAAAAATACTACATGGAGGAAAGAGCATTGGCTCGATATGCCAGGCGCAGAAGCTGCGAAAAAAAGCTTAGGTTATTGTTGCCAGAAAAAACGGAATTTGTTTATTAGGAGGCTGGTATGATTAATATAAACACCCTTACATTAGAACACATCAAGACAATTCAGAATCAAGATAAGCCAAAGGATCCGCAATTGATTGAGAAGCTGGTTTTCGCTTTATATTTACTGGAAGCGCTATGCTTGTCTGGTATGAAATTCATCTTTAAAGGTGGTACCGCGTTAATACTCATGGTTCCACAAAGAAGCCGCTTCTCAACAGACATTGATATCGTGCTCTCGCCTGGATATTCCGAAACGGGCTTTCTTGATATTGTGATAGCTGGGGGAGTTTTTATCAGATATGAAGAACAAATCAGACACTCAAATAGTGCTATTTGCAAACGACACTATAAAATCTATTATCTTTCCCCTTTAAATAATATTGAAAATTATATTCTGCTGGATATTTTATATGAAGAAAGTTTGTACTGCAAAACAATTTTTATTCCAATTTCTAATAGTATGTTGCTATTAGATGAGCCGCACATTATGGTCACCACACCAAGCTACAACTGTTTAATTGCAGATAAATTAACTGCATTCGCTCCTCACACTATCGGGATTTTGTACCATAAAAACAAGGAACTCGAAATCTTGAGACAAAACCCTTTGATACTTTGATGGACTCTTTTCATACTGCTGTCTGTTTGGCATCAAAAGGCAATATAAACAAAGATGAATTTGTATTGTTGCAAAGCGGCATAAATAAAATCAAAGGGCATATTCATAGTGAACGTTTTACAGAGGACAGAGCTATTGCTTGTGCTTGTCGATGCATGTATCTTGTCGCTTTAGTTCTTTCGGATTCGGAAATAATCCCTGATGTAATTGCTGGAAAATACGATGAAGGAATTATGATTACTCACCCATCATATAAAAAACTAAACAATATCCGCAAAATAAATATGGATGCATTTGCATACGCTCATGCGGCAATTGATATGCTGACTGAACAAAAATTGATTTAGGGAAGGTTGATTTAGCGAATAAATGTTAGGAGGCCTAAGCTATTGAGCCCCGGCAATAAACAAGGTATAATAACTCTATTAAAAAGCTATAGCATTATGAAAAATATAACAACAAACAGCTTTCCATAATCAAGTGCCAAAACAGGGCAAATCGTCAAATGATGCGAGGAGGATTTTTATGAAAATTGATCTATCCCGATCTCTATTGAATGAACAGGAATTAAACCTGTATGCCGAAAAACTTGCCAAGGCCGAGGGCCTTCTTCAATCGGGAAAAGAGGCGTTTACAGGCTGGGTCAAACTGCCGTATAATTATGATCGAAATGAAATAGGCAGGCTAGTTGAGACGGCATCAAAGATCAGGCAGCAGTGCGACGTACTCATAGTAATTGGCATCGGCGGGTCTTATCTGGGCGCCAAGGCCTGTATCGACATGCTGGGACACGGCTTTCCCGAAGGCCAGAACAAACTGCATAAAAGCCATAGCCCTAAAATCTATTTTGCCGGATGCAATCTCAGCGGCACCTACCATGCCGAGCTTCTAGAGGCTATTTCAAATAGGGATGTCTGCCTATGTGTGATCTCTAAGTCAGGGACCACCACGGAGCCCAACATCGCCTTTTCCGTTCTCAAAGACCATCTGTATCAAAAGTATGGAAGGGAGGGCGCCAGGAGGAGAATTTACGCCATTACGGACGCAGCTCGCGGTGTGCTCCGCGAAGAAGCTGACAGAGAAGGCTACGACAGCTTTATCGTGCCCGATGATATCGGCGGCCGCTATTCCGTTTTGACGCCCGTTGGACTGCTGCCCATCGCTGTAGCCGGCATAGACATTTACGAAATTCTCGAGGGCGCTCAGAGCAGAGCCGAAGCCCCCAAAATCAGGGGTGTGGACTTAAATGACCAAAGGCAAACAGACCAAAGGCAAACAGGTCAAAAGCAAACAAACTTTGACTTGGCCTTAACCGATGCCGAGCTATTTGCCGTTGCCAGGCATGCCCTAAATAATAAAGGAAAGCAGATAGAAATCTACGAATACTACGAGCCGAAGCTTCAATACTTTATGGAATGGCTCAAACAGCTTTTCGGCGAAAGCCAGGGCAAGGAGGGCAAGGGCATTTTCCCGGCATCCCTTCAGTTCACTGCTGATCTCCATTCCATGGGACAATTCCTGCAGGAAGGCAATCAGATATTTTTTGAGACGGTCTTCAATGTTTTGAAGCCGGAAAAAGACATTTTGGTGCCCGAAACAGCAGGAGAATTGCTGGCAGGCAGGAGCATGAATGCGGTCAATCAGGCTGCCGTCACTGGGGTCATGGTGGCCCACGAAAAAGCCGGAATTCCTATGATTAAAATTGATATTCCAGAGCTGTCGGCCTTCTATTTTGGACAAATGGTTTATTTCTTTGAAAAAGCTTGCGCTTTGGGGGGATATCTTCTGGAAGTCGATCCATTCACTCAGCCGGGCGTCGAGAGTTATAAGAATGAAATGCGCGAAGCACTGGTTGATTTGGCTGGAAAATAAGCATTTCGTGCAGTAGATAAGGATAAACAAGTGGTAAAAAAGGATGAACAAGAAATTGACAAGGAGGAAATATAGATGACTGATACCATTAATTGTGGAAGCACACATTATCAGACTCTTAAAGTGGAAAAGCAAAATGGCGTTGCCACCATTAAAATAAACAGGCCGGAGGCCTTGAATTCACTGAACCTGCAGGTTCTCCAAGATTTGAGCAAAGCGGTGGATTCGGTGGAATCTGACCCGGAAGTTCAGGTCGTTGTCATCACTGGCGAAGGAAGAGCTTTTGTCGCAGGCGCGGACATCGAGCAGATGAGCACGAAAACGCCCTTGGAGGCCAATGAATTCAGCTCTTTTGGCGCCATGGTCATGAGAAAAATCGAGAGGATGGACAAGCCTTCTATTGCAGCCGTCAATGGCTTCGCACTAGGAGGCGGATGCGAATTGGCTATGGCCTGCGACATGCGGATTGCTTCTGATAAAGCGAAATTTGGCCAGCCTGAAGTAGGTCTTGGGATCACGCCCGGATTTTCCGGGACACAGAGGTTGCCACGATTGGTTGGTAAGGCGAAGGCTATCGAGCTGATTCTGACGGCGGACATCATCAATGCGGAGACGGCACTTGGTTTGGGCCTTGTGAATAAAGTCACCGCCCCTGAGGAGTTAATGACTGAAGTTATGGCCTTGGCGGCCAAAATCATGAAAAACGCGCCGCTGGCAGTACGTTATTCCAATCTGGCCATCAAGCGCGGCCTCGACACGGATCTGGAGAGCGCCATCACCATCGAAACCGAGTTTTTCGGCATGTGCTTTGCGACCAGGGACCAGAAAGAAGGCATGTCGGCTTTTCTTGAAAAGCGTAAACCTGATTATAAAGGCGTTTAGTGCGAAATAAAAAGACATAAAATTGATGGGAATTTCAAGTAAACAGGAGATTAACCGTAAAGCGGCAACTGGGAATTTTTCAGAAAATAGCGACTATGGGTTTTAATATTGCTATTTTTTCTGATTTGCAGTACATTGATAGCTGAAACACAACAATCGTGCGTTAAAAAACGAATTTTAAAAAGATAAACAGGAGGATTTTAAGGATGAAAAAAATTGGTGTATTAGGCACTGGAACTATGGGCGCGGGAATCATTCAGGTGCTGGCCCAAACCGGCTACGAAGTTGTACTTAGAGCAAGAAGACAAGAGTCTGTAGACAAGGGAATTTCTACGGTCAGCAAGAATCTGGACAAATTGGTTGCTAAAGAAAAAATGACTGCAGATGAAAAGAATGCGGTTATGGCTAGAATCAGCGGCTCTACGGATATCGCCATCGTCGCTGATGCTGATCTGATTATAGAGGCTGCCACAGAAGAGCTTGTTGCCAAGAAAGCGCTTTTCGCTGAATTGGATAAGCTTTGCAAGCCAGGAACGATCCTTGCGACCAACACCTCGTCTCTTTCAATCACCGAGATCGCAGCAGCGACTGGCAGACCGGACAAGGTTGTCGGCATGCACTTTTTCAATCCGGTTCCAATGATGAAGCTGGTTGAAATCATAAAGGGTCTGACCACTTCCGATGAAACTAGGGACATTATCCTTGATCTGACCACAAAGCTTGGCAAAACACCGGTTGAAGTGGCTGAAGCTCCTGGATTTGTCGTTAACAGAATATTGATTCCTATGATTAATGAAGCTATTGGCATTCTGGCCGATGGCGTTGCCAAAGCAGAAGAAATCGATCAGGCTATGATGCTTGGAGCCAATCACCCTATAGGACCTCTGGCTCTTGGAGATTTAGTCGGACTTGACGTTTGTCTTGCCATTATGGACGTGCTTTATACCGAGTTCGGAGATTCCAAATACAGAGCTCACCCACTGATGCGCAAGATGGTCAGGGCCAACATGTTAGGCAGAAAGACAGGAGTAGGCTTCTATAATTATGCAAAATAAAAACGCCATGACATTTTTCCGGCATTTCATTGTGGCTTTCGTCATTTTGACATTGGTTCTGATTCCCACCCGGGTCCTCTTTGCCAGTGTCTCTCAGATAGAAGTCTTCAGCGGTGAAGAAAACCTCATGAAAGAAATGCCGGCCCTAGTTGATGAGAATAGCCTCTTTTTCGATGCCTTCAAAGATCAGCAGCGTGTCAATATGCTTCTGGTGGGCGCGAATCAGGGGATGACGGACACCCTCATACTTGCTAGCTACGACATGAAAAACCAGCATGTGGACTTGATTTCCATTCCCAGGGACACCTATTACCCTAGGCCGGGGCACAACGGGGCCGCGGCAAAAAAAATCAACGCCATCTATAACAGCGACAAGATGCTTGGCACAGCCACTGCCGTCAGCGAACTTTTGATGGGCATGCCGATTCATTATTATGCCATGGTGGATTATCAAGGCGTAGGAACTATAGTGGATGCCATGGGCGGCGTGCCGATGACCATCCCATTTCATATGACATATAACGATCCCTATGACGACCCGCCTCTGCACATTGACCTTGCGGAGGGTTACCAGGTTCTTAACGGGAAGCAGGCTATACAATTCTTAAGATACAGGCATGGCTATCCGGAAGGAGATATCGGCAGAGTCAAGGCCCAGCAGGAATTCATGAAATCGGCGTTCAAGCAGATGCTGAGTTTGTCGCTGCCAAACATTGCGGTGACTATCACCCAGAATGTAGACTCTGACATAACCTTAGGCATGGCAACCAAACTGGCGACAAAGGCTATAGGGCTGACTGGGGAAAACATATCAACCTATATGCTGCCAGGCGTTCCTGAGACCATAGACAGCGCATCCTACTGGATTTCGAATCAGGCTCAAACCGAGGCTATGCTGACAGAAATACTGTCCGTAAATGCGCCAAGCGAGGGAAGCAGCGCCGAGTGAAGATCGAAAAATACATTGATTAATTTGGATCCCCAGCGAAGCAGCTAAAAAGTAGCAGCCCCGAGTAAACACAAAATATGGACTGACACGTAACACAAAATATGGACTGACACGTAACACAAAAATAATATAGAGAACAGCCGTTCTCTATATTATTTTTTTGGTATAAGGTATAGAATGGAGGGGCAAACAACTGGTTTGCACGTTCAAAAACCTTTAACATTCAGGGGAATTTAAAGGTTAAAAAAGAAAATACAGGGGATTCCAAAAAGATGAAAACATTTCTAAAATATTTTGCAGTGGCGTTTTTGCTGCTGACTGTTCTATTCATTCCAATCAGTATGTTATCTCAAAAGGTCGCAAACATACAAATATTTGGTGGTGAAGAGAATCTCATGTCTCAGATGCCGGCTTTAGTCGATGAGAAAAGCCCTTTCTTTGAAGCCTTTAAAGACAGCGAACGTGTCAACGTTCTTCTTCTTGGGGCTAATCACGGAATGACGGATACTATTATGCTTGTCAGTTATGACCTCAAAGCTCAGCACGTGGATTTGATTTCAATTCCTAGAGATACTTATTACCCGAGACCTGGGTATAATGACGCCGGCAGCAAAAAAATCAATGCCGTCTATAGTTCGGAGAAAGTTCTGGGAACGGCTAAGGCTGTGAGCGAAACCTTGCTGGGCATGCCGATTCACTATTATGCCTTGGTAGACTATGAAGGTATTGGAAAGATAGTAGATGCCATGGGCGGTGTGCCGATGGACATTCCATTCCATATGACCTATAACGATCCTTATGATAAACCACCGCTTCACATTGACATCCCGAAAGGACCTCAGGTTCTTTCCGGCGAACAGGCTGTTCAGTTTCTAAGGTATCGTCACGGCTATCCCGAAGGAGATATAGGCAGAATCAAAGCTCAGCAGACGTTTATGAAATCCGCTTTTAGTCAAATGTTGTCTTTGTCCCTTCCTAAAGTTGCAGCAACTATAATAGCCAATGTGGACTCGGATATTTCCGTCGGCATGGTTGCAAAGCTTGCCACCAAAGCGGTTGGCCTATCTGGTTCAAATCTTGAGACCTATATGCTTCCCGGTGTCCCTCAAACTGCAGAAGGGCTTTCTTTCTGGTTCGCAGACACCGAGAAAACAGCTGAGATGATTCAGACGATCTATTCAATAAAGCCACCAACAGATGGCGCAACAAAATGAAGAACTATATGTCAGCTATTTTGATTTCGCTCTTGATTATAGGCATGGCAAGCTTTGCTAATTTGTCCGGTGGCAGTGCCGATGTCTATGCGGCCACTGGCGCGGCGGCTTTCATAGATTTGCCTGAGGATCATTGGGGCTATGCCTTTGTCGATTTCGCAGCGATCAATGGCATCATCAGCGGTTATGCCATGTCTGACGGAAGATTTAAGTTTATGCCGGAAAATTCGGTCTCCAAGGAAGAAGCGCTCACTATGATTTACAGGGCTCTTGGGGCGTCGGGAAAGCTCCAAAGCATTGAAGATTTTTCTGCCGAGTATCAAACTGTCCTTGATGGGAGCCGTATTGCTCCCTGGGCAAGAAAATTCATAGCCTATGGCTTGAAATATAAGATCCTATCTGAAGAAGAGCTGAAGTCCTTTACAACGGCTGAGGGTACGCGTGTTCCCGCTACTAGGGAGCAGGCTGCCATTTGGACGGCCAAGGCGATTGGCGGAAATCTGACGACAGCAACTGCCCTTTCCTATTCGGATATCAGTAGCATCAGCACGGATGCATTGCCTTATATTGAGCTTCTCTATAGATTAGATGTTATGAAGGGCGACACTCTGGGTAGGTTTCTGCCAAAGGCCAATATCAAGAGAGTCGAATTTGCCAAAGTTGCTAATCGTATTTTCACCGTTGCAAAAATAACCACGGACGATTCTAACAATGGAGCTGCTTCCTATAGGGGAAATATCGCTTTTGTTTATTCGCCATTATAAATTGGTGTTATCTTTTATGAAAAC
>JANYJS010000030.1 GCA_025361765.1 Bacillota bacterium
GCGGATAAAATGTCCCATATATCAACGGGTGGAGGAGCTTCATTGGAATTTCTTGAAGGCAAGGAGCTTCCAGGTATAGCGGTATTGGAGGAAAAATCATGAGAACGCCATTTATAGCAGGAAACTGGAAAATGTTCAAAACGAGCAAAGAAGCTCAGACTTTTGTAAAAGAGTTTAAAGAAATCTACGAAAAAAGCGATGTGAAGGTTGCATTATGCGCTCCATACACCCAGTTGGCCGCTTTAAAAGAGGCCCTAATTGGAACGGATATTAAACTGGGCGCACAGAATATGCATTTCGAAGAAAGCGGAGCTTTCACTGGAGAAATTTCGGCTGATATGCTGGTCGAACTTGGCGTAGATTACTGCATCATCGGTCACTCTGAACGAAGACAGTATTTCAATGAAACAAATCTGTCAGTGAATTTAAAACTGCACAAGGCTTTTGCTCACGGCATTATCCCAATTTTATGCATTGGAGAGGTTTTAGCCCAAAGAGATGCCGGGGAGGAATTCGCTGTGGTTAGATCTCAGCTTGAACTGGCCTTGGTAGACTTGAGCCCAGAACTTGCTGCCGGACTTGTTGTGGCCTATGAGCCTGTTTGGGCGATAGGGACAGGGAGAACGGCCACGCCGGAGCAAGCCGACGACATGATTGGCTACATTAGAAAAGTCATTGAAGAAAAGTATGGCGATGACATTTCGGAGCAGGTGGTCATTTTATATGGCGGAAGCGTTAAGCCTGACAATGCCAGTGAACTGATGAATATGGTTGAGATTGATGGCGCCTTGGTTGGCGGAGCCAGTTTAAAGCCAGTTGATTTTCTTGAGATTATCAATTTCTAATATAAAATTATATAAAAGGAGGTTTAACAATGTCATACATAGAAGACGTATATGCAAGAGAGGTACTGGACTCAAGAGGTAATCCAACGGTTGAAGTAGAGATTCATCTTGAGGATGGGAGCATGGGAAGAGCGATTGTGCCATCGGGCGCATCCACGGGGGCTTTTGAAGCTGTAGAGCTTAGGGACAATGATCCTAAAAGATATTTGGGAAAAGGCGTTGAAAAAGCCGTTGATCACGTCAATGAAGAAATTGCTCCGGAAATCATCGGCATGACCATTTTCGATCAAGTTGGTCTTGACCGTACACTGATTGAACTTGATGGCAGTGAAAACAAAGGAAACCTGGGAGCCAATGCGCTACTTGGCGTTTCTCTTGCTGCTGCACATGCAGCGGCAGACTCTTTAGGACTACCACTGTTTCAGTATATTGGCGGAGTGAACGCTAAAGTGCTTCCGGTGCCAATGATGAATATTTTAAATGGCGGAGCACATGCTGATAACAATATGGATATTCAGGAATTTCTCATTATGCCGGTGGGTGCTGAAAACTTTAAAGAAGCCGTGCGCATGGGGGCAGAAATTTTCCATAGCCTTAAAGCGGTATTAAAAGCTGATGGCCATAATACAGCGGTCGGAGACGAAGGGGGCTTTGCGCCTAATCTTGCTTCTAATGAAGCGGCTATTGAGCTTATCGTTTCTGCGATTAAAAAAGCTGGGTATACACCAGGAGAGCAGGTCATGATCGCACTTGATGTAGCGGCAACAGAACTTTATGACGAGAAAACTGGAAACTATGAATTCAAGGGCGAAGGCATTACCAGGACGCCAGATGAGCTCATTGACTATTATGAGATGCTGGTATCAAAATATCCCATTATTTCCATTGAAGATGGACTATCCGAGGAAGACTGGGATAACTGGAAGAAGCTGACCGACAGGCTTGGAAGCAAAATTCAAATCATGGGAGATGACTTATTTGTCACGAACACCAAGAGACTTGAAAAAGGCATTAAGATGGGGGTTGCCAATTCCATTTTGATTAAAGTCAATCAAATTGGAACCTTAACCGAGACGCTTGATGCCATCGAAATGGCAAAGAAGGCCGGTTATACAGCTATTGTATCTCACAGATCAGGTGAAACCGAAGATGTGACGATAGCGGATATTGTTGTTGCCACCAATGCAGGCCAGATTAAAACCGGAGCGCCTTCAAGAACAGATCGGGTAGCCAAGTATAACCAGCTAATGCGCATTGAAGAACTGCTGGATTATTCTGCAGAATATGCTGGAACCAAAGCGTTCTATAACCTTAAATAGCAATAAAATTGATTGTTTTAAGACGATTCTGACATAAATAAAAACCATTGATTATTTTCAACCTGTATGTTAGACTTTAGAAGTTATTTTAGAGGGAGGTGCTAATGTGAAAATATTTCTTATGATTTTGCTTGCGGTTGCCAGTATCATACTAATTGCAAGCATTCTACTACAATCTGGAAAGAGCGCGGGTCTATCAGGGGCAATTGGTGGAGGAGCAGAGCAGCTTTTCGGCAAGAAAAAAAGCAAAGGATATGAAGCGATGCTCAACAAAGTATCTACGGGTGGAGCCATCGTGTTCATTCTATGCTCGCTGGTGCTGGTTGCTATTGAATAAAAAATTAAATGAGAGGTGTGTAGGCGCCTCTTATCTAATTATATAATCAAAAAACAACAATAATCAAGGAGGATGTAATTAAATGGAGTTTTTAGTGTATGCCGCACCTATTTCCGGCATAATTGCTTTAGTTTTTGCGTATGGGTTAGCGTCTTGGATTTCAAAACTTGATGCTGGAACAGATCGCATGAAAGAAATAGCGTCTTTTATTAGTGAAGGTGCCATGGCTTTCTTAAGAAGAGAATACAAAACGATGGTGGTTTTTGTCGCTGTTATGTTTGTTGTTCTTGGAGTTGGAATTGATTGGCTGACTGCAGTCAATTACCTCATTGGTGCAGGGTTCTCTGTACTTGCCGGATATTTCGGAATGAGCGTTGCTACTAAAGCAAATGTAAGAACTGCCAATGCCGCTAGAGAAGTCGGGATGAACCAAGCCCTTAAGGTTGCCTTCAGAGGAGGCGCTGTTATGGGTCTTTGCGTCGTCGGACTAGGATTATTAGGAGTAGGTTCTATTTTCATCATACTGGGTATTGATAAAATGAGTGTCATCACAGGATTCAGTCTGGGCGCTTCTTCCATGGCCTTATTTGGCCGAGTTGGCGGAGGAATCTATACAAAAGCAGCGGATGTCGGTGCTGACCTGGTCGGCAAAGTAGAAGCTGGTATTCCTGAAGATGACCCAAGAAATCCTGCGGTTATTGCTGACAATGTTGGGGACAACGTTGGTGACGTTGCAGGCATGGGTTCTGACTTGTTCGAATCCTATGTAGGTGCCATCGTATCAGCAGTTATTCTTGCATTGACTAGCACCACTATGGATAAGACTGCTGGTGCATTATTTCCAATGGCTCTTGCTGCTATAGGCATAATCGCCTCAGTAATTGGCATTATGTTTGTTCGTGGAAAGGAAAATACCAACCCTGCAGCTGCATTGAATCGAGGAACCTATGTCAGCGGTGGTATTGTTATCGTGAGTTCTTTCTTCCTTAGTTTGTCGTTCTTTGGTTCGTTTAACAACGCCTATGCTATTATTGCCGGGCTTGTTGTCGGTATAGCCATTGGAAAGCTTACCGAAATTTACACATCAAGTGATTTTAAGTATGTCAAAAGAATCGCATCTCAGTGTGAAACTGGCCCAGCCACAACGATTATCAGTGGCTTCGGCATTGGCATGTTATCCACGGTATGGCCAATTCTGTTCATCGTTGCAGGAATAATCGTTGCCTACGATTTTGCAGGTTTATACGGAATTGCGCTGGCTGCTGTTGGCATGTTGTCAACGACGGGTATGGTAGTCGCTGTTGACGCTTACGGCCCCATAGCAGACAATGCAGGTGGAATAGCGGAGATGTGCCATTTGCCAAAAGAAGTCAGAGTCATAACAGATAAGCTGGATTCTGTCGGCAATACAACTGCCGCAATTGGAAAAGGTTTTGCAATTGGTTCTGCGGCATTGACGGCTTTAGCGCTGTTTGTGTCGTATTCACAGGTCGTTGGTTTAAAGACCATCGATTTGCTTAATCCTATGGTTGTCGGCGGTTTGTTTCTCGGTTCTATGCTACCCTTCTTCTTCTCAGCGCTGACTATGAACTCCGTTGGAAAAGCAGCTTTTGAAATGATTGAAGAAGTACGTAGACAGTTTAGAGAAGACTCAGGCATTATGGCTGGGACGTCAAAACCGGATTATGCCAGATGTGTTGATATCAGCACCAAGGCAGCATTAAGAGAGATGATCGCACCTGGCATGATGGCCGTGGTCGCACCAATAGCAGTAGGACTCATCCTTGGCATTGAAGCCCTTGGCGGCCTTCTAGCCGGAGCTACTGCATCTGGTGTGCTACTAGCTGTTATGATGGCTAATGCCGGTGGCGCTTGGGACAATGCTAAAAAATACATTGAAGAAGGCCATCACGGTGGCAAAGGAAGCACGGCTCATACCGCAGCTGTTGTTGGAGATACTGTAGGAGATCCATTTAAAGACACATCCGGACCTTCCATCAATATTCTGATTAAGCTCATGACCATTGTGGCCCTGGTATTCGCACCAATGTTTCTGGCCTTTGGCTCATTACTTTAAGATAAAATATAGCCAGCACAGAGGAAGCTGCCATGCAGCTTCCTTTTTTACCAATTGGGGGGTGAGTTTAGAATGAAAACCGAAGATGAGATTTTATCAATAATAGGCGATAAGGCGTATAGGCCTCTTTCAGAGGAAGAATTTGTCCAGAAGTTTAAATATAAGGGCAAAGAAGCAGCAGAGTTTTTGACGCTGATGGATGCTTTAAAGGATGACGGACTTATTTTTAAAACGAAAAAAGGGAAATATGTACTACCAGCAAAACTTGATCTCGTTGTTGGAACTTTGTCAAAGCATAAAAAGGGATTTGGTTTTCTCATCCCGGATACGGATGAAGAAGGGGATATTTTCATCGGTGTGCGAGGCATTAACGGTGCTATGCATGGAGATAAGGCGGTGGTTCATCTGGTTTCTTCAAGAGACCGGAGCAGAAGTCGCGAAGGAGAAGTCGTCAACATTCTTAGGCGGGTCAACACTGAAATCATAGGCACCCTTCAAACTCAGAAAAAATATGGCTTTGTGATTCCCGAGGATAAGAGAATCAGCGATGATGTGTTTATAGAGGATATTAATTTTAAGGGGGCTTCCTCGGGAGATTTGGTAGTGGCAAAGATTATCAAATGGCCGGGAAAAGGTAAAAATGCCGAGGGGAAAATTATCGAAATTATTGGCCGAAGTGGAGACTCGGGAAATGCGATCAAAGGATTAATCAGACAATATCACTTGACGGAAGAGTATCCGCATAAAGCATTAGTAGAAGCGGATAAGACCCCATCAGTCATTGATCCTAGGGAAATTGATGGACGAAGAGATTTGAGAGATCAGATCATTATAACTATTGACGGCGCTGATGCCAAAGACCTGGATGATGCTGTCAGTGTTCAAAAACTATCTGATGGTAATTATAAACTGGGCGTTCACATCGCCGATGTGACACATTATGTCAATGAAGACTCAAACCTCGACCTAGAGGCCCTTAATAGAGGCTGCAGCGTCTATTTAATAGATAAGGTCATCCCAATGCTGCCAAAGTCTCTGTCAAATGGCATCTGCAGTTTAAATCCAAAGGTGGATAGGCTGACGTTGTCGATAGAAATGGAAATTGATCAAGAAGGCAAAGTTCTATCCCACGACATTTTCGAAAGCGTTATCAGGACTACAGAAAGAATGGTTTATACAGATGTTTCAGATATCCTTGAGCATCAGGATCATAAATTGATCGACCAGTATCAGACTATCTACAAGGAGCTCCTGCTCATGCAGGAACTTGCCCTTATTCTGCGTAAGAAACGAGAGGACAGAGGCAGTATAGACTTTGATTTTGATGAATCTTATATTACATTAAATGCGGAAGGTATCCCGATTAGTGTTGAAATATCTGAGCGCAGATCGGCCAATCGCCTCATAGAGGAATTTATGTTGAAGGCCAATGAAGTTATAGCAGAAGTCTTTTTCTGGATGGAAGTGCCCTTTGTGTATAGGGTTCATGAAAAACCCAGTGCGGAGAGGATGGCTGAGTTCCAAAAATTTATCATGAATTTCGGCTATCATTTAAAAGGAAACCCAGAGACTATTCATACTAAAGCGCTGAATGAGATTATAAAACAGGTGATTGGAAAACCTGAAGAACATGTCATTAGTATCGTTATGTTGCGTTCAATGAAAAAAGCCATCTATTCTACGGACTGTGGTGGGCATTTTGGACTGGGCGTGAAGTATTATTGCCATTTTACTTCGCCAATCAGAAGATATCCGGATTTAATCATTCATAGAATCATCAAGGAAACATTGAGTAGTGGTATGAACGAAAAAAGGGTTAAGGAAGTGAAGACTAAAACTGAGCTTGCGGCTAGGCTTGCTTCTGATAAGGAGAAAATAGCGGAAGAACTTGAGCGTGAAGTTGAGAAGATGAAGAAAGCGGAGTATATGTCCTATCATATTGGCGAAATCTATTCAGGAATAATCAGCGGCGTGGTTCAATCAGGATTCTTTGTGGAGCTATCAAATACAATAGAAGGTATGGTTCGGGCTGATTCTATTATGGACGATTATTATCGCTTTGAGGCAGAAAAGTATCGACTCGTCGGAGATCGCACCAAAAAAACTTATGGTATCGGTGACAAAGTTAAAATTAAAGTTCTTCGTGTGGATTTGGAAAATCGAGAGATCGATTTTGAACTGACCAAAGAAAAATAATATGATCATGAGATACTGGCTTAAGAGAGATAAAAAGATGATGGGTGCGGCGTTATCGATCAGGATCCCAATAGCCTGGGGAAAATAGCAATATGATGGTAAACAGTTCAAGACGACCCTCCAGCGGCCCTTAAAAACATCATAATATAAATTGAAGTTTGCGCCGGCTAAAATCATAAAAATACCGATAACAATATCGATATAAACGCTGTAAAAAGAACGCCAGAACGAGAGGCCTCTTGGTATGATTTCAACATCGGTCAGTATGGAAGCCCCTGTGGTGGTAAAACCTGATACCGTTTCAAAGAAGGCATCAGCATAATTGGGTATGGCTCCAGAAATGAAAAAAGGCATGGCGCCGAACATAGAACCAACAACCCAGCATAAAGATACTATAGCATAACCATCCCGAATTTTAATGGTATGAGAAGTGAGTTTTACCTTCTAGACCAAAAGTCCAATAATAACCATGAGCAAAATGGTAGTCAAAAATCCGATAGTTGCATGTGTTTCTCGGTCAAAAACGGAGATGAGAAGAGATGGGACCATTGAGATCCCAAGAATAACCATTAAAGCGCCAATGACAATATTTTTTTCGTCAGTATCGGTGACAGCTACGAGATAGTCGTAACTTTTGATATTTAGCTCTTTCGAAATATCGATTTGTTTGGCATTTGCTGTAATAGTCAAAACATCAAGCTTAGAGCCTATCTTTTGCAAAAGATCTGCATTTTTATCAATGAGGGTGACGGAGTTGTCTCCTCCCATTAAAGCTTCCGTGATGGTAATGCCAAGTTTTCCAGCACCAACAATTGCAACTTTCATATAGTCTGTTTCCTTCGTAATAAGCTAAAATAAAGTATCATACCAAATTGCAGTATAAAGTAAATTCTAGCACTATTTCGACCTAAAGCAACTATTTTCATTGAAAAATAAGATAAACTGGAAAATATACTCCAGAGTTCAAAAACTTGGCTAAATTCTATAATATTGAAAGGGAAAACAGCATGAAAATCAAAAGAATAGTAGGCGGAAATATTGAAAGTAATGGGTATGTTTTATATGACAAAATAGACGGAGCGGGTTATATCATCGACCCTGGCTATAATCCTGAGAAATTCCTGAAGTTGGTCTCGGAGCTCAATATTAAATTGTTGGGCATTATTTTGACGCATCATCATTATGATCACGTCGGAGCAGTTGATAAAATTCGTGCTACTATAGACTGCAAGGTTTACTTACATTGGGGAGATGTGGATATGTATAAAAGTAATGTAGATGTTATGCTTTCTGATGGAGATTTATTAAACCTTGGTGAAGAATCCCTTTTGGTGATTCACACGCCAGGACATACCCGGGGAAGCATTTGCTTATTCTCAGAAAAGAGTAAGGTCGCTTTTACAGGAGATACGATATTTAATGTAGACCTAGGTAGAACAGACCTTTTGGATGGGTCACAGGATGATATGAAGAGGTCTATCATAGAAAAAATTAATTTGTGGGAAAATGAAATCACGATTTATCCAGGACATGGTGACTCTGCGACTATGAAATACGTGCGTAAAAACAATAAAGAATTTATAGACATTGTTGAGCATATATAAATGGTGAATAATCCATAAGAAGATTATGATTATAAATTTCTGATCTTATATTAGAAGATAGATATTATATAAATTTGACATTTATGGAATAAAATGATAAATTTAAGTCATTAAATTTCCGGAGGTGTCAATGAAACTTGGTGACTGGGGAGAGCAAAAAGCGGTTCGGTATCTTGAGAAACTTGGCTATGTGATTGTAGAATGTAATTTTCGCTGCAAAGCTGGAGAAATAGATATCATAGCTCGGTTTGAAGACCTTTTATGCTTTTTCGAAGTGAAGACACGAAATAGTCTCGCTTTTGGTCGCCCTTCTGAAGCGATAAACAAAATTAAAAAAAGGCATATATTAAGGACGGCGCAATTTTATTTGCTCCTAAATAATGTAATGGAAGCTGATATTCGGGTTGACGTCATAGAAATTTTAAGGGTTGATGGGGAGACCTATATTAATCATATAGAAAATGCCATATATTGACAATATTTAATAAGTATGGTAAAATATACCATACTTATTAAGGAGGAATTTGGGCATGTTTGCTAAGGTCATCAGTGGTTCACTTATTGGTTTGGATTCAGAAGTTATAACAGTGGAAATAGATTTGGCCAATGGCCTTCCGAGCCTTCAGGTTGTTGGCCTTCCAGATTTGTCGGTGCGAGAGTCAAAAGAACGCATTAGGGCTGCTATAAGCAATTCAGGCTATAAATTTCCTGCAAAAAGAATTACCGTAAATTTATCCCCTGCAAATACCAGAAAAGAAGGCACCCAATTTGATCTTCCTATAGCTATTGGCATTTTAATAGCTTCTGGATTAATAAAACCTAATCAATCAAAGGGATGCGCATTTATTGGGGAACTGTCACTTGATGGTAAAATTAGAGGCGTCAAAGGGGCGCTTCCTCTTGTTATGGGTCTTCGCAATAAAGGCGTAAAGAAGATTATCCTGCCTATGGCGAATGCGGAGGAAGCTTCTGTAATCGATGCCATAGCGCTTTATCCCGTCAGAAATCTGTCAGAGGTCGTTAACTTCTTCATGCATGAAAATGCTATTGAACCCTACAATGGAAAAGCCAGTGAAAAATTTGTGTCATGCTCCGCAAGTGATGATTTTTCTGAGGTTTCAGGACAGGAAACCATTAAAAGAGCCCTTCAAATAGCTGCATCTGCAAGCCACAATCTGCTGATGATTGGCCCGCCAGGCTCTGGCAAAACGATGATGGCTCGCCGAATTACAGGAATATTGCCAGGTTTGACATATGAAGAAAAATTGGAAGTGACTAAAATTTATAGCGTTGCAGGGGAATTGAACAGTCAGAGACCAGTCATCTCTCAGCGCCAATTTCGCGCCCCACATCATACGATTACACAATCTGCCCTTGTCGGAGGGGGAAGAAACCCTAAGCCTGGGGAAGTTTCCCTATCGCATCATGGGGTTCTTTTTTTTGATGAATTGCCGGAATTTACCAGAAACATTCTCGAATTATTACGGCAACCTATTGAGGATGAGAAAATAACCATTGCAAGAGCTGGCGGCGTCATCACATTTCCCTCAAAATTTATGTTTGTGGCCAGTATGAATCCATGTCCGTGCGGTTACTATGGCGATACGACCCATGAATGTAGCTGTACTATGGGCCAAATCCATAATTATATGTCTAAGATATCAGGACCTTTGTTTGATCGACTGGATATGCACCTTGAGATTTTACCGGTTCAGTACCAGGAGCTCACAAGAAACTATCAAGGGCGGACCTCTGAAGATATGAGAAAAGAGGTTGAAGCAGCCCGGCAAATTCAAATTGATCGTTATCAAAATGAAACCATATCTTACAATTCTCAGTTGACACCTGCCTTAATCAAAAAGTACTGCAACATTGATAGGGAGACAAGAGACTTATTGGAAAATGCCTTTGAAAAACTGGCACTAAGTGCCCGTGCCTATAATAAAATCATTAAGCTGGCTAGAAGTATTGCTGATATGGAAGGAAAAGAACAGATAAAACTTCCTCATGTGGCCGAAGCTATCCAATACCGAAGCCTTGATAAAAAATACAGGGGGATTTAAGTGAAGTCTATGAACGATCCGATCTATGACCTTTGGCTATCGACCCTCGAGGGATTGGGGCTTAAAAATCAGTTGAAATTGCTTGATCTATTTGGTAATAGCCAAAATGTATTTGAGCAGCCTATAACGTCTTTGATGGAATCATTACAAATTCTAGACAGATTGAGTAAGAAGGCGGCAGAAATGTTGCTGCGAAGGGATATTACTTTAGCACAGAAGATAATGGAGGATAATAAAAGACTGGACATCCGTATTGTAACGATAAGAGATGGACACTATCCTCAGCGGCTACTCGATATTTGGGATCCACCGATTGTTCTATACTACAAAGGAAATATCCATGAAAGAGACAAAGATGCAGTTGCCATTGTAGGCGCAAGAAAAGCGACACCCTATGGGAAATGGGTATCTGAAGGTCTTGGGAAAAAGCTAGCAGAATATGATGTGACAGTGATCAGCGGAATGGCATACGGTATTGACAGCGCATCCCATATAGGAGCATTGTCAGGAGGTGGAAGAACCATAGCTGTATTAGGCTGCGGCCCGGATATCTGCTATCCGCCATCAAACCGCAAATTGATGGCCTCGATTATTGAGAATGGGGCCGTTATTTCAGAGTTTCCGCCTGGCATGCCGCCCATGGCTGGAAATTTTCCGAGACGCAATAGAATAATCAGCGGAATGTCCATTTGTTTGATTGTAACAGAAGCCGGTCTAAACAGTGGCTCCTTGATTACGGCTGATTGCGCTCTGGAGCAGGGAAAGGAAGTTTTTGCCGTGCCCGGAAACATCAATAGCATTTACAGCATAGGCACTAACAAACTCATCAAAGACGGCGCAACGCCTCTAATCCGAATCGCGGATATGATCTCAGAACTCGGCCTTCAAAACGAAAAAGCAAAAGAAGATTTTCTGCCTGAAAAGCTGGGGCGAGATGAATTGACGATCTTTGAAGCACTTAAAGAACTGGGCTTCGCGACGACAGATGCGCTATGCAAAATGACTAAGAAAACGGTTTCGGAGGTTCATGCATTAGTCACAATTCTTGAAATAAAAGGAATCGTCGAAACAGCCCAAGGCAAAATATTTATTGCAAAATAGTATTCAAGCCAATATAATCAGTTCTTGTAAAGTAGTTTTCTAAAGCAGTGAGGTGCATAATGAGTGAAAAATCTCTTGTCATAGTAGAATCTCCATCAAAAGCAAAAACTATAGGAAAATTTTTAGGCAGTAAATATAAAGTGGTTGCCTCAGTAGGCCATATCAGAGATTTGCCAAAGAGCAAGCTGGGTATTGACCTAGAGAACAACTTTGAACCGCAATATATTTCCATTAAAGGAAAAGGCGATGTCATAAAGGCTATGCGCAAGGAAGCCAAGGGCGCAAAGAGAATCCTACTGGCAACTGACCCTGACCGAGAGGGCGAAGCGATTTCTTGGCATATTGCCTATTTATTAGGAGTAAATGAGCAGGATGCCTGCAGAATAGTTTTTAATGAAATTACCAAGGAGGCCATTCAAGCAGCGGTTAAGTCACCTCGTCCGATAGATAAAAAATTGGTGGATGCCCAGCAGGCCAGGCGCGTACTCGACAGGTTAGTAGGTTATAAAATCAGTCCACTTCTTTGGAGAAAAGTAAAGAGAGGCCTTAGTGCCGGTCGTGTTCAATCAGCGGCACTAAAGATTATATGCGATAGAGAAAAAATCATACTTGCCTTTATCCCCAAAGAGTTTTGGACGATGACGGCTCTTTTTACTGCTGGTAAAAAGCAATTTTCAGCAAAACTGGCTGAATATAATGGCCAAAAAATTGTTTTAAACAGCAAGGAAGAATCTGAAGTCGTTTTAGCGGCTATAGACAGGGGAAATTTTGTAGTTGAAAAAGTTGACAAAAAAGAGAGAATTCGAAAACCTTCAGCGCCATTCACAACCAGCAGCCTTCAGCAGGAGGCGTCTAATAAACTTGGCTATTTCACCAAGAAAACCATGTTGATCGCCCAGCAGCTTTATGAAGGGGTTGAGATTAAAGGCCAGGGAATAATCGGACTGGTCACTTATATCAGAACGGATTCCGTACGAATTTCTAATGAAGCCCATAATGCGGCGTTAAACTACATCACGGAAAAATATTCTGAAAAATATTTGGGCAATACAGTTTTCAGCAACAAAAAAAAGGACGTTCAGGATGCCCATGAAGCTATAAGACCTAGTGTTATCAGCCTTCATCCCGATAGCATCAAAGATTCTCTGACAAAAGATCAATATAACCTTTATAAACTAATCTGGACCAGATTTTTAGCAAGCCGAATGGCGATCGCTGTTTATGACTCGGTAAGTGTTGATATTATTAACAATGGCTATACATTCAAAGCTTCTGGATCAAAACTTAAGTTTGACGGGTATCTGACCATTTATGACAATGGCGGGGAAGAGGACGAGGAGAAGATGCTTCCGGGAATCAACTCTGGTGATAAGTTAGAATTGGTTGATTTATTAAATGATCAAAATTTTACGCAGCCACCCACAAGATTTACTGAAGCAGGGCTCGTCAAGGATCTAGAAGACAAAAATATCGGAAGACCCAGTACTTATGCACCAATTATTGGTACGCTGATTGAGCGGAAATATGTGATCAGAGATAAGAAGGTCTTGATTCCCACAAATCTTGGCTTTGTTGTCACAGATATGATGGAGCAATACTTTCCGGAGATTGTCGATGCAGGCTTCACTGCGGATTTGGAAGATAAACTGGATGATGTTGAATTTAAAGATACGGCCTGGAAAGAAATAGTCAGTGATTTTTATGGTATACTGGAAAAGGAACTGATTATCGCAGAGGATGCCATCGAGAAGATTGTCATAGAAGATGAACTTACGGAAGAGATTTGCGAACTTTGCGGAAAATTTATGGCCGTTAAACATGGTAGATATGGAGAGTTTTTAGCGTGCAGTGGTTATCCGGACTGTAAGAATACTAAAGCAAAAGTATCTAAGATTGATGTTCTCTGCCCAAAGTGCGGAAAAGATATCGTAGCAAGAAAAGGCAAAACAGGAAAGGTTTTCTTTGGTTGCAGTGGTTATCCGGATTGCAATCAGATTTATTGGAACAGACCAATCAATAAGAATTGTCCCGAATGCGGAGCGTTATTGGTTGATAAAAAGACGAAAACATCAGAGCATGCATGCTCTAATTCCGAATGTAAGTATAAAGAATAAAGGGGGACAAAACCATGTTTCATGCAACTACAATCGTAGCAGTGAGAAGAAGCGCTGAGGACATTTGCATCGGGGGGGATGGCCAGGTAACAATGGGACAGACGACCGTCATGAAGCGTTCTGCTAAAAAAGTGAGAAAAATTTATAAAAATACAGTCTTATCTGGCTTCGCCGGATCAGTGGCAGATGCTTTTACATTAACCGAAAAATTTGAGAAGAAGCTTGAAGAACACTCCGGGAACTTAAAGAGAGCGGCAGTTGCTCTCGCGCAAAACTGGCGATCAGATAGGGTTATGAGAAACCTTGAGGCTTTGATGCTTGCCGCTGATCATGAGAGCCTGCTTCTTATTTCCGGCAATGGGGAAGTTATAGAACCAGATGAAAACTATATAGCCATTGGCTCCGGTGGCAATTTTGCTTATGCTGCTGCTAAGGCGCTATATGAAAATACGGATATGACCGCTGAACAGATTGTCAGGGAATCGCTGAAAATTGCGGCATCAATCTGCGTCTTTACGAATGATAATATTACAGTAGAGAAATTATAGGGGGTAATGATATGGCGATATATAATATGACTCCAAAAGAAATCGTTGGAGAACTTGACAAATACATCATAGGTCAAGAAAAAGCCAAGAAGTCAGTCGCGATTGCATTAAGAAACCGATATCGTAGAAGCCTTTTGCCCGATGAAATGAGAGAAGAGGTCACGCCCAAAAATATACTCATGATGGGTCCTACTGGCGTAGGGAAGACTGAGATTGCCAGAAGACTGGCTAAACTTATGGATGCACCCTTTGTTAAAGTCGAAGCCACAAAGTTTACGGAGGTAGGCTACGTTGGCAGAGATGTGGATTCTATGGTTAGAGATTTAGTAGAGGCTTCCATTAGATTGGTCAAGCAGATTCGATTACAGGAGAAATATTCTATTGCAGAAGAGATCGCGAATGAAAAAATCATCGAGGCGATCATTCCCGGGAAGAAAAAACCTCAGAGCTCTGGCGTCAAGGGACCTTTTGATTTTATCCTAGGGAGTGGCGCGGCGCCAATCCAGGATAAAAAAGAAACACCTGAGGAAGCCAGCGATACTGAATTGGCAAGAGGACAGGTCAGGCAGCAGCTTAAGGATGGCCTACTTGAAGATCAGTACATTGAAATTGAAGTTTTGGATACCAATAAGGCAATGAACAATCTGGACATGGGCAACGAAGGTATGAGCGTCAGTTTAGGTAGCATCTTTGGGGATATGCTACCGCAAAAGAAAAAGAAGAAAAAGGTCAAGGTTTCGGATGCCAGAAAAATCTTAAGGGAGCAAGAAGCTCAGAACTTGATCGATATGGATCAAGTCACCTCTGAGGCGCTAGAAAATGCCGAGCAAAATGGGATTATATTTATCGATGAAATAGATAAAATCGCGTCTTCGGGCTATAAGGGCGGTGCAGATGTTTCCAGAGAAGGTGTTCAGCGCGACATCCTTCCGATTGTGGAAGGGACTGTTGTCAACACAAAATATGGCCCGGTTAAAACAGATCATGTTCTATTTATTGGCGCTGGGGCTTTTCATATTTCCAAACCCACAGATTTAATACCAGAACTCCAAGGAAGATTTCCAATTAGGGTTGAACTCGAAAGCTTGACCAAAGATGTATTCAGACAAATATTGACGGTGCCACAAAACGCTTTAATCAAACAGCATAAGATGTTGCTTGAAACCGAAGGAATTAAGGTTAATTTCACAGAAGAAGCGATAGATGAGATTGCCTCTGTGGCCTTCTTAATCAACGAACAGACAGAAAATATCGGGGCAAGAAGGCTTCACACGGTTATGGAAAAATTGTTGGAGGAAATCTCCTATAACATCACAGAGATGCAGGAAGAATTAATTACTATAGATGAAACCTATGTCAAGGAGAAATTCATGGACCGTATACTTGCGGATGATGTCGATCGCTTCATCCTTTAAATTTCAATTAAATTATTGAAAATAGTATCATAGGGGAGGCTTCCAGCACGAAAGCATCCCCTATTAATATTATTTTCACAATATTGAAAAAATAGGTTTAAATAATTTAAGAATAGTATATAATAGGAAAATAAAGTAAAAAACACAAATTCGGATGGAGGTTTTATAGATGTCCAAAGAGCTCCTTAGTAAGGTGCGAAAATTAAACTGGGTCTTGCAGGAAAGCAGTTCAGGTGCTTTTTCATTCAATGATCTTTGCGGAATACTCAGTGATTTGATGGACGCAAATGTCTACGTAGCCAATAATAAAGGCAAAGTCATTGGCGTTCATTATAAAATAAGATCTGATAGCGCAACCATTACAGATCCTGAGACTGGTGCAGAGAAGTTTCCTAATGAATATAACGATGCTCTGCTTAAAGTAACTGAAACAGTTATTAACCTGAGAGCAGAAGAAGCGCTTGAGATTTTTAAATATGATTATGATACTTACGATAAATTGCACACGATCATACCTGTCACTGGTGGCGGACACAGACTGGGCACCCTTATTGTGACAAGGTATAAGCCTGAGTTTGCTGAAGAAGATATTATTTTAGGCGAATACGGGGCCACGGTTGTCGGCATAGAAATACTCAGAAAGAAAACCCTTGAAATTGAAGATGAAACTAGGCGAAGAGCAGTAGTACAAATGGCTATCGGCACTTTATCCTATTCTGAAATAGAAGCTGTTCAGCAAATATTTGCAGAGCTAGACGGCAGTGAGGGCCTTCTCGTTGCAAGTAAGATTGCGGATCGGTCGGGGATTACCAGATCGGTCATCGTCAATGCCTTGCGAAAACTTGAAAGCGCTGGCATTATTGAATCTAGGTCCCTTGGCATGAAGGGCACCCATATTCGTATTCTCAATGCAAAATTGACAGAAGAATTAAGCAAGCTGGACGTTTAAATAAATATCAACTCAACCCTCCGAAACTATTTGTAGGAACGGAGGGTTTTTTAACTTTAGGAGGTGAGCTTATGCTCCAATTCAATGAAAACAATGAGGTTATAAGAGAAGAGCACCATAACGCAATTCTGGTGGGAATCCAAGGACAGAAAGATATTTCCTATGCCATGCAGGAACTTTACGGTTTGGCAGAGGCCTGTGGCATAACTGTGGCCGGAGAGATGGTTCAAAACAAAGAAAGACCAGATTCGGCACTCTATATTGGCAAAGGAAAAGTGGATGAACTGCTGGAGATGTGTTATAACATGGAAGCAGATATGGTTATCGTAAATGATGAACTAACTGGAATCCAGTTGCGAAATCTAGAAGAGAAGCTGGACATTCTTGTTATAGATCGAACAATTCTGATTCTTGACATATTCGCCAATCGCGCCGTGTCAAAAGAGGGCAAGCTTCAGGTTGAGCTGGCTCAGCTCCAGTATAGAATGCCTAGACTTAGAGGCATGGGTAAATCTTTATCCAGAGCTGGAAGCGGAGTTGGTACGCGGGGGCCGGGAGAAAAAAAGCTCGAAACAGATAAAAGACACATCATGAGCAGAATGGATGACATTAAAAAAGAGCTTGCTGATGTGGCACATCATAGGAATACGCAAAGGTCCAAAAGACTTAAGTCGGAAATACCAGTAGTCGCACTAGTTGGCTATACAAATTCAGGTAAATCTGCCATTATGAATGAGCTGCTCAGGCTAACGGGCGGGGAAGAAAAATCTGTTTTTGAAGAAGATATGCTTTTTGCTACGTTAGATACAGCTCACAGAAAAATTAAGCTCGACACAAATCAAGAATTCATACTCATTGATACTGTGGGTTTTGTCAGCAAACTCCCTCATTCTTTGATTAAGGCCTTTAAAGCCACCCTTGAAGAGGTTTCTTTTGCTGACCTAATCCTTCATATCGTTGATGCTTCCTTCTCTAATTATGAGTTTCACATTGAAGTGACCGATAAAGTTCTAAAGGAGCTCGGAGCGGATCAAAAGGAAAAAATCCTAGTGTTCAACAAAATGGATCTGATTGATCGCGCTGAGGCTGCAGTTGAGTTGATTCAAGGCACAGAAGCCCTTTATATTTCCGCGAAAAGCGGCGAGAATATGGATGTTCTGATTAAGACCGTTAAGAAGCATATTTTCTCGGATAGTGTTAGGATTAGGCTTATCATCCCATATGACAGAGGAGACATTTCTTCACAGATCTGCAGCAAGTCTAGAATAATTACCATGGAGCACAGGGAAGAAGGCACCTTTTTTGATGTGGAGCTCACCCTGGCCGACTATAACAGACTTGAGGCATATCGCATCATCTAGATTAGGGGTATTTCAATTGTAAGCAATCAAGAGCGATTTGAGAATTCAAGGGAAATTATTGGTGCATATGAGGGCTAAATGTATGATCGGTTATAAAACTGTAAGGCAAGAGATTACGGCTGAGCAGATAATAGAGAAATCCCGTTTTATTTGCCATATTAAGCCCGTAGGGTCTAAAGAGGAGGCTGAGGTCTTTATTTCGGCAATTAAGGGCAGCCACAGGGACGCTGCGCATAATGTGCCTGCCTATGTGTTAGGGGAACAAAGTGAACTACAGTGGGCCAGCGATGATGGAGAACCCTCAGGCACTTCGGGAGCTCCTATCTTACAGATGTTGGTCAAAGAGGGCCTCACAAATGTTGCAGTAGTAGTGACCCGTTATTTTGGCGGTATTAAGCTGGGCACTGGGGGCCTGGTTCGTGCGTATACCAGCACTGTTAAATTAGCTGTTGAAGCTTCGGGCATTTGCCGATATCAGGAAATGGCGGTTTTTTCTGTTGATTTAGCTTATTCTCATTATGGAAAACTTCAAAATATGGCGGATGAGTTGGGCTTCAAACTTAAAAGCCCTGTTTTCGGCGAAACGATTGCGGTAACGTTATCCGTTGTACCCGCCAAACTTCAAGAATTAAAACAATTCCTATTGGATATGACGGCAGGATCCTGCCGATTTTTCGATGAAATCACTGAAATGGCTTTAGAAAACAGCAAGAATTAAGGTTTAAATAAAAAGGCTCTAAAAGTGTGTATTTTGATTGACAAGCAAAATGGCGTATGCTAATATAAAAATCGGCTCACAAAAACAGAGGCTTTGGGCCATTTATTATGGCCTCATGGTCAAGCGGTCAAGACACCGCCCTTTCACGGCGGTAACCCGGGTTCGATTCCCGGTGGGGTCACCAAATGCATTTTAAATTATAAGATTAGCAGATAAATTCGCTTGACATAAGAGAGACTGCACTATATAATTTCTAAATGTGTCAGGTAGCAAAATTGTTGATTTGGGAGCATAGCTCAGCTGGGAGAGCGCCTGCCTTACAAGCAGGATGTCATAGGTTCGATCCCTATTGTTCCCACCAAATATGGCCTGGTAGTTCAGTTGGTTAGAATGCCAGCCTGTCACGCTGGAGGTCGTCGGTTCGAGCCCGATCCAGGTCGCCATTTAAATTTTGACAGTTAAGATCAGACACCATGCTGGCGTGGCTCAACGGTAGAGCAGCTGATTTGTAATCAGCAGGTTGTAGGTTCGATTCCTATCGCCAGCTCCAATAATGTTTGATCATAGCACCTTATTCAACTTAATTTGGAGGGATTCCCGAGTGGCCAAAGGGGGCGGACTGTAAATCCGTTAGCTGAGCTTTCGGAGGTTCGAATCCTCCTCCCTCCACCAAAAATATGCGGAAGTGGCTCAGGGGTAGAGCATCGCCTTGCCAAGGCGAGGGTCGCGAGTTCGAATCTCGTCTTCCGCTCCAATTTTTTGCGGATGTAGTTCAATGGCAGAACTTCAGCCTTCCAAGCTGATAGCGTGAGTTCGATTCTCATCATCCGCTCCAACAAGTGAGGGCTCATAGCTCAGCTGGATAGAGCAGCGGCTTTCTAAGCCGCGTGTCTGGGGTTCGAATCCCTATGGGCTCACCATTTTAATAAAAAGACGCAAAATTTATGCAGTTTGTCTGAATGTTGTGTCTATTATAGCCGCCACTAATGGGGTATAGCCAAGCTGGTAAGGCAACGGACTTTGACTCCGTCACTCGTAGGTTCGAGCCCTGCTACCCCAGCCATATGACCCATTAGCTCAGTTGGTAGAGCACTTGACTTTTAATCAAGGTGTCCCGCGTTCGAATCGCGGATGGGTCACCAATCTGTAAAATGAGGATAGCAAGACTTTTATGGAGGGGTGTCCGAGCGGTTTAAGGAGCTGGTCTTGAAAACCAGTGATTCCGAAAGGGACCGTGGGTTCGAATCCCACCCCCTCCGCCACAAACTTAATATGTTTTGATGGAGAAGTACTCAAGTAGGCTCAAGAGGATGGTTTGCTAAACCATTAGACCGGGTAACTGGTGCGTGGGTTCGAATCCCACCTTCTCCGCCATTTACCGGAGAGCCATTATAGGGGCATAGCTCAGTTGGTAGAGCAGTGGTCTCCAAAACCACGTGCCGTGGGTTCAAATCCTACTGCCCCTGCCAATTTTATAAAATATCGGAGTGTAGCGCAGCTTGGTAGCGCATCTGGTTTGGGACCAGAGGGCCGAAGGTTCGAATCCTTTCACTCCGACCAATTCTTTTTTTAGGGCCTTTAGCTCAGTTGGTTAGAGCGCTCGGCTCATAACCGATCGGTCCGGGGTTCGAGTCCCTGAAGGCCCACCACATGCCCAGATAGCTCAGTCGGTAGAGCAGTAGACTGAAAATCTACGTGTCCGTGGTTCAATTCCGCGTCTGGGCACCATTAAATCCAAACGGAAATA
>JANYJS010000056.1 GCA_025361765.1 Bacillota bacterium
GATTTCCCAGCCCGATTCGACGCCGATCACGCCGACGTCCTTTATCGTCGCCTCGGCGCAGTTGCGCGGGCACCCCGACACCGCGAGTTTTACCTTGTGCGGCGCGTACATGCGCCACAAGTCCTTCTCGAGCTCTATGCCCATGTTGGTCGAATCCTGCACGCCAAATCGGCACCATTCGGACCCCACGCAGGTTTTCACCGTGCGCAGGGCCTTCGCGTACGCGTGCCCCGACGGCATATCGAGGTCGCGCCACACGCCGGGCAGGTCTTCTTTCTTGTGTAGGCATAAAATCTAATTGGCCTCCCGAAATACTGATGGTTTTGTTAACATCAAAGCCTGGTATGTTAATTATGAGGGGAACGTTCATCATGGTATCAAAGTCATAATTTTTGCCCAGGAAACGTGAAAGAGATGCATATATTTCCGGATCATTAGGTGTCAAACCAAAATGATCTCCGTAAATGGCAATAATGGAATTATCATACAGACCAGCATCCTTGAGCTCTTGTATAAACTGGCCAATGGCAAAATCAGTATGATTTACAGAATTGATATATGAACCGAAAATAGTTCCTTTATCTTCTTCCTTCAGAGGAATTTTCAGATACTCATTTGGCATCTGATAGGGATAGTGATTGGATAAGGTGACTAAAAAACTGTAAAAAGGCTGCTGCATAGTCTTCATATAACCAATGGACTGGCTAAAGAATGGCGTATCATCAATACCCATACCCGTGATCAAAGTTGGATTGAAGTTATCCTGGCTATAAAATTGATCAAAGCCTTGCCCTGGGTAAGCTGTATCCCTGCTCCAAAAATCCTTTTTATAGCCATGAAATGCGGCCGTGCTATAGCCGATTTCCTTAAGCTGCCATGGCAGTCCCCGGAAATAATTCTTAGAGAATAATCCGTAGGTGTAGCTGTTTATACTGCCATATAAAGAATTATTTGTCGCATATTCAGCGTCAGAAGTATTGCCGCTTCCTCTTTGTTCGTAATAGTTGTTGAAATATATGCTCTGGTCTTTTATTAATGCATTAAGATTGGGCGTTATTTCCTCCCCATTATACTTGGTATTGATGGCTAAATTTTGAAGAGATTCAACTTGAATAACAATTAAATTTCGCCCTTTTGCAATACCGAAAAGCGGCCCTTTGATTTCTTTTTCATAGGAGCCAGTTGAAATCCATAGATCATTTTCGTCAACATACATCCCTCGTTTTAGATTCAAAGCTTTATTTGCAACATCAAGAATGTGAAAACTGAAAAATTCCTGATTATTTATAGAGGCAAAGATAGTACTTCCACCTAACCCAGAAATTATGATACAAAGTAAGAGTACTGCAATTACTGGATGTTTCGCTTTGTTAAATATCACGCTTGCTTTACTTTTCGGATTATTATGTCTGTTTTGTTCTTCAATTGATAAATAAGTGACCTCATAACCTGTACGAACTGCCTTTGCCTTGTGTCTGATAATTTTACCTGCAACTAATGAACTGAAAATGAGAAATACATCTATAAACAAGGCGAAAAACTTAGGCTTAACCACCTCTTTGACACTTTCCTTTACTCCGCCCAAAAGGCCAGCAGCACCCAACATGTTGATGGAAAGGTATCTGTTAAAAAAACTGGAGTAAGCCGCATCAGCAAACATTAAAAAACTGATAAGCAAAAAAAATCCAGCAGGAATCCATTTATTCTCAAACGAAGCAAAGAGAAGGTAAATCAATAGACAGCTTACTAGCCAGACAAGTAGAAAATATGAAGATATGCCCATGGCTAGGTAAAAAACAAAGATTTTTATTGGCACTGCAATAAGCGTAATTAGGAGAAGTACTGTGAATGGAATCCCATAAAATTCAATACTATATGTGAATCGCATTTTTATTTTGTTTCCCAGTTCAGCAAATTTTTCAGCAATTGATTTGACGAGGTTCCTACATTCCATTATTATAATTCCTACATTCTTTTTTATTTTAAATTTTGATTTTAACCAGTATATTATAATCGTGTATTCTAATATAACACGAAACGCGAATTAAATAAATTCTTCAATTTCCTTTTCTGACTTTCCTCTTAGTTCTGAGTAAATGTAAATGACCAGCGCAAGCCAGATGAAAATAAAAGTGGCGATTTTTACAGTGTCCAAAGTTTCATGATATACGAAAACCCCGAGGAGTAAGGAAATCGTAGGTGATACATACTGAATAAAGCCAATAGTTGTTAGATCAACTCTGTTTGCTGCAGCAGCAAATAAAAGAAGAGGTATTGCTGTTACAAAGCCTGCGAGTGCAATTAATACATAATGAATGGTAGTACCATAATATAAAAGTCCCATCTGTTGAACTTCCATATAGCTGATGGCAATCAATACAAAAGGCGCTAAAAACACAGTTTCAAATAACAAAGCCAAAATGGCATTGGCATTACGCTTCTTCTTAATTACGCCATAACAGGCAAAAGAAAGCGCTAAGCTAAGGGCAACAATAGGCGGCTGACCATAGCCAATGAGCATCACTAAAACACCTAATCCAGCCATAATCAGGGCTGCTTTTTTATAACCATTAAGTTTTTCTCTGAAAAAAATGACGCCAAATATAACAGTTATCAAAGGATTAATATAATAGCCCATACTGGCCTGAAGGATATGACCATTGTTGACAGCCCAGATATAAACACCCCAATTAAAAGAAATCAGAATACCACTCGCAATGAAACTCACAATAGCGCCCTTTTCTTTGATGGGTGCTATTATTTCCCTTGGTTTGTAAAATATGGCAGCAATGACTAAAACGAAAACAAATGACATTGCCAGCCTATAAAACATAATAAGCACAGGGTTAATGGGATCAAGCGCCTTCCAGTATATTGGCAATATCCCCCACATGACATAAGAAAGGGTTGCAAAGGCAACCCCTTTCTCATAATCTTTTGCTTGTTTTAATGCGATATTTCCCATATTTTTTACTTTCTCGATTATTCCGCCGAAACCTGATTATTCAGGGCTTCGCCCGGAGGTACTATTGGGAATACATTTTCATCGATATGAATATCACATATGATGACAGATCCCGAACTATTTTGTTTTGCATGAATCAAAGCACTCTCAAGGTCGTCCAAATTTTTAGCAAAATAGCCGCTTAGTCCCATGGCTTCTGCAAGCTTCACATAATCCACAATATCAGGAAGATCCGTTGCCGAATATCTCCTGCCAAAGAATAGCTTCTGCCATTGCCTTACCATACCAAGGGTGTCATTTTTAAGCACTACGGTAATAATAGGCAATTTTTGCGCAGCAACAGTGATGAGTTCATTGCAATTCATGCGAAAGCAACCATCACCAGCAATATGCAGAACTCTTTTGCCTGGATTCGCCATTTGCGTACCGATGGCAGCCCCAAGGCCAAATCCCATTGTTCCTAATCCACCAGAGGTTATAAAGGTTCTGGGCTTAGTAAATGGCCATTTTTGGGCAGTCCACATTTGATGCTGACCAACCTCAGTCACCACGAGCACCTCGTCGCCGAGGCTTCTATAAAGTGATTTAAAAATATTATCTGGGCTAAAAGCAGCAAAATCTTCTGCTTTGTCTTTTTTCCAGCCCTGAATCCTTGTCAGCCATTCACTGCGGTCTTTTTTCTCAATCAGAGGTATGAGTTTGGTAAGTATATCCTTAATATCCCCAACAAGATAATTATGAACAGGGACGTTCTTTCCAATTTCGGACTCATCTATATCAATGTGAATGATATTGGCTTCCTTGGCAAACCTGCTCACATCACCAGTCACGCGGTCACTGAACCTTGCCCCAATTGCAATAACTAGATCGCTGTAATGTACCGCTAAATTTGATTCCTTTTCGCCGTGCATCCCAACAATGCCAAGTGACAGTGGATTTTTGCGGGAAAAAGAACCAAGACCCATCAAGGTACTGATTACGGGTATTTCACCCTTTTCTGCCAAATCCGTTAATTCCTTAGAAGAATTTGAAATAATGATGCCGCCACCGGAATAAATCACTGGCATCTTGGCTTTATTGATATAATCTGCTATAACTGCAACATCTTCAATTAAAACAGGTTCCGTGACTTCTTTTGTGGCTGCTGGCTCTGGTGTATACTCGCAGAGCTCAAGCATTAAGTTTTTGGGTACATCAATCAATACCGGTCCAGGTCTTCCACTCATGGTAATTTTAAAAGCTTTGCGAATACTCGGCGCGATATCCTCAACTCTGCTGATGAAAAAGTTATGCTTCGTAATAGGAATCGTGATACCTGTAATATCAACCTCCTGAAAAGCATCTTTACCAATCAGGGCTAATGGCACCTGCCCCGTGATGACAATCATCGGGACAGAATCCATATAGGCAGTGGCTATTCCGGTAACTGTATTAGTAGCTCCTGGACCGCTCGTTGCAAAGCATACACCAACCTTACCGGTAGATCTTGCATACCCATCTGCCGCGTGGGTTGCCCCTTGCTCATGACTTGTGAGGACATGCTTAATCTCATCTAAATAGTCATATAAGGCATCATATAGCGGCATGATTTGACCGCCCGGATAGCCGAATATGATATCGACGCCTTGCTCTTTGAGGCACTCCATTATGATTTGCGAACCTTTTAGTTTCATTTTACTCACCCAATCGTTATTTTTTGATCCAGGACATCATACCTCTAAGATTTTTGCCAACTTCAACAATTGGATGTTCTAGCTCTCTTCTCTTCGTCGCATTAAAGTTTGGTCTATTTGTCATGTTCTCAATAATCCAAGCTTCTGCAAATTTGCCGCTCTGGATCTCTTCTAACATTTTCTTCATTTCTTTTCTGGTTTCCTGGTTAATGATTCTTTTTCCTGCAACATAGTCGCCATATTCTGCCGTATCGCTGACGCTGTATCTCATCTTTTCAAATCCACCTTCATAAAGCAGATCGACAATCAGTTTAAGCTCATGGAGGCATTCGAAATAAGCTATTTCAGGCTGGTATCCCGCTTCTGTAAGTGTATCAAATCCAGCTTTAATAAGCTCTGTAGCTCCGCCGCAAAGTACGCATTGTTCACCAAATAAATCTGTCTCCGTCTCTTCCTTAAATGTTGTTTCTATAACGCCAGCTCTAGTACCGCCTACGCCTTTAGCATATGCCAGCGCAAGATCCTTGGCTTTACCTGTATAATCCTGATATACGGCAATAAGCATTGGCACGCCAAAACCTTCTTCATAAACTCTTCTAACAAGATGTCCTGGGCCTTTTGGTGCGCCCATAAATACGTCCACATTTTTAGGTGGTACAATTTGGTCAAAGTGAATGTTAAAACCATGAGCAAATGCCAGAGCATTGCCTTCAACAAGGTTTGGTTTGATTTCTTCTTCATAGACTTTTCTCTGTTTTTCATCTGGCAAAAGAATCATGACAATATCTGCTGCTTTAGCAGCTTCTGCTACAGAGGCTGTCTTGATCCCTGCGGCTTTAGCCTTTTCAATAGAAGGGCTACCTTCATATAATCCAACTATGACATCCACTCCGCTTTCTTTAAGATTCAGCGCATGTGCATGCCCTTGGCTACCATATCCTATGATTGCAACTTTTTTACCATCCAATAATTTTAAATCTGCGTCTTTTTCGTAATACATCCTTGCCATTTTAATTACACTCCTTCTATTTTTAAAAAATTAACCATATAAAAAACTTGTCGGGTTGAAATTATTAATATATTTTACTCCTTTTGATCAGCTAAGTCAACCACTTAACCCATATATTTCAGTAATTTTAGCCTCTTGTTAGCCTCTATCCTTACCTCTTATAAGCCATATTGAGTTATAACTCATTCCTTACCTTTTCATGAAATCGTCTTGATTTTTTGAATTAGTTTGGCCATATCTTCCGGGATATCCGTATCCACGGAAACGATATGATCTTTAACCGGATGATTAAAGCTTAAATATTTTGCATGCAAGGCATGCCGCTCTATAAGAAAGACTTCTTCTTTTCCATATAAATTGTCCCCAACTATTGGATATCCTATATGCGCCATGTGTACGCGTATTTGGTGGGTTCTGCCGGTGTCCAATTTGACTTCAATTAGTGTATATCCTTTTGTAAATCTCTCAAGAACCTTGTAATGCGTTATGGATGCCATGCCTTCATCATGAACCGACCTCTTCACATCTCCCTCATTAGCTTTGCCAATAGGTAGGTTGATGGTTCCCTCTTCAGCTTCTATTACTCCCTTAACAACTGCAATATATTTTTTTGTGATCGTCTCTGCAGACATTTGTTTAGACAACTCATCCTGACAAAAGGAATTTTTGGCAACAATGACCAGGCCTGATGTATCCATGTCGAGTCTGTTCACAAATCGGATTTTAAAGCTTTGTTTCGTGGTCTCCATATAACGCATAAGTCCATTTGCAATGGTCCCAGCCGGATGTCCCTTCGTTGGATGTACAACAATCCCTGGTTGTTTGTTGATCAATAAAAGATCTTCGTCTTCATAGGCAACTTCTATGGCTATATCCTGAGCAATAAACGCGCTCTCCTCTTCTGGTAGACTGATACTGACAACATCTCCAATTCTTAGCGGTGCGTTCATTTTTACAGGCTCATCGTTTTTATAGACACCGCCCAGGTTCTTCAATTTTCTCATGAGTCTTGATGAAAATCCTAAGCGACGTTTTAAAAGCTCCTTAACCAGGAGCTTTTCGTCATTTTTTGTTACGATATAGCTAAATTTTTTATTCACCATACGAGCCACCTACAAAAATTTTGATTTTACTTTGTTCCAGAAATCGTAGTTTGCGAGCCTAATCATCTTAACCCTAGTCTTAGAAAAATTAATAGAAATATCTGTTATTTCTTGATATCGATATTCCATCCCATCGACAATAATCAAAATGGTGCTCTCAGAAGTGTATTCCGGAAAAATGTTAATGGATAGTTCTGGAGGAACGATCAGACTGGATGTAAAGGACCGATACGCCGTTGTATTCATGGGCGCAATTGGTGTGATTTGAAGCAGGCTCAACCTGGGGTCTACGATACATCCACCAAGAGCGTAGTTATAAGCGGTGCTACCCGCTGGTGTTGCAACAAGAATACCATCTCCGCTGAATCTTTCAACGAAACTATCCCCAATAGAAATATTTAAATGTGCCGTAATTGACTTATCCCCTCTTATAACAATTTCATTTAGGCCTCTTAATCTGGTTTTCTCCTTACCGCTGCTAATATATGCGCCAATGGTCTTGAATTCCTGGATAGAATAATCTCCTTTTTTGTATTTGAAAATAAACTCATCCAGCTGATCAGGATAAATTTCTTGAAAAAAGCCCAAATGCCCTGTATTAACGCCTACAAAAGGAATTTCAGGAAAATCATATCGGTTTAAGGTGTGTAAAAAGGATCCATCTCCGCCAACGCAAATAACCAGTTCAGAACAAGGGTCAAACTCCCTGGGAACCACAAATCCGCTTTTTTCCAGCTTCTGCTTTAGTAAACGCTTTATTTCTCTGGAGACAGCGTTTTCGTTGGCGAAAACATTAATGAGCCTATTCTCTAGTGACATGATGATGTTTCCCTTCTCTTTTGTTAAAATTTTCTTCTTGCAAATAATTTACTCTCTCTTGCTAAAAATATCCTACTGGTTCAGTTTATACAATTTTTTCAATTTCCACAATGAGGTTTTCAAATGTGTCCATGGCTTTTATTATTGCTTCAGGTCCCATCATATCAACGCCAGCTTTTTTTAATAATTCTACAGGATAATCACTATCTCCTGATTTTAAGAATTTGATATAGTTGTCTCTTGCGGCTGATCCTTCATTTAGAATCTTATCAGAAAGCGCTATCGCCGCCGAATATCCAGTTGCGTATTTATAGACATAGAAAGCATTATAAAAGTGTGGTATACGTGCCCACTCCATTGAAATCTCAGGATCATAAATCACTTTATTACCAAAATACTTTCTATTTAAGACACTATAGCTCTCACATAACCAGTCCGGCGTGAGTACGCCACCATTAGAAATTTCTTCATGAGTTGATTTTTCAAATTCTGCGAACATGGTCTGACGAAACAAGGTTGTTCTGAACTCTTCAATATAAAGATTCAGCAGATAAAGTTTTTCTTCTTTATTTTTCGCGTTCTCTAGCAAATGCTGCATTAAGAGAACCTCATTAACAGTAGAGGCCACCTCAGCTGTGAAAATAGAGTGTCCCCCATATACATAAGGCTGATTTGACCTGGTATAAAAAGAATGCATGGAATGCCCCATTTCATGAGCTACAGTGAATACATCCTTCAGTTTATTGTTATAGTTTAACAGTATGTAAGGCAAACTGTCATAGCTCCCAAAAGAATAGGCTCCGCTAGTTTTGCCTTCATTTTCGTAAACATCGATCCAGCCTGTCGTAAGACCTTTATTCATTTGGTCAATATACGCTTCACCCAGTGGCGCAAGACCTTTGCTCATAATGTCCAAAGCGGATTTATAGTCAACCTTTTGGTTTGAGGAAGGTACAAGGGGCGTATACATGTCATACATATGCACGTCATCAATTTTAAGCAAATGTTTCCTAACCTCAATATAACGATGAAGTAGATCCAATCTGCCGTTGACTGTCGACACCAAGTTATCATAAACTGTAAGAGGTATGCAGTCCCCATCTAGGCTAGCTTGTATTGACGATTCGTACCTTCTAATTCTTGCCATGACCACATCTGTTTTGGTATTGTAGTTATAGGTCGTAGCGAGGGTGTTTTTTTGTCGTTCGAAGGCGCCATACATTTTAGAAAAGGCTGCTTTTCGCACTTCTCTATTATCAGATTCCATGAAGCCAATATATCTGCCATGAGTGAGTTCCACCTCATCTCCATCCTCATCGATGATGCTTCCGAATTTGATATCCGCATTATTAATCATACTGAAAATGCTGTTAGTCGCAGATGTGAGTTCACTGATCTGTGCCATGATATTTTCTTCATTTTTTGATAAGACATGAGCCTTTTGGCGGATTAGGTCGTTTATTAAATGGCTATAAACCTTTATGTCTACGTTCTCAGACATAAAACGCTTTAGTACACCCTCTTCTATTTCGAGCAGTTCAGGGACAAAAAATGACATAAATGCTGAAGTTTCAGCGATTAGCCCCTGCGCCCTATCGCACATGCTCTGATAGCGATCGACCCGGTTATCTTCATCTTTTTTCATTCGCGCATAGACATAGATTTTCTCACAGACTCTATAAATTTCGTCTTTTTCATGCAGCGCTTCATAAAGTATTTCTGAACTATCGGAAAGCTGGCCCGAAAAACCTATGAATAATTCTGCTGCTGCCTTGACCTTGACAAAATCTTCTTCCCAAAGAGTTTCGTTAGCATACATATCTTCAATATGCCACTTATATTGCGCCAGTATCTCTTCTCTTTTTTTTATTTTTTTATCCAGTCCCATTTGAAACCTCCTATATTTTAGATTATAATACATTATATCAGCAAACAACGACTAGGTAAATGAAAGGACATAATATCATGGACAATAGACCCATCGGCTTCTTTGATTCCGGGCTAGGTGGCCTCACCTGTATCCCATATCTGATGAAGGCTCTGCCCAATGAAAAGATAATTTACTTCGGTGACACTGCAAGGACACCCTATGGCTCTAAAGCGCCAGCAACTATTAAGGCTTTCTCGATGCAAATCGCTGACTTTTTAGTTCAAAATCAGGTTAAAATGATTGTCATTGCTTGCAATACAGTGACCTCAACTTGTTTACCAGATTTAATAAAAAGGTATCCAGACATTCCCGTTCTTGGCATTATTCAGCCAGCTGTTGACAAGGTCGTCTCTTCCTGTGACTCATCAAATGCGATTGGCATAATAGGGACAAAGGTGACCATAAAAAGCAAGACGTATAATGACTCCATTGAAACGCTAAACCCGAACCTTAGCATTTTTTCAACAGCCTGTCCTACTTTTGTTCCTCTCATTGAAGAAGGCATTATACAAAATGACATTATGGATTTGTCCATTAAGTATTATTTAGATCAATTTATAGCCTATAATAAAATCGACACCTTAGTACTTGGTTGCACCCATTATCCGCTTATACGAAAAAATCTTGAAAAGCTATACCCTGGGGTCCGAATTATAAATCCCTCAGAAGAAATCATAAGTAGTATTGACAGTGCTCTAAAAAAATATGATCTTTATGCATCTCCATCTGGCTTAGGAAATATTTTTTATGCCAGCGATTTATCGGAAAATTTCATCAATATGATTAACAGAATTTTTGAAAATTCCGAATTCAAAGTGGCTTTTAAAAACTTTGATTTGGACGTCTTATAAGTTTCATTTTATGAATTTGAGGTTTTATGATGAGAATAGATGAATTAATGGAAATTATTGAGATTGATAATTTGGATGAATTTGAATTTTTCGAACATTTTTCTGCGCTAATGGAGTGCCCGGAAGAAATAGACTATGATTTGTTTTACAAAGTACTCGCAGAGGTAGCTACGCCAATTCTTACTGAACTTACTGACAACTTCTTTGAAGATTTAATTCAAGGAGTTCCCGATGATGCCATGAACCTGTATTCACTTCTTTACAACGTCAAAACCATGCTGTGTGACGCAGCTCAAGAATCTGATACCAAGCAGGATCGCGTATTTTACATTGAGGAGCTCTTCAGGTTTAGAAATTGGTATATCTTTGACAGCATAGTAAAATGTCGCCGCATAAGCGACGACTTAACCTCAGAACTTTGTCTTTTTGATGCCCTCACGCTTTTCAGACTAGAAAAACTAGGCGACGATAAATACGATTATGATTTTACCCATATTCTGGAATTTCTTACGGATGACCGAATCACGCCTATCGAAGCCGATGATTATGATGACGAAAGCGATGACGACGACTATGATGACTCTTTGATTGATGGAGAACATCCTATAATTGAAAAAGAAGGATCATCCTGCGATGATGATCAGGATTATTAATCAGTCTTAGACTCATAGGATTATTAATCAGTCTTAGACTCATAGGATAACTGAGCGGTTCTTTCAGTGATGTTTCCATTTGCCAATTCATAAAATACAACTGTTGCGGTCGACATATAGGGCATTAGTGGAATCATGCCCAGTCCGAAAGTAAGTATAGAGAGTATCCCCCAGCCAATAAAGGTTAGATCGAGTAGAAACAGCTTTCCTTTGTTGCCACGCATCAGTCTTTTACTTTCTTCTATTGCTTCAAGTACGCCAATCGAAGGATGATCAAGCATAATATAGTAAGCCAAACGATAGCGATAGGATGCAATGATTCCTGGGATAATCAGCAGCAAACTCCAAAGCAGGATAAACAACATCATCATAAAGGACAGGAAAAAGGCTTTTCCGAAGTGTTCAAATCCATAAAAAACATCCGAAGGTGATGCGGGCTGCTGTCTAAAAAGTTTTATTATAAAAAATGCGTACCCCAGCATAAAAGCGCCCTGTACAATAAAAGTGTATAGATTAGCTACCCCAGTTCCGAAATCTTTTCCAAATAATTGAATGGCCATAAACGTCGGTATCAGAATTACCGCCAAATATAGCAACGTTGCCAGCATTGCAGATTTCCAGTTCCCAGATAAAGCTTCTCTTGCTCCTTTTCTGATTGTATAACAAGTATCAGTAATAATGATATGGTTCATAGCTTTCCTCCACAATCTTCCTATTTATTAAATATAACAATTTTAACAGCTCATATTTTCGACATTTGCCATCTCATATTGTACACTTTTCCATCTCATATTTTCACATTTTCTATCTCATATTCTACACGTTTTCTATCTCATTATAGTGTATTTCCAACCGATGCACAATAAAAATTAGACTTTTAGGCATATTTTAGGTATAATAGAAACTAGTTGATATATTATGTCTCCAAAATCATCAGCGGATACATCTTTTCAACATAAAGCAAGAGAATATAATGAGGTACAATAATGACCTATCAATTCGGACTTGTCGGAGAAAAACTGGGTCACAGCTTTTCCCCGGAAATTCATATGGAACTAATGCAAAAAGACGGAATCAGTGGCTTTTACGAACTTGTTGAAATAGCAAAAGATCAATTTAATGAAACTTTTCCTGCCTTATTAAAAGTAGCAAAATATAATGGTTTAAATATTACAGTCCCCTACAAAGAAGCCGTCATTCCTTATCTTGATGGATTAACGCCCGAAGCAAAGTATATCGGTGCCGTGAATACCATTTCCTTTGACCAAGGGAAATCATTAGGTCATAATACCGATTATTATGGGTTTTTGACGATGTTATTAGAAAACGACATCACGATCAAGGGCAGTACTGCCGTTGTTCTTGGTTCTGGCGGTGCAGCTAAAGCCGTTATAAAAGCGCTTCTTGACCAAGGTGTTTCAGATATCACTGTTCTGAGTACCAGCAAGGAAAAATTTCATGCATTTCATACCATTTCCTATGACTTTTTTCTCAGCAATGCCGTTACCTGCGATTTATTGATTAATTGTACACCTGTGGGTATGTTCCCGGATATTGAGAAATCCCCTATTCCCAAAAGCGCTTTTAGGGCCAAGGTGGCTATCGACCTTGTTTATAATCCAGAGGAAACTCTATTTCTTTTAACTGCACGTGATCTTGGATTAAAGACTATCAGCGGTCTACGCATGTTGACAGCCCAAGCCGAAAAATCTCAGGAAATATGGCAGCGATCAGAAATATAATCTGACCTATTTAGCTTGAGCCCGTATTAATTTCGATTAATACGGGCTCAAGCCTTATCTTTATTATATTATACTTTGAATTACTATCATATCTAGGATTTTGAACTCTCTAATATAGGTTTGTGAATATTTCTATGAACTCGTCTCTTGTAAATGGCACATAGTTATTGCCAAGAAGTCTCTGCTGGTTGGCGATGGTACTGTCTGTGAATTCTATAATTTGAGCTTCTACCATACCATATTCTTTTAGTGGTTTCTTAGCTATTATTTTGTTTAGCAAAATTTCAAGTGCACCATAAACATCTCCGCTTGGGTCAACGCCCAAAGCGTTTGCTATGACGCGATTTGCTTCCTCGATCTTTCCTACCGGCTTCTTTCTATTATACATTTTGAATACTTCTGTGAAGAACTGATAGTTTGCTTCTCCATGAGCTACATGGAAAGCTCCACCGATAGAATAAGAAAGTGCGTGAACGGCACCACAACCAGCATTGCCAAAAGCAATACCCGCATAGTTTGATGCTATTGCAAATTCTTTGAGCAGATTAAATCTTTCCTCTTCTCCTTTTTCAGCAATCTGCTTATATGCAGATACAATCATTTCAATTGCCTTTAAGGAGAATAGTTCAGTATATGGCGTTGCCTTTGGAGATACGAAAGATTCAACGGCATGAATCAGAGCATCTACTGAACTTGTGCAGAAAAACTTATAAGGGAGTCCTTTGATGGTTTCTGGAATCAGAACGGCATGCTCGGCATACATCTGATCTACAGCAAGTCCTTTCTTAATATGCTTGGACTTGAGCTCAGCGATAGAGATATTCGTCACTTCACTTCCAGTGCCACAGGTTGTCGGTACTAAAACCAAATCCTTGATCTTGACAGGTGGCACAACACCTTCAAATAATTCTATAGAGCGATCTGGAATATCAAGTGCAAATAATTTGGCGATATCTATAATAGTTCCTCCGCCAAAGGCAATAATTCTATCAAACTTAATTTTTTTCATTTCAGCTGTAATGGCGTCAATCATTTCATCTGAAGGCTCGCCCATACCATACTTTTCTTGAAATATATAGTTTGTTTCAATGCCAAGTGGTTTCATGAATGGCTCATAGAGAAATTCATGGGTCAATACCAAATCGTTCTTTCCGATTTTGAATTCGTCGGCAAATTCTTTAAAAGTATCAAAAATGTGAATTCTCGGTGCTATTCTCAAAGCTTGCATAATAATAACCTCCTGTTTAACGGATGAATTCTGGCCTTGTGCTAGAATTCCATGTGAAATCTTAATTCATATTCTGCCATGAGTTCTTCTTTAAAGTCAGGGTGCGCAATATTGATCAGATTTTTAGCTCTTTCTCTTAGGCTTTTGCCTTTCATTGGTGCAATGCCATATTCGGTGACGATATAATCCACATCATTTCTCGATGTGGTAATCGCTGCCCCTTGATCAACAAAGGCAACGATTTTAGAAATCATTGTGCCATCTTTTTTGACGGTGACAGAAGGCATAGCTATAATCGCTTTACCGTCCTCTCCCATGCTGACTCCGCGTACAAAGTCCACCTGACCGCCAACACCGCTAAACTGAGTCAATCCCATGCATTCAGAAACAACCTGGCCTTGAAGGTCAACTTGTATGCAGGAATTGATTGAAACCATTTTATATTGCTTCATTATTTCAGCTGGATGATTAACATAATCAACAGGTCTCACTTCAACACAAGGATTATTATTTACAAAATCATAAAGCTTTTGTGTCCCCATAAGAAAAGCAACCGTCATCTTCCCCTTATTGAAGGATTTTTTACTATTATTGATTACTCCAGCCTCATAAAGAGCCAATGTGCCGTCTGAAATCATTTCAGAATGAATGCCTAAATCTCTCTTTTCCTTTAAGAAAAGCATGACCGCATCAGGTATGCCGCCTATGCCAAGTTGCAGTGTTGATCCATCCGAAACAAGAGTAGCACAGTTTCTACCAATAGCTTCTTCAATTTCTCCAATTTTTGGGGGTTGTAATTCAACAATCGGATGAGAAGCCTCCACAATATGATCGAATTCTGAGATATGTACAAAAGACTCGCCGTAAGTACGTGGAAATTGGTCATTGACCTGAACGATAACCGTCCTTGCTGATTTTACTGCTTGAAGCGTATAGTCGACGGAGGTTCCAAGACTGCAATAGCCGTGTTCGTCCGGTGGTGTTACCATGGCTAAAAGAACATCTATTTTCAATTTGCCATTGCGTAAATTTTTTGGCACTTCATGAAAGAAGCATGGTGTAAAATCCCCACGTCCTTCAGAAATGGTTTTTCTGACATTGGCGCTGGCAAACATAGGATTTACACGGAAATGTTTTTCCATGCCTAGTTGGGCATATCCCCCTTTTCCTAGGCTAACCATATGCTTAATTTCCACGTTTTCATATTGTTTATAGTTTGCTACCATGGCATCAACGACCACGGGTGGCTCGCCCACACAATGGGCCAAAACGACAGTGTCTCCAGATCTGATATTCTTGACCGCCTCTTCTGCCGTACATAACCTGCTTTTGTATATTTCTTTCCAACTCAAGTGACATCAACCTCCTTTAGAATTTCTACTTTTACTTGATCAATGTGTTTTTCGTCCCACATTTTTATCGGTTTCCTTTTTACTTTGTAACCCTTTAGTTCTGGGCAACAGTTTGAACAGCCAGCAACGACAAGCAGTCCATCGTAGTCAACTTCTTCCCTAGCTATTTCAAAATTCACTTTATCCGGAAGATCTGCAATTATAGACTTGAAGGCGCTTCCACGTTCATATCTCGGATTACAGCCACCACAGAATTTAATACCATATTTCATTAAGTTTCTTCCTCGACCTTATATTAAATGAACCGCCGGAGCTAGTCCGGCGGCCCCATTTCTAGAAATCCTTGCAGATTATTCTTTAATGCCAGCTATTTTTTTGGCTAGTTCTTTTTTATGCGCAATGTTTCCCTGTCTCGCAATCATGATTCTCTGTGCCTGCGGCGAACCTGCACCATGCATGGATTCCGTTCTATACCCAACGGCAGAAGAACCTAGACACATATTTTCAATAAATCTCAGGATACGCATTCTGTTCTCAACAGATGCTTTTCCGTTGCCTTTGAAATATTTGTTGCACGTTTCCCCAATGGTCATACTGCCAACCTTTAAATCAGAATTAAAATCTTTTTCGGAAGGCATAGTAACCATAAGTCCACCAGCAATGTCCTCAGCCAATCTGGTGATTTCATAGGGGAATCTTGTAACGTTCTGCTTGCAGACATTAGCAAGTAGAAGATCAATTTGGTAGTTGCCTGCTGCTGTTGGTGAACCTTCAGCAGAACACGCAATACCGCAGCAATATAATGTTTCATTAAGATGGGTCATTTCAATCAATTTGTCTTTTACGTGTGATGCTTTGTCCGCGCCATTAAAGTCAGCTGCAACAGCAGCGGCACCAATCAGAACGTCTCCCACGCCAACCTTGCAGCCGCCGTAGCTTTGTCTGTGATATCCAGCAAATCTCTCAACGAGCATCCCTGCGAAATCCCATTCTTCGCACATGAAAATTCTGTCATTTGGAATAAAGACATCATCAAAAACAACGAGAGCTTCTTGGCCGCCAAATTGCTTATTGCCAAGATCTATATCAGCGCCCTCTTCCATTTTCCTTGTATCACAGGATTGTCTGCCATAAATCATGTAAAGACCGTCCACGTCAGAAGGAATTGCGAAAGATACCGCATAAGCCTTGTCCGCTTCTGTCATGGCAATTGTAGGCATAATGAGATGCTCATGTGAGTTAATGGAGCCTGTCTGATGCGCTTTTGCACCCCTGACAACAATTCCATCTGCTCTTTTTTCGACAATGCGAAGAAACATATCAGGATCTGGCTGCTGGCTTGGCGAAAGGGCTCTGTCTCCCTTTGGATCTGTCATAGCGCCATCTACGATAAAATCGTTTTCTTGTATAAAGGTCAAGTACTTAATAAAATTTTCATGGTACTTGGTTCCGTATTTTTGATCGATTTCAAAAGTTGTTGAGAATACAGCATTAAAAGCATCCATCCCTACACATCTTTGGAAACATGATGCTGTTTTTTGACCAAGAAGCCTTTGCATCTTAACTTTTTTTCTTAAATCATCAGTGCTCTGATGAAGGTGTGCAAAACGATTGATTTTTTTGCCAGTTATGCTGGATTTTGCTGTCATTAAGTCTTCATACTCTGCTTCATGAGCTAAATCATAGGTCATAGCCACACAGTTGATGGATGGTCTGATCATTGGATGATCGACAAAGTTCTCAATTTTTTCTCCGAACATGTACACTTTAATATCAAGCTTCCTGAGACTTTCAATGTACTGGGCTCCATTCATTAATGCCATAATATAATCACTCCTTAATAAATTTATAATAGTTTGTTTAATCAGCAGTTTAACAAAACCGTCAATTCACAATTGTTAACACCATTCAATTATGCAATATTTGTGCCATTTATAGATATTTACGTTATACTTCTTTATTGAGAATTTTTTTGGCCATATCCATTAAGTCTTGGCTTACTGACATGTCAAGAACCACATCCTTGATGTCCGGCAACTCACTCATGAGTATTTCTTTTATGATATCTTCTGTAGTGTACTGCGCCGAAGGACAACTTCTGCAAGCACCAGTTAATCTTACTTTTGCGATACCATTCTCAAATCCCACAAGAACAGCACCACCATAGTGAGTCTCTAGAAGTGGATTGACTTTTTCTATTAGAATTTTATTGATTTGTTCTTCCATATTGAGTCCCCCCTTTACAATTAAATTATACCCAAGTCCTCAACTATTATCAAGGCGTTCTGAATAAGTCTGAAAATTGTATTTATTGAAACGTAATTAATTGCCCAAAAAAACATTATTATGCACTATTTTTCTCTACAAATTATTAAAGAGGCAGATCAAGCTGCCTCTTATTGTTCCCACTGTTTTGAACTTAAATCTTCGAATTCTCCATAAGTTCAATGAATTTTTTTGTTTCCTCATAAACATCAGGTGCGCCAAATACAGCCGATCCAGCTACTAATATATTCGCACCTGCCGCAAGAACCATTTCCGCATTTTTAAGGGTGATACCGCCGTCTACTTGTATGTCAAAACACAGGCCTCTCTCCACTTTCTTGTCATAGACCTGTCTAATTTTTTCTAGTGCACTTGGAATGAAATTTTGTCCACCAAAACCAGGGTTTACAGACATAATCAGTACCAAGCCAATATCGTCGAAAATGTAGTCCAGCAGATCTAGGGGTGTTGCTGGATTGATGGCAACTCCAGCCTTGACGCCAAAAGACTTGATCTCCTGGATAACGCGATGTAAGTGGGTGCAGGCCTCTGCATGAACGGTTATAAACTCGGTTCTATCGGTGACAAAACTCTCGATATATCTCTCAGGCTTCTCAATCATCAAATGGACGTCAAAAGAAATGGACGTCTTGTTGTACAGATCTTTAAGAATCTTTGGCCCTATAGTAATATTTGGGACAAAATGTCCATCCATGACGTCCACATGAATTAAATCGGCTCCGGCATGCTCTATAATAGCAATCTCTTCTGCAAGCCTTGCAAAATCAGCAGAGAGCAAAGATGGCGAAAGTCTATTCATAATTAATACCTCTTCTTTTCTTGGATTTCAGTGTATTGATTCATATAGGACTGATATCGTGAAGCATGTATTCGTCCATCTGCTGCTGCATCCTTGATCGCACAATCCGGTTCATTGATGTGCCTGCAGCTTTTGAACCTGCATCTTCCAAAATACTTCGCAAACTCAGGATACATAAGCTGAAGCTCTTCTTCGGAAACCGTTAACACTTCAAAGGAAGTAAACCCCGGCGTATCAAAAATCATGCCGCCAAAGTCCATATCATAGAGCTCAACATGCCTTGTGGTATGCTTTCCCCTGCTTGTTTTAAGGCTGATCTTCCCAGTTTCCAGCGCAAGGTTCTCCTGGATTTTATTCATCAAAGTGGACTTGCCGACACCAGAGGGTCCGGCAAAGACATTTTTCTTGTCAATTAGAAGCTTCTTTAATTCTACAAGTCCTTCACCAGTTTTAGCATTTAAAAATACTGTTGGGTAAATATTGGCATATATGCTTTCCGCATAGGTTCTCATTTCTGGTGAAGCCAGATCAATTTTATTGAACCCAATGACACAATTAACCTGATTTTTCTCTGCCATAACAAGAAATTTATCTAAAATGACATAATTAGGCTCTGGTTTGGCTAGAGACATAATAACAATCATTTGTTCAATATTGGCTACTGGTGGTCTGATGAACAGGTTTTTTCTTGGGAGGATTTCGTTGATCACGCCCAGGCCCGTTTCGTTTTCTTCAATTAAGACTTCATCACCGACAAAAAGAATATTCTGGTCTTTGCGAAACAAACCTCGTCCTTTACAAGAATAAACCCCTTGCTTAGTTTTAACCTCATAAAAGCCGCCTATTCCTTTGGTGATTGTGCCCTTAATCAATAGATTTCCCCCGTTTCGAAATTTATCGTCTTATCTATAACCTTGTCCGCATCAAACAGAACAAAGAAATTGGCTATGCCTTTTCCTGTTAAAGTTACTGACTCCGAGCCATCACTTTTGTTCCTGCTTTGATAATCGATGATTGCCGTAGAATCAAGATATACAGACAGATAGAACACATCATTTTTAGCTTGATCATAGGGAATCTTAACAGTCACAGAACCGGTTGCATCGCCGACTCCTTTACTGACTGATAATTTAATTGGGGTATCTCTCGCAACCTCTGCTCCTGCTGCCACCTCCTGATTGGTAACAACATTGAGCGCATAGACATTGCTATAGTCATAGGTAATGTCACCAAGGGCAAGACCCACTTTCGAGAGCTCAATTTTGGCGTTTTCGATATCCATTCCAACTAAGTTTGGCATAGAAACTAGGGCAAGTTTTAAACCATCACTGATGACTAAGTCGACAGAAGTGCCTTGATTAGCAGGTGTCCCTGGCATAGGCGACTGTCTAATAACAAAATCTTTCGGCAAATCACTGCTCTCAACACTAACATTCCCTTGAGTAAAGCCATAATTCTCAAGCGTAAACACAGCATCATCAAGTTTTTTATTCGTCAGATTTGGTATGCTGCCTTCTTTTACGCCTTTGCTCACATTAACTTTTATCGTATTCCCACTCTTTACTGACATTTCCGCTGGTGGGTCCTGGGACATAATCTGCCCTGCAGGGAATTCAGCATTAAAAAGCTCTGAATCAACTACATACTTAAGGTCAATCTTGTTTAAAGTAAGCTCCGCCTCAGAAACTGTCATGCCAACTAAGCTAGGTACCGTCACCTCTTTTGCAGAAAAGTTTCCGTTCATTAGAGCCAAGACAAGCTGACTTGCCGGAATGGCAAATAATAAAGCCAAAAGAATGGCCAAAATTTTAACCTTGTTTAACATGAATTTTTTTTTGGTTTTTTCTGGCTTTTTCTCATTCTTAACAGGCATTATGTTTGATTCCTTTTCTTTAGCTATGGTATTGGATTTCGCACTCTCATTAGTGTTTCTTCTAAGATCAATGCTATTTAGTGCAAAAAGCATATCTTCTGCGCTTTTATATCGATTAGTTTGAAATTTTTCAGTTGCCTTCATCACAATCTCTTCTAATTCTCTGGGTATTGATGGGTTGATCTGAGTAGGCGGAATAATATCGTTATTGATATGCATCACAGCAACAGTTACTGGATTGTCAGCATCATAAGGCACTTTTCCAGTCAACATTTCATAAAAAACAATACCAAGCGAATAGATATCGGATCTTTCGTCCACATACCCCCCTCTTGCTTGCTCTGGTGAAAAGTAATGCACAGATCCCATGATTGTATTCGTATTATTAACAATAGTGGCAGAATTGACTGCTTTTGCTATACCAAAATCGGTTATTTTAGCATTCCCATCAGCCGTAATTAAAATATTGTGAGGCTTAACGTCCCTGTGTATGATATGATTTTTATGCGCGATACCCAATGCTAAGGCAATTTGTTTTGTAATAGAAAGCGCCATTTTTGGCGTTAAGGCACCTTCTCTTCGGATGATATCGCTTAGCACCTCTCCTTCAACCAATTCCATAACAATATAGTAGATATTGCCTTCTTTTCCTACATCATAAACGTTGACGATATTGGGATGAGATAGACTTGCCGCTGCCTGGGATTCTCGTCTAAAACTTTCGATGAATTTAGCATCTTTGACAAATTCTGGTTTCAAAATTTTTATAGCGACATAGCGATTCAGCAGTCTGCATTTCGCTTTATAGACAACAGCCATGCCGCCCTCTCCAATTTTTTCAATCAATTCATATCTTCCAGCTAATATTTTGTTGCTCACTGTCATTCCTCCATTCGACTCACTAAGTCGAGCTTTATATTTTTACACATACTGTTGTGATATTATCCTTACCTGAATGGTTGTTGGCTGACAGGATCAGCCTGTTGCATGCCTCATGCATATTAGGACTGGCGTTTAGAATTTCCAATATGCCATCATCAGAGACTTCACCATAAAGCCCATCTGTGCATAAAAGAAGAACATCATCTTTAAGAATATCCAATTGATAGAAGTCTGGTTTTACTCTTTCCTCGCCGCCAAGAGCTCTGGTAATCATATTGTTCATGGGATGTGCAAATGCTTCCTGCTTGGTTATTGAGCCTTCTTTAAGAAGCTGATTTACTATGGTATGGTCTTCTGTTATTTGAAGTATGATATTCCCTCTAATAAGATAAGCTCTACTGTCTCCCACATTGATGATATAGGCCTTATCCTTTAAAATGTATAGGATTACTGCAGTTGTCGCCATGCCTTTATACGCGCTTCCTTCTTTCGAAAGCTGGAGAACGGATGCATTAACTTTCTTGATACAGTCAAAAAAATAGG
>JANYJS010000061.1 GCA_025361765.1 Bacillota bacterium
GATGTTTTAGGATTCAGGTTCAAATAATCTTCAAAATGGCCCATGACCGTTCGCATAAGGGCTTCGACTTTCGCCGAGTACTCAACGCTTTCAACATCAGGGATTTCAGTCACCGTGCATCTAAAATAAGGTATATCGAAAACAATCTCGTTAATCACGCAGCGGCTTATGCCCTCAACCAAAACGCGTATGGCATCTCCTGGGAGCTTAAGCATTTGCTTGATCTTTGCTATTGTGCCCACCTTAAAGAAGTCTTCATAGGTAGGCAGCTCTGTATCCGGATCCACCTGCGCTGAAAGCAGAATCAGCTGATCTGTGATCATAGCTTCTTCAAGGGCGCTGATGGATTTTTCTCTTCCTATATCAAAGTGTAAAACCATGTTGGGAAACACCGTGAGTCCACGAAGTGGAATCATGGGAATCTGTCTTGTCAGGCCTTTTCCCGAAGGCTCACTGGATTTTTCCATGTCTTTGATGAGTTTTTTTGAGATTCTCTTTTTTTTAATTTCATCCGTCATTTCTTCACCTCTCTAAAACAAGCGGCCAAAGCCGCCTGTTCTTATGATGCTGATTTTTCGTCTTCTACGAGGCATTCTTTTTCGGACAGCACCAGTGTTGGTCCCGTCTTCTGATCGATGGTGCTTTTGGTTATAATGCACTTTCGGATATCGGTTCTAGAGGGTATTTCGTACATGATATCCGTCATGATATGTTCTAAAATGCTTCTTAGGCCTCTGGCTCCAGTCTTTCTGGCAATGGCCTTCTCCGCTACTTCAGCAATAGCTTCATCGTCAATTTCAAGCTCTACGCCATCAATCAGGAACAACCTCTTGTATTGCTTCAGCAGTGCATTCTTAGGTTCTTTAATGATACGCACCAAAGCCTCTTTATTGAGTTCATCGAGGGTCACCATCACAGGCAGCCTGCCAATAAACTCAGGGATTAGTCCATATTTGAGCAGATCTTCGGCTTGTACCATTTTAAGCAGTTTTGAACTTTCTATCTTCGTTGTCTTGCTGTCCGAATTAAAGCCGATGGTTTGTTCCCCGGTTCTCTTTTGTATGATTTTATCGAGGCCGTCAAAAGCACCTCCGCAGATGAAAAGAATATTAGTCGTATCTATTTGGAGGAAGTCCTGATGCGGGTGCTTTCTCCCTCCCTGGGGCGGTACGCTGGCAATAGTGCCCTCAAGTATCTTAAGAAGCGCCTGTTGAACGCCTTCGCCACTGACATCTCTTGTGATTGATGGATTCTCACTTCGTCTTGATATTTTATCTATTTCATCAACATAAATGATTCCCTTTTGGGCCCGTTCTATGTCGTAGTCTGCCGCCTGGATCAGCTTTAATAGGATATTTTCTACATCTTCTCCCACATAGCCGGCTTCCGTTAGCGCCGTGGCATCTGCTATGGCAAAAGGTACATGTAATGTCTTCGCCAAAGTTTGTGCCAGAAGTGTTTTCCCCGATCCTGTTGGCCCGATCATCACGATATTGCTCTTTTGAATCTCTACTTCGCTAGCCGCTGCCTCAGTGTTTCCAATATCGTTGATACGTTTATAATGGTTATAAACTGCAACCGCCAACGCTTTTTTTGCTTCATCCTGATCAATGACATAGTCAGATAATTTGTCAGCGATATCCTTTGGCTTCGGCAAAGCTAAGCTTTCAATATCCATACCCTCGCCAGCGTCCAACGCAGCAAATTCTTCTTTAATTATGTCCTGACAAAGTTCTATGCACTCATCGCATATATAAACTCCCGGACCAGCAACGAGTCTTCTCACTTGATTTTGTGGCTTGCCGCAAAAGGAGCATTTTAATTGTTTTGTCTCGTCAAATTTCGTCACGTTTATCCCCCCTGTCCACCTTTCCGTTAAAACGGTTAAAGGCTCTATTTTCTTTGATCTCTGATCTATGATCTCTTATCTTTTTTCTATCACTTTATCAATAATCCCATAAGCTACAGCTTCTTCAGCTGACATAAAATTATCTCTATCGGTATCTTTGGCCACTCTCTCAATGGATTGACCTGTATTTTGGCTCAATATATGGTTGAGTTTATCCCTCATCTTTATAATGCGGGCGGCATGAATCCTAAGATCCTCTGCTTGTCCGCTCATCCCGCCTAAAGGCTGATGAATCATCACGTCAGAATTAGGCAAGGCAAATCTTTTGCCTTTTGCTCCGGAAGAGAGGAGAAAAGCCCCCATGCTTGCAGCCATACCGATACATATCGTAGACACGTCCGGTTTGACAAAATTCATGGTGTCATAAATGGCCATTCCTGCTGTTATGGATCCGCCAGGGCTATTGATATAAAGGCTGATTTCCTTGTCCGGGTCCTCGGCAGCTAAAAAAAGTAGCTGAGCCACCACCAGACTTGAGGTATAGTCATTAACCTCTTCTGTCAGGAATATAATCCTATCTTTAAGCAGTCTGGAGTAAATGTCATAAGACCTCTCTCCTCTGCTCGACTGTTCTACTACTATTGGAACTAACGTCATAGTGCTCCCCCCTTGTACTGTCTTATACCCGATGCTTCTTATAAATAAACGCAACTGGTTAACCGGCTATTTTACGACCGCATTATCACTGATGAAGTCTACCGCCTTGCGCATCTTAAGGTCCTGAATCAAATGAGCAAAGTTTTCTGCCTTCATGGTCTTTCTTATCTTATCGGCATCCATCTTATATTGTTGAGCCATAGCTTCAATTTCGCAGTCCATTTCTTCGTCAGATACTTCGAATTTTTCTTCATTTGCAATCGCCTCGACCAGAAGTCTGGTTTTAACTTTCTTGAAAGCATCATCTTTAAGGTCAGTTCTGAATTCAGCAGCATCTTTTCCAAGGTATTCAAAATACTTCTCAAGGTCAAGTCCCTGATATTTAAGTTGCTGGTCGAACTCTGCCATCATTTCATCTGTTTGGTCTTCGATCATCACGTTTGGAATATCTACTTCATTGGCATTATAAATCTTTTCCAATATGGCGTTTTTCAGCTCATACTCGGCTTTGGATTCAGCCGCTTTTTCGAGCTTCGCTCTGGTATCATTCTTAAGCTCTTCCAGCGTTTCAAACTCGCTGACATCCTTGGCAAATTCATCATTGATTTCAGGCTCTTCATTTTCTTTGATTTCATGGACTTTAACCTTGAAAACGGCCTCTTTGCCTGCTAAGTCTTCTGAATGATATTCCTCTGGGAAAGTGACTTTAACATCCACTTCGCCTCCAACTTTGACGCCGACCAGTTGTTCTTCAAACCCTGGTATAAAAGTATCGGATCCTAGTGTTAGTGGCTGTCTTTCTGCAGTTCCGCCGTCAAACTGATGATCTCCAACGGAACCTGAATAGTCGATCAGCACGGTATCTCCATTTCGAGCTGGTCTTTCCACCAAAACAAGTCTGGAGTTTCTCTTTTGCAATGCTTTAAGATCTTTATCAATATCTTCATCAGTGACAACATGTTCTATTTTGCTGACTTCAACGCCCTTATAATCTTTTACTTTGAATTCAGGCTGCACTGTAACGGTGACGGCAATAAAGAAATCTCTATCCTTATCAAAATCCTCAAAGTCTGCCGCAGGTGTATCAATAGGCTTTAACTCAAGTGATTTGATCGCATTTGGATAGGCTCCGGAAAAGAGTGTATTGATTCCATCTTCAATAAAAGTATCTTCACCATAATGGGTTTCGATCAGCTTTCTTGGGGCCTTTCCCTTTCTAAAACCATCCACGGCAAACTTGCCTCTGTTTTTTAGATAGGCTTCATCGACTGCTTTGGCAAATTCCTGGTGTGTAAACTCCATTTTAAATTTAGCATCGTTTTTTTCTCTGCTGATAAAAGTTGCTTTCATGTACTATATCCTCCTAAAATCTGTATATACGAAATAACTTGATAAAACATTTATAAGACCAATGGGCGTCCATTGGTCTTACAATGTAAAACTGCATGTTCTTAATTATAGCTTTTTTATGGTTAAATGTAAATAGTTTACTATTCGTCATTTCCTTAAAACGTTGGTTTTCTGTTTGCCATTTTCCTCAGAAATTTAGAATTCTAAGTCCTCTGGCATATTTGCTCTGGTCTTGAGGCACTAGGCCATACTTGACCACAAGCCCATTCCCTATTTCCTTTATGCTCTCTTCATCTCCAGTGAACAATTCAATCTCTAACTCGCATATGGGTTCGTTGCCAAAGTCCGTCACAATTTCTCCGATATCTATGGCCACTTCGCAGATGCATGTTCCTGAATCAACTTTCATTTTGCTGCGCAAGAATCGGGTCTCCAAAACGTTGTGAAGTGGCTTTCCAGCCAACAGATCAATCATGGCTCTACCTGATTCACTTTCTTTGAAAATGGTTGGATCCGGCATAATAAAGCAGGCTTCATCTCCAACAGGAACGTTGATTTCCTCTCTAGTGTGAAGTCCGTTCTCACACTCCCCATTCCACTTAAGCGATGCAACCACCCGGCTGCCTTCCATTCTCACGCGAAAAGCGATATCATTCTTAGCAAGTATTCTATCTTCTGTATCGAAATAGGCAGCTTTCATATAAACTTTTTCTCTGGAATTCTCTTCGGCAATGGATAAAAGGCCTTCGTCGTCCCAAATCTGATCGGCAGTTTCTTTGCTGTCGATGGTATATTTCATTTCTATTTCCATAATCGTTTCCTTCTTGTGATTTTAGTTTTCGCTTGTTTTTTATGCTCGTTCATAATAACATTAATTCGCTCTCCTTTCAACCAATCTTTTTCGTGAATTTTTTTTTGCCTTTTTCTATTTTTCATCTTTTTCGAAATGTCTTTTTTGCCTTTTTCTATTTTTCATCTTTCTCGAAATGTCTTTTCGAAATTTATGTTTCAAAAAAACATTTAAAGGTATAAAATAAAAACACAAGTAATCTTTGCTTAAATCAACCAATGGAGGTAAATGAAATGCTTTGGAAATGTTCAGTTTGCGGCTACACAGCCGAAGGAGAAAAAGCCCCCGAAAAGTGCCCGAAATGTGGCTCCCCTGCAGAAAAATTTGCAGTTCTACCTGTTGAGGATGCTGACAAAATATATGCAGCTAATAGGACTAATGATATCCATATGAAAATTGTCAGAAATGCAGCCGCTATAATCGAACTCTGCCAGGAAGGACTCGATATCGATCTTGATCCAGGCTGCCACGCAGTGTTTGAAAATTCCAAACAACTCTCCTGGTCAATGAAGCAGATGTGCAAAGCGGAAATCGCTGGTCATGTCGCAAAAGGCAAATGGTAATAATTCGTTAATTTAGTACATATGTACAGTACAATTGAGTGGAGGTAATAAAATGAATTTACAGGGAACAAAAACTGAAGCCAACTTAAAAGCCGCTTTTGCAGGTGAATCTCAAGCCAGAAATAAATACACCTATTTTGCGTCAGTAGCAAAAAAGGAAGGATATGAGCAGGTTTCCGGCATCTTTCAGGAAACCGCAGACAACGAAATGGAGCATGCTAAACTTTGGTTCAAATATTTGAACGGCATCGGAACAACCGCAGAAAATATTAAAGGAGCTGCCGCAGGCGAACACTATGAATGGACTGAAATGTATGCAAATTTCGCCAAGGATGCCAGAGATGAAGGCTTTAATGAGATAGCTGTGGCTTTTGAAAACATCCTAAAAGTAGAAAGCGTTCATGAAAAAAGATATTTGGATCTTCTTAAATCTGTTGAAGAAGGAACCGTATTCAAAAAGCCTGCTGTAACAATCTGGAAATGCAGAAACTGTGGCTATCTTGTTGAAGGTGACAAGGCACCTGAACTCTGCCCGGCCTGTAAACATACAAAGGCATATTTTGAGATTAGAGCCACAAACTGGTAAGAGCCTAGTTCACAAGTTTTTTAGAGGAGCTGTGAAATTTATTCGAAAACCTGACGCGACGCGATAGTTTTCTCATTAAATTTCACAGCTCCT
>JANYJS010000068.1 GCA_025361765.1 Bacillota bacterium
ATTTTCAAGCTTACATCTCCAGAGGTGATCTTTTTGTAGCCAATATGAAATATGATCAGGCCATTACCGAGTATACTACCGCCATTACGCTCAAACCGAAATATGCTGATGCTTATTACAAGCGTGGTATGGCGTACGAAAAGAAGAACATGTCTGATAAAGCCATAGAGGATTTCACTGCAGTTATAATTCTAAACCCAAAATTTCAAGAAGCCTATCGTTACCGGGGAGAAGCATATACTCGAACCAGAAAGCATGATCTGGCAATCGTCGATTTTAATATTCTCATGAAGTTAAACCCCAATTCTGAAGATGCATATAGCGGAAGAGGGATTAATTACCTTTTAATAGGTCGATACGAAGAGGCGAAAAAAGATATGGAAAAGGCGATAGCATTAAAACCAAACAATCTTGACCAACTCATCAATATGGCTGAACTATACGCTGCGAGGAATCAGGCAGAAGAATCCTGCACGTGGCTCAAGAAGGCCCTCCAGAAGGGGTTTAACGACTGGACATATGTCAAAACATCAAATATGTTTCAAAATATAAAAAATGCGCCCTGTTATATGGCGTTTATGTCGGGCAAATAACAGTATAGGTAAAGGAACATATATGCCGGCCCGTGCCGAGAAAATCCTTATCTTTCCGATAGAGAGTGGTCAACCAGCATGGATCATGTGGTTTCCTGTCTGGTGGGACTTTGCTGCTTTTATCAATACCTATCATCACCGCGAAATCGATCTCAGGAATCCTATCGACGCTAATTATGCATGGGTCCTGACATCGACAGAAGCTATCATGTGGAATGAGAATTGTACAAAGCATTTTTCTGAAAATCAGCTCAACATTACGCCCGGCGTGATAGAGGCTATGCATCAATTGGAAGTCGCACTGAGCCAAGCAAGTTGGGTCATTGTGGAATCATACGAGTGGGAATCCGGTCTGGATTAGACACCATAAGGCTTATAGGATTTGGCATATAAGAGAAAATAAAGGAGAAATAAGAAAACCTAAAGCCGGCAGGACAATAGACGTCAAGATTATAGTTCGGCATTAGCGGAGTTTATGGCAGTTTGAGCATGTTTTGTTAGAAATCGGTTAGAAAAATTTTAAGGGGAATGGTTTCCAGCCGCCCCCTCATGTTGTGAATAGCTTCCTGTAGCTGAGCCTTTCACAAACGCGCTATGTATGCCATGTTTTGATCGGTAATCATGAAGTTTCTCAAATCTTATTGACAACGTTTGCGGATAATATCACAATAGAATATTAGATGATGCATGAATTGAAATAAAATAACCTTACTCTTTAGCCATACATGGAGGATGAAATGATACCGTTTTCCAGGAAGAGGCCTCCCCAACAAGAGATACCAAAACCTGATTATGCAGAAACTCATTATAATCGTGGTTTTATCCATAGCGATTCAGGCATGTACCTGGAAGCAATAGAAGCCTATAAGCAAGCCATTCAGATAAAACCTGACTTTGCAGAAGCCCATAATAATCTTGGCACCACCTATTATGATTCAGGCATGTACCTGGAAGCAATTGAAGCCTACAAACAAGCTATTCAGGTAAAACCCGATTATGCAGAAGCCCATAATAATCTTGGTCTTGCTTATGGCAGGTCAGGCATGTACCAGGATCAGGGGGCGATAGGGGCCTTTAAGGAAGCTATACTGATAAAACCTGATTTTGTAGATGCTCATTATAATTTGGGAATAAGTTATATTATTTTAAACAATAAGAGTGGTGCATTAGGCGAATATAATGTTTTAAAGAATTTTAACCCACAGTCTGCTAATAAATTGTTTAATCTTATTCATAAACGATAAGGTTTTGTGAATAACTCAATTTCTATTGGTAGCCGACAACTTTTATAAGAGGATGCTATTGGAACATCTCAAAGTACGTACAACTTTCTGTACTCTATCCTTCTCAGCTTTCTACATTTATGCTACCTTTCAAACGCAAATATTCCGTAAACAGGCCTGTCGAGTGCGAACAAAAGGTCATCTAGCAGATGAATCCAGAACTATTTTAACAGATTCGCGCAATTGTATGACTGGTCCCAATCATTCATGATTTTGTTATCGACCACGAAGATATTTGCTGTTTTCGCTCTTGCGGGTTTCCTGTGGGGCTGCGCTGGGAAGATACAGCCGTATGTGAACCCCGCAGAAGGGGTGCCGACGGTTACAGTAACATTTCAGAATCTGGCCCATCTCAATGACAGTGTACGAAAGCGTCATCTTGACGTGGCCGTTTTCAAGGATGATTTCCAGTGCCGCGGTAGGAGTGAGGTTGTTACTAGAACCCCTGAAGTTACCATCCAGGCTGAATTGAGGAGCTATTATACCATTCTTTATCGGGTAGGTACTTTTGAAGAAAAGAATCCCGTTACCTACACCGATCGTTGTTCAGGCATGTACACGTTTCCCCTGATGCCGTACAATGAATACCGTGTCCAGTTTGATGAAAAAGCAGGACACTGCTATTTCCGCGTCCTCAGGCGCTCAGTCGTTGCAGGATCAGAATGGCAGGGTGTGGATGAGCTGTTTCCCCGCAGGATAACGTTTCCGTCCAGGAGTTTGGATGATTCATGGGTGGATGGTCCATGGTGTGAAGAAGAGGCCCGGTTCAAGGCTCCGGCGAGGGAAGCTCCCTAATCTTATCCGGCACCGGTTGCTAGCCTGCCGGAGAGTTCTAGGGCTGGATAAAATCGACTTTTGTGGACGTTGTTTCATAACGTTCATTGCCTATCACGAGAGGTGAAATCAATGATAATGGCATCAGGGAAACTATGGCTCGTCCACTGCTGTATCACGCTCATGCTGGGATTGACCAGTCATTTAGCGATAGGTTCACAGAGCAATGATGTGAATCTTCCTGAAGACGCTACAGTAAAAAGTGCTCCAGATGTTTGCAAAATATACATATTCAACATTAGCGGTTGGACACTTATTCCGAGTAATCAAGAACTGGCTGACAACGGGAAGCAATTGGTGAGTTTACCGAGACAGACCTATAACAAAATTAACATAGCTCCGGGTGTACATGAGTTAGTTTTACACGGTCGTAAGCTTGTTCTGAATGCGGAGATGGGAAAGATCTATTATGTTGTTATGGGATACAAACCTGAACGTTCCTGGGCATTTCCCATAGGCGGCGATCCTGTGTTCATAAGACAAATCAGCGAGGAAGAAGCGCGACCATTGTTGCAGCAACTAAAAACCCCATAAATCTGACTGTCATAAGTCTCCAATTTGGCACAATCTTGGCAGCATAGATGCTGATTTTAACGATACATCATTTCAATCAGCAATAACGCCCTCTTCAAAAATCCAATCTCCTCACTTTGTAGAAATTTTATGGGGGCAAGCATTTTTTGGCTACTCGCTGCTTGACAGGGAATACTCCGAATACTAAGATGTAGCACATTATGATTTTGCATAGATTCATTAGCGTCTGTCTGTTCATGATGAGCGGCCTTCTTAATGGTAAACGTTCTGTGCCGGGCAGACATACCGACAGCACAGATGGTCAAGATCTTTCAGACAACCTCCGACGGTTTTTAAGTGGTTCGCCGCTCC
>JANYJS010000106.1 GCA_025361765.1 Bacillota bacterium
CAAGACGAAATTGAGTGCCGTTATTTTAAAAGAATATCATCTCAATCTCGTCTTGTCATGAAAGGCGGCTGTTTTAATTCTTTGCAGGGACTCGTCGGCTCCCCAGTTTTTCATAAGCTGAGCATTTAAAGCGAGAGTCGCTTGAGAATCTGGAAGACTTTGCCGGAGGGCCGTGTATTTATTTTTCCAGTTCAGAGTAAGATGGCTCAAGATTTCTTGAAAAGAGGCCGCAGGGACATTGCTAGCCAATGAAGATTCTTGCAGCTTAAGGAAGAGCTCTTCTGGTTTGAATTCTTTTGTGAGCGCCAACAAGTCACGGAACATTTTTAAAAGTTTGCCTGGCTCAATTTCTCTGAAGTCCTTTGAGGCCAAGGATTTACTGGCCTTAAGACCTTCTTTCAAATCAGCGCTTAAAGATGAAAATACCTCTAAGATTTTAGAATCTTTTTGCAGCTGCATATATTTATTAAGGATTGTATAAAGCTCTAAACCGATCTGTTTGAGTTCAGAGTTTGTTGCGTTGGAATTGATCGTGCTGAGATTTGTGACTTTGGCTTTAACACCGGCCCAATTGATTTGCGAAGCAATATCTTTAACTCCCTTAATGCTGGACAATTTTTCTTCGAGAATCGATTTGTCATCAGCCAATGTGTAGGCGTATCCAAGGGCCTTTCTCGCAAGTTCCATTTGAGACGTCAGAACATCCACCTTAGTTAAAGCAGAGGCCTCATTGGGTTTAAGTTCTCCTTGATTGATGGTTTTAATCTCTTCATTCAATTGTTGACGGAAAGATTGAATCTTTTCATTCAGAATATCTAAAATATGTGTGTTAGCAGCGATGATTGTGCTCAAGGTCTCATTTTGTTGGAGTTTTTTTAGTTGGTCGTTATCATGCGGTAGAGGAGTAAATTTATTAGCGAGCAAGCTAAAAGCCTGTATCATTTTAGTCTTAACAGGTGTTTTATGCCAATCCCGTGCGTTCTCACCAACAACCGTGGCATCAGCGAGTGATGAACCAAAAATCACGCCGGCGACAGAAACCATCGCAGCGATGTTTTGTGCCCATTCAGAGTTCTTATACTGGTTGTATTTTGCTTCATTGGAGTTAAGCTTGGTCAACATTTCGTAGCCAATCGGAGCTCCCCGCGAGTAACCCACAAAAATAATCCGCGACGGGGTCTTTTGTTTCATGATATTCGTATAAAATTCCATGAATTTGTTAAATCTTCGGAGATAAATATCTGCCAGAATAGATTGGCTTCCCATGGATTCCATACTCATGGCTTTCAACTTGAGCACAACCACTTTAAAAAGTGTTTTATCGTGAGAAGGGCTATCAACGCTTGCAACCTTGATCCACTCATTGATTAATTCATTTTGAATTTGTGTGGAGTCATTGAAATTGATGGATGCGCTCCCGTCAATGCTTGGGACCCATCGGCTTAATGAAAAACGACCATCATAACAAGGGCTGGACGCGCTTGCATCCTTGCTGCATTTTTCAAGGCTGTTCTTAAACTCCATACTAAAATTAGTGGTCTCTAAATTTCGAGTCGCTTCACCTTCGCCAAAGATTTCACCAAAGGCAGTTTGGTTGATAAATTCGCCGAAGATTCCAGGGATGATTACGACCATTGTGTCATTCTTATTGAGGCTGGGAGTGATCGTTTGCTCGAGGATGGACTGAATTGTATTATCACCAACTCGGGGATTTTGGGGATCCTTGATGAGGGCTTCGCTGAATGAGGAAGGGATTAAGTCCAAAAAGTTTTGTTGAAGACGACAAAATTCCGCAGAGACATTGGCTGAACATTTGTAGTTTTGGTTTAGAGGCGATTCCTTGGCTAATGGGGGAAGTGAAAGAAGATATTTTGATGCGTCTTTTTCATAGGATCCAGGAGAGTTATTGAGGTGATATTGAAAGAGATTATTAAAAACCGTGTTTAAGTTTTCTGCTCTGGCGATCTCGTAAGAAAAAGGGGCTGCTGTGGCGGAGAGAGCTGTGCTTGGATGTCCCAAACAGAGACTTATCAGCGCCGGAATTTGTAGCGTGAGTGATTGCCACTTGTTTTTTCTAAAACCGTCAAATTGTTTTACATTGCTCGGTCTTTTCATACAGTTTTCCTGCCTTCTTTGTA
>JANYJS010000119.1 GCA_025361765.1 Bacillota bacterium
CTTATCTTTCAACTCCTTGTTGATTTCTGCGATGATGTCGCCGCCCATGCCCTTCCCACCAGCAGATTTCTCAATAGCGGCAATAAGATTCGCTTGAGCACCTTGAAGATTCTTCACATCGTCAGCTTGTTTTTGGACGGCAGAAACCCAATCATCAATAGGTTGGGTTTGCATCTTTTTGAAGGTAGCATTCCACTGGTTAACGAAATTGGTTTGATCTGTGGATAATCCGTCGAACATCGACTTAGCGATAGCCCCACCCTGTTCTGGCCCAAGCTTCTCCACCCCATCAAGGAACCCTTGAGGTATATCAACACCAGCCTGCTTCGCTAATGTTCGGACAGAATCTAATTGACTACGGAATACAGTCGTATCTGTGAGTTGAGTGTCAATCTTTTTCATGTAATCAGCAAAATTTACCTTAGGCTGGTTATCGGGGTCGTTGGCTGCTTCTGTTATAGCTTGCTTCTTCTTTTGAAGATCAGCGATCTGAGCATCCAACGCCTGGTTTTGTCCCCTAGTGTTGTCTTTGATCTGATCCACCTGTTCTTTGCCAGATGCCTTCAAAGCCGCCCCAGCAGGATATTTACTTGAAGTATTTGAAACAGTCTCCTGAGCATCTGCCTTGGTGTTAGCCGACTTATTGTCATAAGCCGTTTTGGCGTCCTGAATTGACTTAATCTGATCGTCAATAGCATCAGTTTGTGCCTTTGTGGACTCCTTGGCAGACTTTGTTTCCTCTTTCTGTGCGTTCTGGAAAGCCTTGGTATAGTTTTCCGCCTCTTTCATTGCGTCTTTATAAGCATTAATGGGGTTGGTCATCGACTGGAAATTTGTATTAATCGCCTTCTCGGCAGCAGCAGTCGCTTGTTGCATTTCAGTGGCGGCAGCATCAGTTGAATCCGCGGCATCAACCATAGCTGGAGGGACAAGAAGTGCGCCAGCGGCGATCGCTTTCGCGTCTTTTTCGATAGCTGACTTGTGCGCTGCGAAATCAGAGTCACTCATGTTGATGTTAAGTCCGAGGTCTTTAACAGCCGCTTCATAGTCGTGAACAGACATTGTCCCATCTTTACGCGCTTCAGCCAAATTCTTTTCGGCTTGTCGTTGTGCTTCCTGGTCTTTGACGTTAGCCTCGGATTGTGCAGACAGGGATGCGTTACTATCAATAAGGTCATCCTGCATATGAAGCATTCCCTTGGCCCCAGCGGTCCAATAACTGAGGGAATTAGTGCCAGAAGCAACTCCCTGATCTCCAGTTATGGCATGAATTTTTTCATTAGCCTTACTCGCTGCGTCAGCGGTTTCGCCCATGTCTTTCTTCAACCCTGCGATAGTATTAAGATCATTTTTGCTTTGTATGCTCTTTACAGAAGCATCGGCCTTAGAATTTGCTTCTGATACAGTCGCCATTAGATTCATGATTGGGATTATGGCTATCGCTGCTGCCATCCCAATACCAGAGAACATCCCAGCAAAGGAAGAGCCAGCACTAACTGCCCCCGCTTTAAGAGAAGCAAACATCCCCTCGTTCGCCATCGTTACTTCTTCGGCGGTAGCGACAGAAGAGGCTCCAAACATTTCTTCTTCGGTCATAACCGTCCCATATGACTGTGCCATGATGCCAGCCATTCTCTCGGTATCAGCAGCCAATGTATTAGTTGCTATCCCGGCCCTCTCAAGAGAAGTAGTGATTGCGTTCGCCAACATCTCCGTTTGGGTCATCATCTCTTCATCTGCTGCCGCAACGGCCGTTGCTGCTTTCGTAGAGGGAGAAATGAGCCCTACAAACGAAGCACCAATACGTTCAGCGGCACCAACCGCCGCCCCACTGGTTATAAGCCAGTTGATACCAAGAAGAGCAATAATGTCAGTAACTGGGCCGGAGAAATCTTTCAGTACTCCAGTCACATACCCCAAAACGTCACCTAACATTTGGAAAGGAGCCCATATTGAAAGTCCAGCAATCTCAACCAGAAGAGTTACCAAAGGTTTCATTGTCTCCCAAGTGTTGGTGATGATATCTCCAAGATTGTTGAAGGTTGGTCCAGCAACCTGCCAAATAGCTTCAATCGCTTTAGTCAGATTTTCGCCAGCAGCAATAGCCAAATCACCAAGTTTGTGTTTCAACACCTCTCCTTTGGCTGAAAGAGATTCCATTTGTTTGCC
>JANYJS010000128.1 GCA_025361765.1 Bacillota bacterium
GACATTGGCCAAATTATCCGGACTCAGCCTTAATGACTCCGTTAAGTCTATTACGTCCGCAATGAACTCCTTCGGAAAAGAGGCGTTAGATGCAATGGAAGTCGTAAATAGATTCGCTTCGGTTGATGCTAAATTCGCCGTTTCTGCCGGAGATTTAGCTTTGGCCGTTAGCCGAGTAGGAAGTTCCGCTGGAGACGCTAAGGTAAGTTTCAACGAACTTTTGGCTGTAGTCGCCGCCGCTCAACAAATTACAGCTCGTGGTGGCGCTGTTATTGGAAACGCCTTTAAAACTATTTTTACGAGACTTGAGCGTCCCAAAGTCATTGAGCAGTTGGAAGAAGTTGGGATAAAAACTCGTAACGCCAGCGGAGACATTCTTCCAATGATGCAGATTTTAAAGAATCTTGCCAAAGACTACGATACGCTTTCTACGGCCCAGAAATCTCATACCTCTGAATTAATCGGTGGCGTTTTCCAAATTAACGTTTTGAAGGCCACTATGAGAGATTTGGCAAGCGGGGTAAGTATTTATGATGGAGCTTTAAAAGCGGCTAATGAGTCTAGCGGAGAAGCAACCCGACGTATCGAAGAGCAAAATACTGCAATCAAAAGCAAACTAATCGTCACAATGAATAGTTTGGCGGAAGCGTCCGCTAACGTAGGAAACATCGCATTCAAACCATCCATGAATTCTGGATTGGACTTCACGTCGAAATGGCTAGAAGACATTTCAAAATCTTTGACATCCAAAACTCCAGATATCGGCGACAGAATTGGCCGGTCCATATTAGAAGGCATTGGGAGCGTAATTTCTGGTCCGGGTGTTCAATTACTGACTTTTTCATTTTTGAAACTTTCTCAGGCTCTAATTAAATTCGCCGCCGTATCTGCTGGGGCGTTCGCGGGAATTCATACTCAAGCTGGCCAAAGAAATATTATCGAGCAACAAACGTTGGAAATGTTAAAGAAGCATCCAGAAATAATGGTTCAAATATTATCCGGTCAAAAGAGTATAAACCAAGCATCAAAAGAAGCTTTGGACTATCGTAGAGGGATAATATCATTGATGGTTAAAGAAGCTGAAGTCGCCGCTCTAATAACTAAGAATTTGCAAGGGGCCGGATTAGGAATTTCTCCAACAGGAACAGCCTCTTTCGTTCCCAAGAAAAGCGCCGGATTTATTCCGGCGTTTAATCAAGAGGAGGCGATGGCGAGAAGTCTCGGCGCATCTTCTAGCGTCAGGGCTCATATGGGCGCTGGGACCATTGGCGGAAGAAAATTCATAATGAATGACCAAGAACAGGAAATTAAAAATTTCGCTGGCGGTCGTGATTCCGCTGTGATTCCGATGTATGCTTATGGCTCCCCGAAACTTCCGTTTTCTATTAGTGGCGGTCATGTTACATTAAAAAACAATGGATTAATGTCTGTAGGATATGGAACTCCTTGGGGAGAGGCTGGAAAAGAAGAATTTGTCGGCTCAAGAGCAGTTCAGAGTTCTATTAGTCCGGGAGCAATTGGAAAAACGGCTTATAAACGCTTGGTAGACATTTTTGGAAACGAGCTACATGACGCCAGTAAAATTTCTGTGGAAGGGATGAATTATCTTCCTCTTAATTTAAGGGGTCGAACATTTAGCCAAGATGGAAAACAATTAGAGAACGAAATTCTCGGACAAAGGTTAAGAAACAAATACAAACATTTCAGCCAAAATAGGCCCATTGACGTTCCTGACGCTTCTTTACTCTCTAAACAGGTTAGAGAGCAATTTGGAATCCCAGAAATGACTGGTGGATTGGAAGTCAAAAGCAATTTTAATTTAGCTGGCGGCGGCGAGACAATTAAAAAGTTTATTAACCAGTATTTTGCTGGCGGGCATATTCCAAATTTTTCAAATAAATATGAAGAATATATGGAGCAGGATAGTTACCGCCTTCTTTATCCCGGCGAAAAAGAATCAGTCGGGGGTTATAAGAAGGCATATAGAGACGGTCTAAAGACTGATGCGGTTAATAAAGATAATCCATACTATAATTACCGAGTTTGGCCAGGAAACCCTATTCAAGGAATAACGCCCCAAAAATTCGTCCCCGTAGAGGCTACAAAGTTTGGAGCCCATCCAGGCAATGATATTCGTTATGACTCCGACTCCAAAACAATTAAAGTGAACTATTTGTCTAATTATGATAAATCTATAGGTGGGGCCAGAGGGTTATACCGTCTTTTTAATACTTTAGCCAAAAGAGGAGCGAAAAAAATTAACGCCGGATATATTGTCGGAAAAGACGTTCCAAACGTCCAAAAAATGGCAGATAGCTTA
>JANYJS010000011.1 GCA_025361765.1 Bacillota bacterium
TATTTATATTTTATATTTTTAATTTTATAAATATATATGCATCAATACTTACAGATTGATACGCATAACTTCTGTATAAGCCTCAATCATTTTATTCCTGAGTTGAACCATGGTTTGGAGAGCGAGGTCCGCTTTAGCTGCGTCAATCATCATCGTATGCAGGTCATCGGTTTTCCCGACCGAGAGGTTATAAGCATCCTGGCTGACCACGTTTTCTGTCTGTTCTACATTTCCGACCGCCTGGCTAAAAACGTCCTTGAAGCCGATACCTGCGGTTTGTTCTGTGCCGCCGATTTGGCTGTTTTTGTCGATTCCCGATGGTTTTAAGCTGTTGATGCTGCTGATGCTGCTCATGGAGCTTATTGGTACGATGAACATAGCGTTTCCTCACAATCTTTATATTTATTCATATTTATGTATATTATTCGCTTTATCTGCCAATTTCAAGGGCTTTCAGTGCCATTGCCTTTGCTGCGTTGAAGGCTGTAACATTGGCTTCGTATGCTCTGCTGGCCCCAAGCATATCGATCATTTCCTGTGTGGTATTCACATTCGGCATCATGACGTAGCCGTCTTTATCCGCATCCGGATGAGTTGGGTCATATACAGGCACAAAAGGCGCCGAATCCTCAAGAATTTTGTCCACTTTGACACCTGTCGCCTTGGCAGCAGTAGCATTGTCAAGGGCAGATCTGAAATTGTTGCCGCCCTCCATGCTTCTCAGCACCACCATCTTCCTGACATAGGGTCCGCCAGCCGCCGTCTTGGTCACATCGGCATTGGCTATGTTTTGGGAAATGATATCCATACGCATTTTTTGAGCCGTCAGTCCTGATCCGGAAATATTTAGTGAGCTTAAAAAATTCATGATTACTTTCTCCCTTCGCTGATGGCATATCTGAGTCTTGCTATGGTATCCGAAAGACTTCTGGTGAGGTACTGATACTGGATCTGAGTCTTTGCCATTTCTATATTTTCTGCGTCTAGGTCCACGTTGTTTCCGTCGGCTCTAGCCTCTGTTGAATTGTTTTCGTATTCCCTGATATCGAGCGATAATATTTTCTGCCTGATATCCTCTACACTCTTGGCAGGATTGCCGCTTTTGCTGCTGGCTTTCAGCAGGTTCTCCGCCTCCCGTTCAAGCATGCTCTCAAACGACACTTTTTTGGCTTTGTAGCCTGGAGTCTCGTAGTTGGCGATATTGTTTGATATCGCCCGCTGTCTCTGCCAGGTACCGTCAAGAGCCTTTTGCAATAGTGCGGTTGTAACTGAATCTCCTATCATAACAAGTCTCCTTTTCAGTAAATTTTTTTCAAACCATTATTAAAATTTCTCCAACCATTTTCAAATATTTCCAATCAATCAGTTGCGGAAATATTTAGTAGCAATTAATTGTGTCTTTTACGTTTCTTCTACTCTATATATATCGTCAATATTTGTACTCGTAGTTTAGTGGAAATATGGCCTTACGTCAACGTAAATTCGACACTAAAACAGGTACCAAAAATAACCATGCATATAATGTCGAATTCGATACTTATACTATCTTGAAATTGCATTTAATTGTCGATTTATTAACAATTATTCTCATCATATTTAATATTGTGTCGATATTATTATTAACCCTCAATATCAAACTATTTTTTTTATCGAATTGTTAATTATTTTCACTTTTGCCCTAATGTTTTTCTGTTTGCGTCCGATACTTTGTTTGAAAATCAATTTTTGGCTAATGCTAATAAAAAATAAAGGAGGGTTTAAAAAATGAAAATATCTTTTTTAAACAAATATATTCAGCCCATCAGTCCTGAACCCGTTAAAGAGCAAGCCCGCCAGGTTGACCTGCCTACCGGCAAGGGCGCCAGCCAAAAGAGCAAAGTTGACAGCGCCGAGATTTCCGGTGGCCGCTCTGGTACCTTTGTTGACAAAAAACTCCAGGTTGCCAAGTCCTCTGTTTTATACGAGGTATCCGTCAGTTCCTCGCCGAAGCGTATTACTGAACTTAAGGCAGCCGTTGACAATGGCACATACAAGATTCCGGCCGGCGATCTGGCTGACGCTATTTTAAAATAAGGTGAATCCGGGAAAATCCGGTTGGAGGCCCACTAATGAATGATTTTTATAACTACCTGAGGCGCATACTCAGCCTTTATAAGGAGTCCGTTCCCGTTCTGAAGGAGAAGTTCGACGCCATATACCGGGATGATCTTGAGGCTCTTAATAAAACGATTCAGTTTCAGCAGGCCTTCCTTCTCAAAACAAGAGGCTTCGATGCTGGACTTACAGATCACTTAGCCGCACTGAACATCACCGGTCCTACGCTGACCGACGTGATCCTCCAGTTTCCAGAAGAGGATCAGGACAGATTTGACAGTCTGCTTGAAGAATTTGAATTCGTTCTAAGACAAGTTCAGTTCTACAACGAGAAATGTCAGTGCCTTCTTCAGACAAAGCTTTATGTCATCGATAAGCAGCTGTCAAAGAAGGAATTCAGGTCCGAGAGCACCATCTACAGCCAGGAAGCCAAAGAGCTTCGCAAGATTCAGTCTTCCAGAAACTTCGTGGCCAATATTTAAACCCCATTGCCAATAAATAATTTCGAGTTTTGGCGATAGCCCTACCCATTTCAGGTTATATACACAGGGGAGATTCGTACCATGAAACCGACATTTTTAGGATTTCAGACAGCAGCAAGAGCCATGGCGGCTAGCCAAGCCAGCCTTGAGGTTACAGGCAACAACATTGCAAACGCCAACACGGTTGGTTATACACGCCAGAGGGTGGATCTCAATTCGATATCCGCCAGCGGTTATACCCAAAAGTTTGCAGTCCCAGGTGCTTCTACCGGTCTTGGCGTTGAAGTTGGCGGTATCAGCCAAATCAGGGATCCTTTTTTAGACCTTCGGTATCGCTCAGAGAATGCAGAAAGCGGCAAGCTTGATACCATTCTCACCGGTTTATCCTCCCTCGAAAATATATTCGACGAGACCGAAAACCCCGGTCTTCAGTCAGAACTGTCCAATTTTACCAATCAGCTTCAGACCTTGTCCCAGTCACCCACCAGCAAGGACCTTCAGATGATTGTCCGCACGGCAGCCCAGAAGCTGACTCAGGTTATGAATATTTATTCCCAGCAGACGGATCAGGTCAGAGACCAGCAAATCTATGGTCTGTCTAATATCGTAGTCAATAACGACTTCAATGCTATCGTTAAGAACATTGCAAGTATGAATAAGCAGATTCGCGAAGATCAAACCTATGGCGACCCCTCCAACGAACTTACTGATCAGCGAAATGTGCTTATAGATAGTCTTTCAAGAATCGCAAATATTAAGGTTTCAGTCACCCCGGATAGAATATCTGAAGATCTGGCAGTGGATCGGGTAAGCATTTCTCTATATGATCCGGATACCAGCACATCCATAGTGCTGCTGGATAACGACCGCTACAATACACTTTCTGCGGATTCTTCAAACGAAGACATCCGCATCACCATAAGCCGCAGCATCTCGGACCAGAATCATCCATCAAACGACATCACAGACCACTTCACAGGCGGCGAGATTAAAGGTTATCTTGATATAATCAATGGAAAAGGCACTTACGCTGATTCATCTAAGAAAGAGAATGCCTTCAGAGGGACCCTTTACTACAAGAGCACCATGGACAACTTCGCAGCAAATTTTGCCTCAGCACTTAATACCATCAATGGAGCAGAAGACACGACAACGAACCCCGTGACTACGGTACCAAAGCCCTTGTTTTCTTCCTCTGATGGACTTGCGGCCACACCCATCACTGCCGGCAATATCAGAATATCCAGTGCTTGGCTAGATAACCCTTCCTACATCACTACGACCAAGTCCAGCCAATCAAGCGGAGGCTCGGACAACGTCCTTAAGATGATACAGGCGATGAGCGAAAAACACGCATTTACCAAAGCACCAAAGGATCCAGCAGATCCAGCAGTCACGGTGTTTGAAGGAACCTATAATCAATATATGACGGGCCTGGTCAGCGAGCTGGCCTTGGATAAAAATCTGAATCAGAATTTTGCCAATACTTCGAACAGCGTCCTTAACGGAATATTCGACTCCAGAGAATCTATTTCAGGGGTTTCCATGGACGAAGAAGGCATCAATCTCATGGCATACCAAAAGTCCTACAATGCCGCAGCCAGGTTTCTGACTACCCTCGATGAGGCAGTAGACACACTCATTAACCGCATGGGCATTGTAGGCAGATAACATATAGAAGGGAGGCTCTCAAGATGCGTATTACAACAAGAATGATGACCACAAGATATACCAGCTCACTGAATAACCTGTCTTCAGGCCTGAATCAACTGAACTATCAGATTTCGTCGGGTCGAAGCTTTACCAAGGCGTCAGAGAACACCTCCGCAGCCATAAGCGCTTTTCAGCTCAGAAGAGATTTGAGCAAGGCAGAGGGTTACCAGAATAATATCTCTTTCGCTCAGGATACCCTGAGCAACGCTGAGTCTTCCTTGATGAACATCAATGAGATGATGCAAACCGCAGGAGATCGAATCCTTCAAGGTATGAATGGAACCCTCGATAGTGGGGATAAGGCCATAGTTGCTCGTGATTTGAGAGCTATTCAAGGCCAGCTTTTTCAAAGTCTTAATGCCACCAGTGCCGGCAATTATATCTTCGGCGGCACCGAGACCGAAGCTAAGCCTTTTTCATTAAATACTGCAGGGAGCCTGCTTTATAAAGGTATTAACCTAGATGACATCACTAACGAAGCTCTCCTCCCTGGCAAAGCAGACATCGAAAGCAAACTAAAAAAAGACTCTCTATTTATCGATATTGGTCTTAATCTCAAATTCGACCCAGCTGAGACAAACGCTCTCGATAGCAGCACAGCTTTCAACTTGGCAATTCCGGGGATCAACTTCACCGGTAGCGGTATGACGTCACTGAACGGCTATTCCAGAGCTTCCGAAGCACCCAACAACCTTTATAGTTTAATAGGTGCCATAGCTACAGAGTTCGAATCAGCCAACTATTCCCGTGATAACGTTGATGCTCTGTATGAGCACTTTCAGGCTAGGGTCGAAGACGTTGGAATGACCGTTTCCGAGATTGGATCCAAAACCTCTTACCTCGAGTTTATGAGCAACAGACTTGATAGTGAGTCGGCCAATATGCTAAAGAGGCAGACTGAAGTTGAATATGCGGATCCAGCTAAAACCATTATAGATTTCAAATCTCAAGAAATGGCCTACAATGCGGCGCTGCAGATGGGCGCCAAAATCATACAGCCATCCATATTTGACTTTATGAGGTAATATTTTTTTCAACTTATAATTATATTTTTCTCCATATAATGATGCTTCTTAGTATATGCCGGAATCATTAAAAGAAAGGAGGGATTAGCATGCAACAGCTATTATCCATCGAAACGGTACCTATTTCAGTTGAGTACAAGGTTAATAAAGCCACTTCTGTTCCCTCTGAACAGTCGGCGACCATAAGCCTATCTTCAGGAAATGGCAAGTATGCGGTCAAAAGCAATCCTGTTCAAATTAGAATGGATCAGTTTGAGCGGCCTGTAAATCTGTCGTACAAAGCTACTGTGCAGTACAGCGAAGATGGCTCGGTACAACTGGATATAAAGCTCAGTGGCGATCCCATCGACGATTTGGCTTATCAGCGCCAACAGCGAAGCATGGACACTATGATTCAACAGCTTCCGAGTTCAGAGAGCGATAATCCAGTCAAAGCCATGCGCATTAATTTTGAGACAAGCGGCCTTCCAGCTGACTGGGGAATCTTCCCCAGACCGAACGTCAGGTTTATCCCAGGTAACCTTGAAGTCAAAGTCAAGGAGTTTCCAAAGGTGATCATCAAGTATGTTGGCGGCCCGATTTACGTCCCAAGAAGCTCCGACCCAAACTATGAAGCCAGTGTATAAGGAGACCTTTTAAATGAGCATTATTGAAACCCGTGACTTTGGTGTCCTCGAGCTCCATCCCGAGGCCATTTATCAGTTTCCCCAAGGTCTTTACGGCTTTGATTCCTCAACAGAATTCGCCTTGTTCGTCAAGACTGTCGATGAGATTGACCTTCTCTACCTTCAATCGACCCAGGACCCCAATTTATGCTTCTTCGTTTTTGAGCCCCATGACTTCTTTCCGGATTTTGAACCGGCGCTCTCAAAGGAAGATTTATCAGATATGGCAGTCTCTACTCCTGAAGACCTGATTTTCTTATCAGTCGCCACCATACCCGCTTCGGTAAGAGAGATGTCGCTCAATATTAAAAGTCCCATCGTCCTTAACCCTAGGGCTCAAAGGGGCATGCAGATTATCCTGCAAAATACGGACTATCAGGTACGTTACCACCCCTTCTCCACTTCATGCGAGGATGGTGCACCATGTTAGTCATCAGCAGAAAGATTGGTGAGTCCGTCATCATCGCAGGTGACATCAGGATTACCGTAGTGTCTCTTGGGGGAGATAAAGTATCCATAGGAATCGACGCCCCACTCGACATCAAGATTATGAGAGAAGAGCTGCTCGAAACAACCCTTGCTAATCAGGAAGCATCCGAATCCCCATCCGATAGAACACCAGCCAATCTGGCAGAACTGATGAAATATAAAAGTAAAAAATAGCCTCGTTTGTATAATGTTTTCTTCAAAACATCCGATATACAGTACAAGGCTATTTTTATAGCCCCAATCAACCGGTCAGATCAGCGTACGAGGTCTGATTATCCAAAACAGTACTGTCGGGAAGGATCCCGACCAGAAATGTTTCAAGGAGGAACACAAAATGATAATTAATCACAATATCGCGGCGCTCAATACCTATCGCCAATTGGCTGCAAACACATCTAATGGAGCCAAATCTCTTGAAAAACTTTCATCAGGATTAAGAATTAATAAAGCATCTGACGATGCAGCAGGTCTGGCCATCAGTGAAAAAATGAGGGGCCAGATTCGTGGCTTAAATCAGGCTGCAAGAAACTCTCAGGATGCCATTTCCCTTATTCAGACTGCAGAAGGTGCTCTTGCCGAAACACACAGCATCCTGCAAAGAATGAGAGAACTGGCAACTCAGTCTGCCAATGACTCCAACGTAACACAGGACCGTGCAGAAATGCAGAAGGAGCTAAATCAGCTGAGTTCTGAAATCAACAGAATCGGAAACAGTACAGAATTCAACACGCAAAAGTTACTCAATGGAGGCGCAGGTCAAACTGGAAGTATCCGCTACAGCGTAGTCGCAGCTGGAGTTACCGCTTTAACAGCAACAGGAACAATAGGATCAGTAAGTCCAGTAGTTACGAGTGTTAAGGCTGGTACAGCTGCGATTACTCTATCCAATCCCGTAAGCAGTAAAGCTTCTGCCGTACCTATTACCGGTGCGACTGGCCCAATGAATGAACTCACTGCTGGTGTCGTTGGTGGCACAGGCTCCGCTCAGTTGTTCAGAACAGAGACCGTTGGTGTTAAAGCTGCGAATGCAGGCGCTGTGGGATCACCATTTATTGTACAGACAGCTAGCGTTGCCAGTGGAACAGGAACAACAGAAGTTTCGGAATTGGTTGCCGGCCGTTCAACCGCTGTAACT
>JANYJS010000018.1 GCA_025361765.1 Bacillota bacterium
TTCAAAAACTGAGGGAGTTGCTAACAATCTCCTATTCGCCAGTTACACTTATGATCAGGATGCCGGCCTTTATCACTTAGGCGCAAGGTGGTATGACCCCACACTAGCCCGTTTCGTTTCTGTTGATCCGCATCCAGGCGATCAGGATGATCCGTTGAGTTTGAATGAATATGTCTACTGTGGGAATAACCCAGTAAACAATCTTGATCCGGATGGAGATAAATGGCAGAGATTTGCAGCGTATGGAATCATGGCTGCTGGAATAGCAATTGGGCTTACAGGCTTCGGTGGACCAGTTGGTGCTATTATGATTGCTGCAGCCTCGGGGGCACTTGTCGAAGGATCAGCAGCATATTTAAATGGTGCAAGAGGAAATGCTCTATACAAAGCTGCTGGAAAAGGGTTTGCGATAGGAGTGATTTCGGCAGGAGTAGGGGAAGCATTAAGCGAGGCAAAAGTTTTCTATAGGGCTCGTAAACTAATGAAGTCAGAAGAAGTGACTCAATTGCATCATGTTCAGCCTCAGTACTTAGGAGGAGCTAAAAAAAGCGAACTGGTAGCTTTACCAAAATCTTATCATCAAGAAGTTACCAATGCATTCAGAAAAGAAGTTCCCTATGGTCAAGCCAGCAAGATTAAGAACAAACCTGCTGCAGTAAAGAAAGTAATGAAGAAAGTATATAAGCGATATCCAATTAAGTATCTTCCAAGGAGATAGTATGGCGAGGATTAGAAAACCAATCAGTCAGTTGTCATTAGGCGATTTGCATGACACTTCAATATGGGAATTTTGCCTTGATGAAGAGGCAGAGGAAGGACAAGACGAAACTACGATTAAACCTAGACCCGATCTGACTATTGCCGACCAATCTGAAGGTATGTATATAGTGAAAACGGAATTCATTGCTGATAATGGAAAGAAATACTTGGGTTTTTCTACCCCATCTGAAAATTTTGACTTAGGGATAATACAGCCAACAATAGTAATAGAGAATGGTAAACAGATAGGGCTCTGGTGCGGCGCTTTTAAGCCTAGTAAGGATGAGCTATCTGAATATTATAAAGATCTTCATACTAGTGCAGAAAATTTGTTCCCTTTAAAGTTTAGATCGGATGTAAAAACTAAAAATATGAAAACAATGGGATCGGTCGAGGGATTTGTGTATATTTGGCGTTTTCTCGGTATTGAAAAAATCAAGCTGATAAGGTAAGGACTCTAGGGCACGCGCTCCCTAAATGGAGCGGGATTGGCTACAGAAGATTGATCAAAAAAATCTAGAATGCAAAAGGAGAAATATCGAGTTTAAAAGAGAACTGTCCCCATAAGGTATTTTGCGACGGGAGGAAATGTTAAAAAGGCATTTGCCTCAGGAGCTTTGATCGGTGGAGCAACAGCCGGATTGGGAGCGGTAGTTGGCACCATGTCTAAGGCCTCAAAAGCAGCAAGAGTTGCGTATAATGAAAGTAATGCTGCTACTCAACTTGGTAAAGGAACAGCCGCACATAGTGCATGGACTGCTGTTATGAAAAAAACCATTCCAGGCACCTACAATAAAGCCATTGGTGCTGGGTCCCAATCAAGAATGGACTACAGGCTTGGCAAAATGATTGGCATAGAATTAAAACCTAAAGCACAAGTAAGCACCGCTAGAACTATCAAGCAAGTAGCGAAATATAGAAAAGCAATTAAGATAGTATTAAGGGCTAAATACTAATGAAAAATATTGAAGAGATAATCGAAAATTACAAAAAAACAAAAACTGATAAAAGGCGGTATTTTAAATCTCAAAAAGAACTGGAAGCAAGTAATAATTTGACAGAACTGATTTTTAAGTATGGATTTAAAAAAGATCAAGAAAAGTTGTTGATTATTGAAAAATATTTAAAAAGCGATGTAAATATTCAAGCTCGACTGAAAGCGGTAATGCTAGTATGCGATAATAGTTATGATGAAATTATTACGATACTCAATAAAAAAACGAATAGTGAAAATTTAGAGCTACAAAGTTCAATTGTTGCTTTAATCGGCAGTCACAGGGTGACGCATAGTTACGAAATATTACTAAAAATGATAATTAATCCTTATCATGAAGTTCATAATCCCGCACTTTCATCTCTCTTGATTTATTACAAAAAAGAATTAACTCAAGACCAGACGAATCATTTAGAGATAATCGAAAATCTTTTATGGATTATTAACGTTGATTATCCCGAAGGAAATTCTTTTTATATAGATTGTAGGCACAATGCCGTAGAACTTTTGGGTCTGATCGTAATAATCAATGATAAGAATGCGGTCGAATTGCTGGAGGTTCTTTCAAGAAAGGGTTTCTATTTTAA
>JANYJS010000039.1 GCA_025361765.1 Bacillota bacterium
GGTAACATTGGTATTGCAAATAGTTGCTTCAAGCTCCTTTTCGATAAGTTCGCTGATTTCATGTGCCTCCACAATTGACAAATCATCCGCTACAACAAGGGTGAAATCTATCATCTTATAATGGCCTGATCTTCTAGCCCTGAGCTTTGTATAATCTACAACGTCGCCTTTGAAGGCTTGAATCACAGAATGCACTTGTTGTTCTTCAGCTTCAGACAAACTTGAATCAATCAGGGGTCCAAAAGCATGGCGACAAAGTTCCCAGGCCTCTTTAATGATTAGTCCAGCAACTAAAATTGCAACGATGGGGTCTAAAATTGCAATTCCTGTCAATTTGATCAAAAGTATGCCTAAAGCAACACCTATGGAAGTATAGACATCTGTCTTTAAATGTAGTGCATCGGCTTCAAGCGCTATGGAGTCTTCCTCTTTAGCCACCTTGTAAAGAATTCTAGACACAATGATATTTGCTATTGCGGAAATAAGCATAACTGCTATAGCCACGTAAAACGCGCTGATTTCGGTGGGATAGAACAGTTTATGAATGGCTTCTTTAATAATGAGTCCGGCTGCAATGAAAATCAGTACGCCTTCAATGACGCCTGAAATGTTTTCAATTTTGCCATGCCCATAAGGGTGTTTTTTGTCCGCTGGCAAAGATGAAACGCTTACAGAGAAGAATGCGATGCAGGAGGCCAAAAGGTCCATGGATGAGTGAATAGCTTCGGAAATAATACTGACCGAGCCACTCATTATGCCCGCCACAATCTTCAGCAGAATAAGGGTTGTATTTGATATGATGGACAAAAATGCGACTTTTGTCTTTCTATTTTGAAATATATTCATGATAATTTTGCTCACTTTCTATACAGCTTTGATGTCCCACTGGTTCTATATGGATTGTCACACAAGTGTTGCAAATCAGGGCCTCTATTTCATTCTCAATCATATCGCTTATTGCATGGGCTTCGATGAGGGATATGTCATCAAGGACGATCAGAACCATTTCGATATAATTTAGATGTCCGGACTTTCTGGTCTTGAGATTATTGTAGCCCAGGATACTTTCTGTTTTGTTTTGCGTCGCATTGAGCACCACGCTAATGTCAGAAAGTTGTTGCTCAGATAGACTCTGATCCAAAAGTGGTCCGAATGCCGTCTTTGTAATCAGCCAGGCCTCTCTCAGTATAAATAAAGCTACACCCATGGCAACAATAGGATCAAGTATGTGGATTCCCGTCACATTGATTAAAATAAGTCCAGCCATAACACCAAGGGATGTATAGGTGTCAGTCAGGTGATGAACGGCATCTGCTTCAAGGGCTACAGAGCCAGTCTTTTTAACAACTTTATAAATCGCTTTGGCGACAACAAAGTTCACCAAAGCGGATACTGCCATAACGCCGATTGCCAGATAAGCCTGCTCAATTGGCGAAGGTTTGATGATTTTCTCGATAGACTCCCTAATAATCAGTATTACAGCAATAAAAATCATTATGCCTTCAATTACGCCAGACACGTTTTCTATCTTTCCATGTCCATAAGGATGATCCCGGTCAGCCGGCTTTGATGCCAAATTAATCGAGCATAGGGCAATAAATGATGCCGCAAGATCCACCAATGAGTGGATTGCCTCAGAAATAATACTGACGGATCCGCTTAGAATGCCAACAATTATTTTTATTATAATTAGCAACACATTTGACAGCACTGATAGTACAGCTACTTCATTCTTTTTACGTAAATGCTCCATATTTATGCCCCGTTCGAAATTTATTATTTTAGCAGCAAATAAAAACCTATGGTATTCCATCGCGATAAATGTAGTCCCACAGGTAACATATCCTGCTGCCATAACTCTGGCCCAGCCCCATGTGCAAAAAGCACATCGCCTGCTCTAATCATATTTATTTCCAGCACTATTTATAGTTGTACTCATGAATTTATAGTTGCACTCATGAATTTATAGTTGTACTCATGAATAATTGTTTCCGGATCGTTGGGCCGCCCAACCAATTCTAGCCTGACTGGGCGGTCCTTCCGGATCGTTATTTTGTTATTTAATGTCTTGATCCAATGTTATTTGATATCTGATTATTAGACTGTGATCTATGGTTTGTAGTTTATGGTTTATAAGTAGAAAATGGTAGCTCCGAAGTAGAATGTATATAAAACAACTGCAGGTACTACGACTGCAAATAATGGCTTCCACCATCCTTCAACTTTATAGAAGGTCGTGCCAAGGTTGGCTTCATCCTGGAATCTTTTGAATGTGTAGGTTTTCCAAAGGAATGCCACCAGAATCAAACCGCTTATTGGAACGAGTTGTAACATAACGAAATACTGAACAAAAGTCATTGGATCCATTCCTCTAGCAGTCAGACCCATGCCATTCATTACAACAATAATGGCAGCCAAAGCAAAGAGAATGATGTTAACGATTGTAGCAGCCTTTAATCTTGACCAGCAGAAGAAGTCTTTAACAGAAGCAATGGAACCTTCTGCAAGGCCAAGGCCTGTTGTATAAAGCGCAAAGAAAGCCAGCAGGAAGAATACCGGTACGAGGAATCTACCTCCTGGAAGCGTGTCAAACGTCAGCGGAATGCCGCCAAAAAATGAAAGCTGTCCGATGGACGATGGATCAAGACCTGCAGCAAACATAGCTGGGAATATGGACAGTCCAACAATGACGCCAACAGTCATATCCGATAATACGATAATGGTAGCCGTTGCAGGAAGATCGCTGGTTTTGTCAGGCAAATAGCTTCCAAACGCCCAGGCTGCTGTGTAACCGATAGGTGCAAGCAGGAATACGGTCCACATGGCTTCTCCAAACATAGTCAGGGTAAATTTAGAGAAATCTGGTTTAAAGAACCAAATGACGCCTTCCATGCCACCAGGTAGGAATATGTTCCATATTGCCATACCAGCCAGCATGATCAATAATGCTGGAACCATGAACTTGCAGACTCTTTCAAGACCAGCTTGAACACCCTGCTTGATAACGAAGATGAAGGATCCGGCCATAAGTGCACATAAGCCAAGCATTACTGGAATATTGGTCAGCAAGCCGCCATATAAGGCAATGTGTTCATCTACGCTTTTATTGGTTAGTCCGCCGGCAACTGCCATGAAGAAGTAATAGAAGCAGACTCCGCAGAGGATAACGAATGTACAGGTTAAAAGCAAGTTGGCTACCATGCCGACCCAACCTAATACATTATATTTGCTGTCTTTGCCCATAATTTTATTCATACCAGTTAAAATGGTTTCTCTGGATGTTCTGCCAAGAGACATTTCAAAGGTAGTTAGCGGGATAGCAATAACAACGGATAAAAAGATAACTAGTAAAATTGCAAGGCCGCCGCCGTTTCGAGCAATGTACATCGGAGTGCCCCATAATGCGCCAAGTCCAACGGTAAATCCGACTACTGCCATAATCGCTCCGAATCTGGATTTAAAAGAGTCTTCCTTTACCGGAGTACAGCTTTTGTCTTCCATGTTTTCCATGTCAACCTCCATTTTTAGGCAAAAAAATAACGAATAGAAATAAGTCCGATTCATCAAAAGCATCATTAGTGGAAATGAAACTTAATAATTTAAACTATTATAACGCAAAGTTCATGCCATTATCAATCAGTTTTTTTATTTTTCGCAAAATTAATTGATAATGTC
>JANYJS010000085.1 GCA_025361765.1 Bacillota bacterium
GAGCTTTGGACAGCGGAAAAGGACGAAATGCTGGTAGAAGTTGATTATTAAAAAATGCTAGTTGAGTTGTTGACTTATACAACGAGCTAGTCATATGATGAAGTTAAATTCTCAATTAGGGGCAGGATATGTGATGAAAAGTAAAATATTGATTGTGGACGATGACAAAAATATATGCAAACTGATGGACCTTTATTTAAAGGACGCTGGTTATGAGACTTTCTGCTGCCATGACGGCAGCACAGCTGTTGATTGCATGCATAATGACAACTATGATCTTGTCATACTGGATCTCATGATTCCTGTCATTAATGGCTGGGAGGTCTGCAAGCTCATCAAGATGGAGTTTGATACACCCATAATCATGGTCAGCGCGAGAGATATGACTGATGATAAGGTTCTTGGCTTTGATGCTGGAGCAGATGATTATATCGTCAAGCCGTTCGATCCAAAAGAGCTTATTGCAAGGATCAAGGTGAGATTAAAAGCTCGATCACCTGAAGCTTCAGAAAGGCATGCGCGTGATCAAAAAGAGCAGGAAGACCGACAATTCAAGCATGATAGAGCCCTATCCATAGATAATCTTGTTGTCGATATCAATAAGTATGAAGTGATTTTGGATGGGTTAACTGTGCAGCTCAAGCCTAAGGAAATTCAGTTGCTCTATTTTCTGATTCAGAATAAAAACATTGTTTTCACCAGGGATCAACTCCTTGAAAAAATATGGGATTATACCTATTCGGGGGACACAAGGACTGTGGATGTTCATATCAAATGCCTTAGGGAAAAGCTGGCCAGTAGCTCGCCTGATTGGGAAATTAAAACCATTTGGGGAGTCGGATACAAAATGGAGGTCAGGTAAATGTTCAAAAGTGTTTTTGGAAGACTTTTAACCACCTACCTGATTATTACCATTCTTGTGGTGGCAACACTGACTTTAGTGGTTTCATCCATCTACAAAGATGCTATCTTCAGCGAGAAACGAAACAATTTGGAGGCCGCCGCGAAGAAGGTAACTTTGCTTACGTCGGACTTCATGAACAAAAAGATTGAGGCCGCAGAGCTTAGCGCCGCCATCGATGCCATGGGCTATAGCACTGGTGCTATTATCTATGCTTTGAAAATAGATAGAGCCAAGTTTGAAAAAGATCAAGCATTTAGAGTCGATGGTCTAAATGACACCTTCGTTCCAGGAGATATCCTTAAAATATTGGATGGCCAAACAGTCTTCAGAAACAAGCAGTATTCCGAAGATTTTGGCACCTACGTTTTATTTATCGGCTATCCATTAACAGTCAACGAACGAAATATCGGTGCAGTTCTACTATTCTGTCCTATAAACGATATCAACCAAAATGTAAACCAAATGAACCTTGCCATATGGCTGGCGGCGTGTCTTGTAATCATAGGAAGTATGCCATTTATATATTTTAATTCTCGCCGGATTTCAAGGCCTATTAAACAAATAGAAATTGCGGCAAGGAAGATAGCGGCGGGTGAAAAAGTGGAAGACACTGACATTGTTTCGGATGATGAAATAGGAAAACTGTCGAAGTCTTTTAATGCAATGAAAGATCAAATCGAATTGACTGAAAAAATGCGAAGAGAACTTATAGCCAATATTTCCCATGATCTTAGAACGCCATTGACATCCATCAATGGTTTTATCCAAGGCATGCTTGAAGGCATCATAAAACCAGAAGATCAGTTTCAATATTTAAAAATCATTCAGGAAGAGACAAACCGTTTAATTCGAATGACTTCTGACATCCTTGACCTCGCAAAAATTGAGTCCGGAAGCATTAACTTAAAAATTGAGGAGATCAATCTTAAAGGCGTTGTTGATGCTGCAATTTCGAGTTTAAGGTTTAAGGCCCAGAGTAAGAACATTACATTCTTTGGACAAGGAGATCCCGACATCAGGGTTCTTGCTGACGCAGAGAAGCTTATGCAGATATTAAGCAATATTTTAGGCAATGCTATAAAATATACCGCCGAGGGAGGCAATATAAACATAACTTCAGAAAACCAGGGAGAAATGATTCGGATTTCAGTCAGGGATGATGGCATTGGCATTTCACAAGATAATCTCCCATTCATATTTGAAAAATTTTTCAGAGCTGATCAGTCAAGACAGACGGATGAGGATAGCACTGGATTGGGGCTTTCAATAGTTAAAAACCTGGTCGCATTAAGCGGCGGAAACCTAGGAGCAGAAAGCGAGATAGGAGTAGGGACGACGGTTTATTTTACATTGCCTTCTGTGAAATGAAGTTTTTGTTTACAGTTTGTTTACAATTTAAAGGTTGCCTGTTTACACCTTGGGGTTATAGTGAGCATGTAATTACAGAACAAAAGATCAGAGGCTTCAAGGAGGTGGACAAATGAAAAGAAATATCTTGGTTGTCAGTTTGGTTCTAATGGTTGGACTTCTGAGTTTAACAGCTTGCGGGGCGAACAATGAGGCTTCAAAAACCTCGAACGATTCAATCGGATTGTCCACAGATGCAGCACTTACAGAAACGGTCGACACTTCTGCGGACGTTAGCAGCGAACAACAGACGAATACACAGCAGGCAAATGACCAGTTGTCAAGCAATGGAAATGGAGCAACAATTTTAGCCCAGTCAAACAACGCAATAACAGATACGGAGAAGCAGAAGATCTTAACTGAACTGAACACAAAAATTGACAGCTTGATTAACAGTATAAACGCACTTGATGATGTGCAGGAGTCGGATTTAACTTTTGAATAATAAGGTTTTGACTTATTGAAGTAAAGGAGAAAGAAATGAAAAAATTAATATCAATCTTAATCATAGGAATCATGGTCTTTGGGACAGGAGCAGTGTCTTTTGCAACAGGAACGGATCAAAATAGCATGGGGCAAAATAACGCGAATCAAAAGAATAGACCTGTTATTGAAAAGATGAAACAAGCAAAACCGGAAAATAACATGATGAAAAACAGGGGTACAACGCCAGCTGCGCTTTCTGCAGACTTCCAAGAGATGCAGGCTTTAAGAGGTGAGATAAAAGACAACCATGATGCCCTTGAAATTCTGAGACAAGATATTAAAAAATCACGAGGCGATATCAAGGATGTACTCACAGTGCTTAAGGATGGCAGAGAAAATCTTAGTGCAGGACAGATTGAAACATTAAAGACGGTTTTGGACAGTCTTAAATCGATTAAAATAGATCGCAAAGCCATCCACGATGGAGCGATCAAAAGAGAAGTTCAAAATATGAAGGGCGCTCGCGAAGGCAAACACTTCACGGCTGCAAAGGCAGCTATGACCAATATCCTAGCTGAGCAAGAATCTAGAAAAATCGAGCTTAAAGCAATCAACGTAAGACTTCAGCATATTCTGACAGCACTTGAGAGCATTTAGGACACTAATAAATTAGATCAGTAAGAATATCTAGGCTAGACAGACTTTGAAGGATTAACTATTTAGGCAGAACTCAGTCATATAATAGATAAGAGGCAGTATGTAAAATTGAATTTTGCATACTGCCTCCATTTGTATAAAAGAATCAATCCTTAATTTTTGCAATGGCTTTGGCCAGTTCCTTCTTATGAGCATAGTTACCAAGCCGAGCGATCATAATGCGCTGGGCCTGAGGCGATCCAGCACCGTGCATGGACTCGGTGCGATAGCCAACAGCTCCGGTGCCCAGTGTAAGATTTTCGATGAGTCTGAAAATCCGCATTCTGTTTTCTGTCGGTACAGACGCGACGCCACGAAGATACTTATCTATATAATGACCGATTTCTGGACTTCTGAGGTCCTTTTCTGAAGGTTGGGTGACCATGAGGCCGCCAGCGATGTCTTCTGCCAGACGCCCTATTTCGTATGGAAAACGAGTCACATTTTGTTTGCAGACGTTTGCCAGCATCAGATCAATAAGATATGCACCGGAGGGCGTTGCAAAGCCTTCATAGGAGCAGGCAAGAGCCGAGGAATAAATGGTTTCATTCAGATGCGTCATTTCGATGAGCTTATCCTTGATGTGGGAAGCTTTAGCTACTCCGTTATAATCAGCGGCCAAGGCGGCGGCACCGATCAATACGTCACCGACACCGACTTTGCAGGCATAGCTTGGTCTATGATGGCCGCCAAAACGCTCTACTAGAGTACCGACGAAATCCGTTTCGCCATTTAGGAAAATTCGGTCATTAGGAACAAAAACATCATCAAAGATAATCAATGCTTCGTGACCCCCATATTGACTATTTCCCACATCTATTTCCGTTCCCTCCATTTTCCTTGTGTCGCAGGATTGACGCCCATAAATCAGAACGATCCCCGGAGAGTCCGAAGGCACGGAGAAACATACTGCATAGTCTTTATCCGCAGGATCCATGGAAATGGTTGGCATGCATAAAACTTCATGAGAGTTGACAATTCCAGTCTGGTGAGCTTTGCAGCCTCTAACGACAATGCCGTCTTCGCGGCGCTCTACAACCCGCAGATAAAGATCTGGATCTGCCTGCTGGCTCGGTGCTAAACCCCGATCGCCCTTGACATCGGTCATAGCCCCATCAGTGACAAGGTCTTCATCCTGCACATATCTGAGAAATTTTGTGAAGTTACCCAGATAATTCGTTCCATATTTAGCGTCGACCTCAAAGGCCGTACTATAAACCGCATTAAAAGCATCCTGGCCTACGCAGCGCTGAAAGCAACAGGCAGTTTTTTGACCAAGCAGACGTTGGCGCTTAACTTTTTTGACCAAATCTGATGTATTCTGAAAGATATGATTAAACCTGTTGATTTTTTCACCGGTCAGATGGGAAGTGGCGGTCATCAAATCCTCATAAAGCGGATCAAAAGCCAGATCATAAGTGACGGCGACTGCGTTCATGGAAGGTATTATTATAGGATGATCAACAGGAACAAGAACCTTCTCACCAAACATATACACATTAAGATTGAGTTTTCTGAGACTATCGATATACTCTTTTCCAGTTTTCATAGCCATTGTTGTTTCTCCTTTTCAAATATTGAACAAGTTCTAACGGGTATATTGCTTGGCTGGTTTTAAATTAACATTGTAAAAGGTGCGCTTAAAATTTAATGGTTGAGCCAAGAATATAAAAGACATTTAAAATATAAAACTATTCGTATCTGAGTGCTTCAATTGGATCAAGATTAGCTGCTTTGCTGGCTGGGTAGTAACCGAAAAATATCCCGATGGCCATTGAAAACAGAACGCTTATAATGATAATCGGCACTGAGATGGAAGGTGCCGTTTTTAGTATCGCCGATCCTACGGCGCCAAGAATGATGCCGAGTATGACGCCGATGATTCCGCCGATGACACAGATGATGACGGCTTCAACGATAAACTGCATTTTGATGTAGGAGCTTCTGGCGCCTAAGGCTTTTCGAGTCCCGATTTCCCTGGTGCGTTCCGTCACAGAGACAAGCATGATATTCATAACGCCAATTCCACCGACAAGAAGAGAGATAGCAGCTATAACTGCAACACCAACGGATATGGTATTCAAAAAGGTCGTCATAGTGGAAATGGTGCTTTCCATATTCATGGCGCTACCCTCCCATTTGACATTGTTCGCGTAAAGCTTATCCATATATGTCTGAATGTCTGCTGTGAATTTGGTCGTATCAACATCGATTTTAGAAGTGACCGTCAGACTCTGATAATTCTTGTTGACAGAGGTTTCCTTGGCTACGCTCACGGGGATATAAAAGTCTGTGCGTGTATCCTTAGCTGACGCTATGGCAGGTCCGAAGCTTGAAGCCTCATATTTATAAACGCCAACGATCATATAGGTGTCTATGGAATCAGTGCCATAGGCTTTTATTTCTTTTCCGATGGGATCTACATTGGGCGCGAAAAGATTAGAAACCAGCTGGCTTGACACCACAACGACTTTTCTGCTGCTTTTCACATCCTTTTCAGTGATATATCTACCTGAAGTAAGCTTAATATTTCCTGTATCCTTATACCCCTCATTGGTGCCGATGACATTCACGTTGGCATATAGATGGCCATCCTGAACCTTAGCAGCGCCTACATTATGAACCAGTCCAATGGTTTTGATTCTGTCGGCGAAATGTTCCTCGAAGGCTAAAATTTGATCGTCTGAAAGCAAATCGCTTTCACTTGGCGTAGCGGCGCCGCTTCCAATGAAAGAAGGCGGCCCGCCGCCATCAGATGGGGCGCCCTTTTCACGGACATATATGATAATATTGCTGGCACCGAAATTCTCCATAGTGGTTTTAAAGGAAGCCGTAAGCGAATTGCCCACGGATACTATGGCAATAACTGAAGAAATGCCTATAATAATCCCAAGCATGGTCAGAAGCGAGCGCATTTTATTTGATTTAAGGCCTGCAATGGCAAGCAATATATTTTCTTTTATAAACATTGGTTTTCACCTTCTGTCTCAAAATCGTTTCCAGTCTCTAAATCGTTTCCAGTCTCAAATCCAGTGCTTATTTCATCTGATTGTAAAATTGGCTCTTCAACTTCGGATTCTGCAACTGAGTGTTTATCGACTCCGGCTTGATAACGTTTGAATCCCGCCGTATTGCACTTTTGGTTCACAATTTGGCCATCCCTTAGGGTGATGATTCTTTGCGTTTCAGAAGCAAGCTCTTTGTTATGGGTTATTAGGACAATGGTTTTTCCTTCTTGTTTGTGAATTTTATGAAAAAGATCCACCACAAGATGTCCTGTTTGGGAGTCCAAAGCGCCGGTAGGTTCATCGGCTAAAATAATTGAAGGGTCGTTAGCAAGAGCTCTTGCGATGGCAACTCTTTGTTTTTGGCCGCCAGATAGCTCGTTTGGCATAAAGTGGATCCGGTCGCCAATTCCCACCAATTCTAGAAGATATTTTGCACGATCGATGCGGGTTTTTTTATCTATTCCGGCGTAGAGCATTGGCAGCTCTACGTTTTTTAAAGCAGAGTTACGGGGAATCAAATTGAAGGTCTGAAAAACAAAGCCGATTTTTTTATTTCGCACATCAGAAAGTTCATTGTCTGCCATGTCCTCAATAGGTATGCCGTCTAGTGTATAGGTGCCACTGGTTGGCCTGTCCAAAGCTCCGATGATATTCATCAAAGTACTTTTGCCGGATCCAGAAGCTCCAATGATAGAAACAAACTCGCCTTTTTTAACCCGAAGATCAATATCTTTTATGATATGAACTTCATTTGGCGTGCCAATAAAAAAGTTTTTGACGATATTTTTCATATCGATGATATTTTCCTTATTCATGGCATCTCCTATTTCACTGGGGCAGGGATTTTTAGGTTAACAGCTTCACCGGGTTTAAGACTAACCGGAGTGCTGATGACCATCAAGCCATCTTTTAAATCTGCTCCACTGACCTCAATATTAAAATCTGTCTGCATGCCTGTTGTTACTGGAAGTACTTTGACCATATAACCATTACCGCTTTTTTCCGCAACATAGATGCTACTTGTTCCATCCGGATTTTGTGTTACCGCATCATAGGGTACAGTATAGATGTTCTTCTTTTCAGCTATGGTAATGGACAATCTGGCATTCATGCCGATTTTAAGGGCTGGATCCTTGTCGAGTAGAATCACTTTGGCTTCGAACTCAACATTGCTTGAAGAAACAGTCTGCCCAGTTGCGCTCTTTTGGGCAGCAGGCGAGATGCTGTCAACAACCGCTTTTAATGACTTATTCCCGGTTCCGTCGGTTTTGACTGTGACGGACTGACCGGCTTTGATGGAGCCGACATCAAACTCCTTAATGCCAGTTCTTATAACAAGGTTACTCGTGTCTTCTACGACGAAAAGAACGCCGGAGCCTGGCGTACCTACAGTGGCATTGACCATAGTCACGGTCCCACTGATAGGGGCCTTAATTGAAGCATCATTAAGCTGACTTTGAAGCTTGGACAAAGTCATTTGTGTACTTTTATTGTTATAGTTTGCTTGAGCGATTTTAAGGGCGTTTAGCGCATTTTGAAGATCAAGCTGCGAGATGTCACCGAGGCCATAGGAAAGCTTGCTGCTGTCATAAGCAGATTGAGCATTTTCAAGCTGAATTTTTGTTGTCGCTTCTGAGGCTGCCGCCGCATATCGAGCCTGCTCAACGTCCTTAGACAGAGAAGAAGTATCTAGCTTGGCAAGCAGCGTGCCAGCTTTGACGTTATCGCCCACAGCGACGCTTACGCTTTTTACCGGATAGCCTAGAGTCGTATAAACGTTTTCAGACTTTGCACTTTCAATGGTTCCGGTAACACTAACGCTATCAATCAGTTGTGATTTGGCAAGAACCGTGTAGTCAAGCCCATCCTTTCCACCGGCAACCCCTGCGTTTGGGTTTAGAAGTCTAGGAGCAATGAAAAACGCCAGAATCAGAAAGAGTATAATAGAGCCTATGATTATTTTTTTCTTTGTAAATTTTACCTTCATAATATTCTCCTCATATTTTATAAATCAGCAAACCACCCTATCAACGAATGATGAACCTGCTTTTAATATCCAAGTTTCGTCAGATTATACTTGATATAGGAGGCATAAAGGTTTTGCTGATCCATGAGGATCTGCAGTTCCTGATTGCTCACTTGAAGCTGTATATCCTGAACCTGTTTCTTTGAGGCAAAGCCGAATTTAGCTTTGAGCACCATACCCGCTAGCTCGGTATTTTTAACATTGAGCTTGGCGATTTTAGCTTTAAGGGCAATATCGCTATTTTTTAAAGCGATGTATTGATCCTGAAAATCCAGTTTGGCTTTGTCCTTAGCTTGAGATAAGCTGATTTCAGCTGAAATTGTGTCATACCTATATTTAGAAGGATCATTGCTGCTTGCAGCTGTTTTGTTAATGCTATTAAGGCTGATTTCCTTAGTTTTGATATCCGTGCTGTTTGCGAGCATAATGCCAAAATCGCTGTCAAAAACAATGGCAGGGATAGAAGTGAAGTCAAAGGCCTCCACGTTAGATACTGTGACAGTTGCGGTTTCCGGAATTCCCATGTAGGATCGCAACTTCTGAAGCAAAACCCTGGCCTGCTCTTCTTGATTTGAAAGGCTGGTCCTTAAATCCGCCACCTGAGTGGCAAAAGTATCCACCTGCTTTTTCGAGACATAGCCTAAATTAAGCTTCGTCAAGAGCACAGCCAACTGATTTTCCTGTGACGAAAGGCTTAGGGCTGAGATCTGATTTTGAGTTAGAGCGGAGAGGTAAGAAAGATATTGTTGTTTTGCCGCCAAAACAAATTGCTGAACCTGCTGATTATAAATCAGTTGGGCTGCATCCAAATTAAACTTGGCGCTATTCATAGTGCTGCGAAGGGAATCAAGCTGATTCGAAAGACTCAGGGCTTGTACCCAGTCCGCTGGCGTATTCAATGCCAAAGCATCATATTGTTTCTTAACTTTGTTATAATCTGAGAGCGCATTTTTATAAGCCAAATCGGCCTTATCAAAATTATTTTTGGCTAGAGCCATATTTGAACTGTTGCCTAACATGATGGATTCGATGCTATCGATGGAAATGTTGATGGCGGAACTGTTTACAGCCGAAGCGGTACCATTTCCTGCTGCCAGAACTGGAATAGAAGATCCTAAAACCAGTATGGCTGTCAACATTAATGCAATAAATCTTTTCAATTGAAGTCCCCCTTTTCTATCCATTTATATGCGGAAATGCCCAAACATAAATGGTCTTTGCCACTTAATTATATTACTCTTGATTTTATAGTACAACTATATTATATTTTGAGTTGCTCAAGCAAGATACAGATGCAAAACAGTACCTGACGAAAATCGTTTTCCAAAATTTGGAAACCCCAAGGAGGCGGCTAAATGTCATTATTCTTTTATGAAACTGAATTAGGAAAACTAGGCGTGGTGGAAGACAACGGTTATATCACCCGTGTTTATTTTGCACAGGAGCCAATACCGGGAGATTTAGAAATCTGTGAAACAGCCGGGCTCAAAGAAGCGGGGCGGCAGCTTTCCGCCTATGCAAAAGGGGAGCTAAAGGAATTTCAGCTACCCCTAAGTCCAGTCGGGACCACTTTTATGAAACAGGTCTGGAAAAGTCTTCTTGATATACCCTATGGGAAAACTGCATCCTATAAGGACGTTGCAGTTAGCATAAGCAGTCCTAAAGCCATGAGAGCCGTTGGCCTTGCCAACAATCGAAACCCAATTCCCATCATCATCCCATGCCACCGAGTAATCGGGGCAAATGGCAAGATGATTGGCTACGGTGGAGGAATACCTCTAAAGGAGCGACTGCTAAAGCTTGAAGCAGAGCACTGCAAATAGGACAATAAAAGCCTTTGCTGATTTAATGACTTTGAACAATTATATCAGCAAGGGCTTTTAAGCAATTAATTCAGTAAAGACTTTAAATCCGTTATGAATTCTTCAATATCAGAAACCTTGCTGTCAAAAGAGGCAACAACACGGACATCGGTTCCATTGATGACTTCTACGCCATATTTATCAGAGACCTTTTTCGCCCAAAGCTCCGGCATTCTAATAAACACCATATTTGCCTGAACTTCATAAGCTATCGAAAGACCTGGAATTTCAAGGACTTTACGACATATAAGCTGAGCCAAGCTGTTAGCATTGGTGGCATTATCACGCCAAAGATCATTCTCTAAATAACCCAGGAATTGGGCAGAGACAAAGCGCAATTTAGAATTGAGGTGCATACCTTGTTTTCTAATAAATTTCATGCTTCTATCAAGACTCTTATTGAAGACGACAATGGCTTCGCCATACATCATCCCGTTCTTGGTTCCACCAAGAGATAAGATATCCACTTCTGTATCTTTGATCATTTCCTTAAAGCTCTTTCCGGTACCAACTGAAGCATTGGAAAGTCTGGAGCCATCTACATGAAGGTACATATCGTGAGCATGAGCCAAATCAGAAAGTGCTTTTATTTCGGAGGGGGAATAAGCCGTACCAAGTTCCGTTGGTTGGGAGATGGAGATGACTTTGGGCTGACTCTCGTGTTCGTTGTCTATTGCATGAAGGCAGGCTTCTACATCTTCGACACTAATTTTGCCGTCGTGATGGGCTATGGGTATAATTTTACTTCCTGTAAACCTTTCGAAAGCACCACACTCATCAACGTTAATATGGGCTCTATATGAGCAGATGCAACCTTCGAAAGCGCGTAAAGCTGAAGAAAGACCTAGAACATTGGCGGCGGTCCCGTTCAAAACAAAGTAAACGCCGGGCTCGCCAGTAAATAAGCTTTGAATTTTGGCTATCGCTTCTGCAGTAAAGCTGTCATTGCCATAGGACGACACATGGCCAGTGTTGGCCTGAAAAAGCTTGTCCATTATTTTTGGATGAACTCCAGAATTATTGTCACTAACAATCATATGCTTAATCTCCTCTATCAACAAATTGGGTTAAATTATAAAAATCAACAGTCGCACATGTACAGATTAACTGATGTCATCGGCGAAGATTAACGAGAATTCATCCGAATTTTAATAGAACATTTTTAACAGCGCGGTGATACCGGCGCCTAAAAGTGCAGTAACCGGAATGGTGACGACCCAGGCCCACAAAATGCTTTTGGCAATAATCCATTTAACGGCAGAAAACCTTTTTGAAGCACCTACACCCATAATCGCGGTGGAAATAACTTGAGTTGTACTGATAGGAGCGCCAATTTCTGAAGCTACTTCAATGACAACAGCAGCGGCAGTCTGAGCTGCAAAGCCCCCGATCGGTTCAAGCTTGGTGATGCTGGTCCCCATAGTCTTGATTATTTTCCATCCGCCAACAGAGGTGCCTATAGCCATGGCGATCGCACAGGATAGCTTCACCCAAAGGGGTATAGCATCGTCCTTGGTCAAAAAACCAGCGCTGACGAGAGCTAGGGTTATGATACCCATAGACTTTTGCGCATCATTCTTGCCATGAGCAAAGGACATTAGGATTGCTGAAAAAATTTGAATTTTTGAAAACCAACCGTTGACCATTCGGTGTGAAAAAGGCGCTAAAAGTCTGTATAACAGCCACATTAAAACGAAGCCGAAAATAAAGCCTATTAATGGCGATGAAAATAGGGGAATAATAATTTTATGAAAAACGCCATCCCATAAAACTTTTTTAAAACTCATGGCATATACGATGGATGAGCCGATCAACCCTCCAATCAAAGCGTGGGAAGAACTGCTCGGGATTCCGATAAACCAGGTAATCAGATTCCATATAATAGCTGCCAATAATGCGGCAATAATTACATATTGCTCAAGGTTGCCGTCAATCAGGCCTTTAGAAATGGTTTTGGCGACTTTTTCGCTGGCAAGAGCACCGGCAAAATTGAAGGTAGCGGCCATAAGTATGGCTACTGTAGGAGTCAGCACTCTTGTAGATACCGTCGTGGCTATAGAATTGGCAGTGTCATGAAATCCATTGATAAAATCAAAACCTAATGCCAAAATAATAACAATGATTAGAGAAATACTAAGCATGTTTCATGACAACTCCCTCTAATATATTTGCCACATCTTCGCAGGCATCAATAGAGTCTTCTAAAAACTCAAAAATTTGCTTCCATTTGATGACTTCAAGAGCATTGGTTTCAGTTTCGAAAAGGCTTTTAATTGCGCTCCTATAAACCACGTCACCCTCATTTTCAATCCGATTGACTTCGATAATCTTTTCGCGCAGCAGCTTGCTTCTTTTCATGCGTCTGAGCTCATTGACTAAAATTTTAAGTTCCTTGACACAGGAGACAATAAGCCTCCCCATGACTTTAGCCGCATCGCGAACTTCAGTAACATGAAACAGTTCGAATTTATTGGCGGCTTCTTCTATGGTATCTACGATGTTATCCATTTCTTTAGCTATGGAATAAATGTCCTCTCGATCAATCGGCGTTATGAAGGACGCATTGAGAGCCTTCATAATTTTGTGTACATGCATATCGCATTCGTGCTCGATTGTCTTTAGATGGGCTATTTTGGTTGTAATATCAGTATAGTCATCTAGCAAGTCTTCTAATGCAAGTGCGGCTTCAAGGGCTTTATCAATAGTTTCATCAAACAAATCATAAAAAACATCTTCTCTTTTTTTAAGGCTAAATATCATCTTTTTTACCTCTCGTTTCACTTCGTTTCAAAAAATCTTACCCAAGCTATTATGTCAGACTTTTAACACAAATTCAAATAGTTTTTAATATTGATCAACGCTTGAAATTCATAACCAATACTAATACAATATCTTTAAGAAGTTTTTATATTTCATTCTATAATATCAAAGCGCTTCTAAAGCGCCTTGGTTTAATACTTACTCAAAAAGCGCTTTAATTTAATACCTGCATTAAGGGAGGAAACAATTGTGAAAAATTTGATTATTTATGCCAGCAAATATGGGTGCACAGCAGATTGCGCCAGAAAACTCGCGGATATTTTAACTGGAGAAACCGAGGTCGTTGATATTAATAAACAAAACAAGATAGAATTTAGCAACTGGGATCGCATCATAATAGGTTCTTCAGTATATATGGGTCAAGTAAATAAAAAAATCAAAACCTTATGTGAAGATCGTAAAATAGAGCTTATGGGCAAGGAATTGATTATCTTCATTTGTAGCGGAATTCCAGAAAACTTCAACGATGTCCTAAATGCCAATTTTTCTGATGAAATTAGGGAGCACACCAGCGAAGCTGTTCACTTTGGGGGACGACTTGAGCTTTCGAAAATGAACTTTATGGATAAAACCATCGCCGGGCTTATGGCTAAACAAAAGGCAGAAGGCAAACCTATAGTTGAGATTAATGAAACAGCCATTTTGGAACTGGCAAAAAGATTGAATTGCTAAACAGTTAAGCAGGATTCGAATTGTCGAAGCAAAAATATGAAGTAATTGCCGAATAAAATAATAAATGTTTGAAGGGAGGAATTGGTTTTGTCTGTAGTGAAAACTAATGCCATGCGTTTGCTCGATAAAGCGGGAGTTCCTTATAAAACTCATGGATATGACGACCAGGATGGTTTAATTGACGGAATATCCGTTGCTGGTAAAATCGGCCGTCCGCCTTCCCAGGTCTTCAAGACTCTAGTTACGCAGGGCGCCAGCAAGAATTACCATGTTTTTGTCATACCAGTTGATTTTGAACTGGATTTAAAGGCTGCAGCAAAAGCCGCGGGAGAAAAGTCCATTGAAATGATAAAAGTTTCCGATATTGTCAAGGTTACAGGCTATATCAGGGGAGGATGTTCACCTTTGGCTATGAAAAAGCAGTATAAAACCATCATTGACAGCTCAGCGGAAGATCAGGAGACCATCATTGTCAGCGCCGGAAGAATTGGCAGCCAAATCGAGCTGGCATTTGGCGACCTTTTAGAAATGGTAGGCGGTCAACTAAGTCAGATTGCCTTTAAGCAAATCGCCAAATAATTTCCAAATTTTCAAAACCCACCTATTTACATCTGAGAAATAGGAGTATACTTATAAAAGTGAATGTTTTGTTCCTTGTATTTCTACTCCGAACTTTTCTAAACCATTTGATTAATGGCTTGTTAAGTCGATAGGGCATAGGGAGTAATTTCTATACCTGCCTTTGCAAAGGAGTATAAAATCTATTTTTTATATTCTTTTTTTGTTACCTAAAAGAGGGAGGTGTTTCCGGCTGGGCGCCGGAGAGATGATGAGCAAAATTTTAATGGTTTCACCCAAAAAATGTACTGGCTGCAAAACCTGCGAGGTCATTTGTTCTTTTACAAAAACAAGCGCATTTAATCCGAAAAACGCAGCTGTAACGGTTCATGATTATGAAGATGTAGGCATTGCAGTACCCATGATGTGCATGCAGTGTGAGGATGCTGCCTGCAAGAATATCTGCCCGGTTTCAGCCATCAGCCAGAACAAAGATGGCACAACCCTAATCGACTTTGATAAATGCATCGGCTGCAAAATGTGCGTCAGCGCCTGTCCATTTGGCAATATGTCCGTCAGCTATGAAAATAGAAGACTGACCAAATGTGACCTATGCGACGGAGCTCCGAAATGTGCTGAATTTTGTCCCTCCGCCGCCATTACATATGTTGAGGCTACGGGTCTTAACATATTAAGAAAAAAGGAATTGGCACGCAGGTTCAAAGATTTAGCTGAAGAGGAGGTGTAAAATATGAATGCTTGGATGGGGACAATATTAAGAGTCAATTTGACCACGGGAACGGTAATAAAAGAAAAGCTGAATGAAAAATTTGCCAAAGACTATATCGGAGCCAGGGGACTCGGCACCAAGTATTATATGGACGAAGTCAAACATGATGTCGAACCATTAAGTATCAAAAATAATTTGATTTTTATGACTGGACCACTCACCGGAACTTTCGCTGCTTCTTCGGCTCGATATAATGTGGTGACCAAAGGCCCTCTTACAGGAACGATCGCCGCATCCAACTCCGGCGGCGTTTTTGGACCTGAACTCAAGATGGCCGGCTATGACGGTATCATATTTGAGGGAAAGTCGCCAAAACCGGTATATCTGTTCATAGAGGACGACGAAGTAAGGCTTGAAGACGCCAGTTCGCTCTGGGGCAAAACGGTTTTTGAGACCACTGATTTACTGAACGAAAAGCATGGTGAAGATTTCAAAACGTCCTGCATAGGACCCGCCGGAGAAAAACTGGTTCTTTTTGCTTCGGTTATGAACGATAAGCACAGAGCTGCTGGGCGTACGGGAGTTGGCGCTGTTATGGGCTTCAAAAATTTGAAAGCGGTAACCGTCAAGGGCACAAAATCCATTCATGTTGCTGATCCAAAGGCTTTTTTTGAAGCCTGTAAGGATGCTAGAATCAAGTTGAAGGCCAATCCGGTTTCTGGAGCTGGGCTTCCGGCTTATGGGACTGAGGTTCTGGTCAATATTATCAACAGCGTTGGCGGTCTTCCAACAGGGAATTGGCAGGAATCTGTTTATGACAAAGCAGACGATACAGGAGGAGAATCTCTTGTAGCAAAATATCTGGTCAGAAACAAAGGCTGCTTTGCCTGCGGAATCGGCTGCGGCAGACTGACCAAGCTTACAGGAAAATATAACGAAATTGGTGAAGGCCCAGAATACGAGTCCGCTTGGGCAATGGGTGCAGACTGCAGAATCAACGACCTTGAAGCCATCACCAAAGCCAATTACATTTGTAATGAAATGGGTATGGATACCATTACTATGGGATCTACCATAGCATGCGCTATGGAGCTTTATGAAAAAGGCTATCTGACTGACAAAGACCTGGGCGGAAAACCTCTTCTCTTTGGCGATGCCGAAGCCATGGTGGACTTTGTCATGAAAACCGCGATTAGAGAAGGTTTCGGCGATGTTATGGCCCTTGGCTCCTACAGAATGGCAGACAAGTTCGGTCATGCGGAGCTTTCTATGACGGCCAAAAAACAAGAAATGCCGGCTTATGACGGCAGAGCCATACAAGGAATAGGCCTAAATTATGCAACTTCAAACAGAGGAGGTTGTCACGTTCGCGGATATACCATTTCTCCTGAAGTTCTAGGCCTTCCACTTAAGATGGATCCCTTCGTCACTGAAGGAAAAGCCAATATATTAAAGATATTCCAGGATCTTACGGCAGTCGTTGATTCCCTAGGATTATGCCTATTTACTACCTTTGGCATTGGCCTTCCTGAAATTGCGGCCATGTATAGAACGGCAACGGGAATCGAGATATCAGACGTTGAATTATTGAACATTGGAGATCGAATCTGGAATCTGGAGAGACTTTACAACCTCGAGAATGGCTTTACGAAAGCGGATGATACCCTGCCACCAAGGCTCTTAAAGGATCCAATTCCAGCAGGACCAGCCAAAGGCAGAGTCAATCAGCTTGATGTGATGCTCAAGGAATACTATGAACTGCGTGGCTGGGATGCTATGGGTGTGCCAACCAAAGATAAGCTCAAAGCGCTGGGTTTGGTCTAGAAAAAGCAAAGACGATAACATAATCATAGAATGAAACTAAATAAACCGAATAAAAAAACTATAGTATGAGGGCTGCACTTGGCTATTGGATGGACAACAAAACGGAATCCTCCCGCATATGCCAATGCAGCCCTTCTATTTAATAGGTAGTTAATGATTGGAACTGGCCATGACCTTGATGGCAGTTACTGAACAGAAAGAAGTTGTTAAGAAAACATGAAAATTCAATTCTTCGCCAACATTAGGGATATCACTAAAACGAAAGAAGCTGAAATCGCGGCGCCAGAAAACATTTTAAAGCTACTTTATTTGGTGTCCGAAAAATATGGCAAAGAGATGGCGTCCAAATTGATTGGTGCTGACGGGAAGCTACACCCGGATATGATTGTTCTGCTTAATGGAAGACATATTGAGTATGTGAACGGTGAAGAGTCTGCCTTGTCCGATGCAGATACGGTTAGCTTTTTTCCTCGTATTGCTGGGGGATGAAGGTGAGAAGTCCGGTGGTGTTTAAAACAAAAAATGCACCGGACATTGAAAAGAGAGGCATTTATATGGAAGATACGATTAAGTTGAAACAAATACTATCGGGCTATCCAGAAGAGAAGAGATTTTCTTTAGCCATCATGCAGGATGTTCAAAGAGAGTTTAATTATATTTCAAGAGAAGCGCTGGAGCTTATTTCAGAGCATCTTTCCATTCCATTAAGCAAGCTATACAGCATGGCGACTTTTTATAGAGCCCTAAGCCTTGAACCAAAGGGCAAATATATCATTAAGGTCTGTGATGGTACAGCTTGTCACATTAGATCATCGCTGGTGATTTTGTCCGAACTTGAAAAACTGCTGGCGATTTCTCCCGGCGAAATGACAAAGGATGGGCTTTTCTCCCTGGAAACGGTGAACTGCGTGGGCGCCTGTGCGCTAGCGCCGGTGATGATTATCAACGGAGAGTATCACGGCAAAATGAGCTCCAAGGATATTGCCGGCATTTTAGAACAGTATAAAGGGGGTGAGTCACATGGCTGATCGAAAAATCCTGATTTGCTGCGGAACCGGTTGTATCGCCAGCGGAAGCAAAAAAGTCCATGAGATGTTCGTAAAACAGTTGGCAGAAAAGAAAATGGACGTTTCAGTGCTGCCCGATCTTAAATGTACCGGTTGCAACGGCCTTTGTGAAAGAGGCCCCATCGTCAAATTCGAGCCCGAAGACATGGCCTATTATCACGTAAAGCCCGAAGACGTGGCAGAAATTATTGAAAAAACCGTAATAGGCGGTGAAGACATTCAAAGGCTGCTGTACCTTGATTCAAAAACCAAGAAGAGAATCCGGTCGCACAATGATTCGGATTTCATGAAAAAGCAGATAAAAATTGCCCTGCGCAATATCGGAAGTATTGATCCCTATGCCATCGACGATTATATAGAAGCCGGTGGGTATCAAGCTTTAAAAAAAGCGCTGTTTGAGATGAACGGCGATGATATCATTGATGTCATAAAAAAATCCGGCCTTCGCGGTCGAGGAGGCGGGGGCTTTCCCACGGGTGTTAAGTGGGAGGCAGCACAAAAGAGCACTAGGACACCCAAGTACATTATTTGTAATGGTGATGAAGGAGACCCAGGCGCTTTTATGGATAGAAGCATCATGGAAGGCGACCCTCACACGGTTCTTGAAGGTATGATTATAGCGGCCGTGGCTTTGGACGTTGAAAGGGGCTTCATTTATATCCGGGATGAGTACGGACTGGCTCTTGAGAATATGCATCGAGCTATTTTAGAGGCTAAGGAAAGAAACTATCTAGGAACGAATATTTTAGGCACCACTCATAGCTTTGATGTTGAAATCATGAGGGGTGGTGGGGCTTTTGTTTGTGGAGAGTCCTCAGCGCTTATGGCTTCTATTGAAGGCAGAGTAGGCGAACCAAGGGCAAAATATATCAGATCCTCTGAATTTGGACTCTGGGGACAGCCGACGGTTCTTAATAACGTGGAGACCTGGGCCAATGTTCCTGTCATTATCATGAAAGGAAGTGAATGGTTCAGCGCCATCGGAACATCCAATAGCAAGGGGACCAAAGTTTTTTCCCTAGTTGGTAAAGTTAAGAACACCGGACTTGTCGAGGTACCCATGGGGGTGACGCTTCAAGAACTGATTTATGACATCGGCGGCGGAATTCTAAAAGATAAAGAATTTAAGGCGGTCCAGACCGGCGGTCCGTCTGGCGGCTGCATTCCTAAGGAGCTCCTAAGCCTGCCTGTTGATTTCGATAATCTTGTATCAGCAGGATCTATGATGGGTTCTGGCGGCATGATTGTCACCGACGAGCGCACCTGCATGGTGGAGTTCGCCAGATACTACATCGCCTTTTTGGCAGAAGAATCCTGTGGAAAATGTGTTTCATGCAGGGAAGGGATCAGACAAATCCATAAAATTCTGGGAGATGTTTGCGAGGGTAAAGCCATTGAGAGCGACCTGGAGCTGCTTTCTGAGCTTTCTGAGACGGTTATGGAAGCCTCTTTATGTGGCCTCGGTCAAACGGCGCCAAATCCAGTTATGAGTACGCTAAAATATTTTAGGGATGAATACTTGGAGCATATCAATCAAAAGAGATGCAGAGCAGGCGTATGCAAGAATCTGACAGAATTCTACATCGATAAAGAGGCCTGCACTGGTTGCGGTCTTTGCAAAAAGGGCTGTGCGCCGGAAGCAATTACCGGAAGCCTGAAGACAGTTCATGGGATTGTTCAGGAGAAATGCATCAAATGCGGCAACTGCATTGATATCTGCAATTTTAAAGCAGTGAAAGTGAGGTGAGCACAGATGGAAACTGTAAAAGTCATCATTAATAATAAAGAGTGTGTTGCAGAAAAGGGCAAATTTCTCATAGATATCGCAAAAGACAATCGAATCGGTATCCCGCATCTGTGTCATCATGAGTCACTTAGAGGTCTTAACTCCTGCAGACTTTGCATTGTAGAAGTCACGGAAGGTAGCCGTACAAGAGTAGTGACATCCTGCACCTTTCCCGCTATGACAGATTTGATTGTACAAACTAATACGGATCATATTAAAAAAATGCGAAAGGTGCTTATGAGCCTGCTTGTCGCCGAAACGCCGGATAACGTTAAAATTCAAAAGATGGCAAAAGCCTATGGTGTGGCAGATTATTCAAGATACGGTATGAATAAAGGCAACGACTGTGTCATGTGCGGCCTATGCGTCAAAGCCTGCGAAGAAGTGAACTGCTCGGCCATTGCCACCGTCAATAGGGGCGTGACTAAAAAAATAGCCACTCCTTATGAAACGGCTTCAAAAGATTGCGTCGGCTGCGGCTCCTGTTCTTATGTATGCCCTGCAGAGTGCATTAAGATTGAAGAGTCCGGCGGAATCAGAAAAATATGGGATAAAGAATTCAAGCTTTTGAAATGCGGTTCCTGCGGCAAATACTACATCACTGAGGAACAATACAATCAACTAAGCAATGAACACAAAGTGCCCCAGGAAAGCTTGGTATGCGATTGCTGCAAAAATGACAAATATGCCAAACAAATGGCGAAAATTTTCATAAAGTAAAAAACTGGCGGAATCTTAAGTCGCATGATTCGCCAGTCTAAGTGGGTGAGTAGAATTCCAGGCGCATGATTAGCCAGCAAAGCCTTGTCAGATATGAAGGATTAATAAGGCAATGGGGGAAACTCGGCACTTTCGATACCTCTGAGAATACCACCTGCAACGATATCAAGCAAATTTTCTATCAAAATATAATGCTTGCTTTCCTCACTGACCAGCTGGGCAAAAAGAGATTTTTCGTCCGGGTGGTCAGCTTTATCGTTTTGTTCCTCGTAAAACTTGATGCTTCTATATTCAATATCAAGGGCATGTCTCAAAGCGTCTTCAGAAATCTCAAAGTACATGGTCTCAGCGTTTTCTCTTATTTCATCGAATATATTTAATGCATGGTCCAAAGTTTTAGACACACCTATAACTTTCATGCTGGCTTTGATGGCATTGTAATGATCCTGTTCATCTTGAGCAAGCATGTCAAATATTTTTTGAATAGCAGGATTTTCTGTTTTGGCTCTAAGCTCATTATAGTAGGCTTTGCCGTCCTGTTCCATCTTCATGGCGAAGTCATAGACTGTCATGGCGTTTCCCTCCCTATTTTCTATATAAATGAGATGCGTATTTGTTTATTTTCAGTTTAAATACTACAGTTTCTTTCTTACAGTATAGCCCCGGAAGCCCTTTTAGACAATACCCGAGAAAGGATAAAACTTGCTCTTTAAATCGGCGCAAAGTATAATTAATGGTATAAAAGTCAATGTTTATGAATGATTGAAGCGCTGAAAGGCCCTTAAGCCGGAGGATGCCCAATGAATAGTCGTCTTGAAAAGCACGAGAAATTTATAAAAGAGGCTCTTGATGATCCAAAAACAGATTTTAAATGGCTTTTGGATTACCATAAAACATGGATAGGGTTTATGCAGCATGAACGACTCATACACCTTATGGTTACTATTGCATTTGGCCTCGTTCTTATGATTGCTTTTGGCGTTTCCATGATTAGTGACGGCTTTTATCTTTTAATCCTTGATGGCATTATAATTATTCTTTTGGGATTTTATATAGCCCATTATTATCAGCTTGAAAATGGAGTCCAAAGATGGTACATACTTTATGATGAGATCATTAAAAGAGTGAAGACAGAAGGAGAAAAACATGGCTAAAAACAGTTTTTACTATATTGAGAAATCAGGGAAAATCGACTTAATGGATAACCTCGTGGACGCTCTTTCGAAAGTTAAGACGGGCGGATTTATTTGGTTATCTTATTCAAATCCAGATAAAGAAGAACTTTCACTCCTGATTGATGCCCTAGGCATCCATCCCCTATCAATAGAGGACTGCTTTGATGATGAACAGATTCCAAAGATAGACAATTTTCCAACATATACACATGTTTTATTTAATAGATTTTCCTACAAAAGTAAAAAATTAGAAATTAATGAGGTAAATCTTTTTTTGGGTGAAAACTTTATCGTTTCCGTGAACCAGCTGGATGGGAAACTCCAACATAATCTGAAAGAATTTAAAGAGCTTGTAGACAATAGAATAGAGATGGCTAAGGAAGGACCTCCTTTTGTCATGCATATTATTTTGGACCACATTGTTGACCAGAAGCTGGTTGTTATTGAAGCGATTGAAGATGAACTTATAACGGCAGAGGATACCATGCTTGATAACCTTAAAGAATTTAATCCTTCCGATCTGCAGCGTATCAGACGAGATTTGCTTTCACTACGCAAGAGTCTTTTTCACGAAAGAGAGATTTTGGTTAAAATCAATCGTAAAGACAGCAAATTCATTCCTGACGAAGCACTTTTTCATTTCAGCGATGTTTATGATCATTTGAATAAATTTTTCGAGCTGACGGAAATTAATCGAGAAGTATTGACTAGCTTGATGCAAATGAACCTATCTTTATTAAACAATAAAATGGCTAAAGCGGCTAACCAGACGAACGGGTCCGTTAGAAGACTGACATTCATCACGACAATCTTTATGCCGCTCACCCTGCTTTCGGGAATCGGAGGGATGTCGGAATATTCCATGATGACGGGATCATCGAACTGGAAGATTGCATACCCTCTTTTTCTTTTAGCTATGGCTGGAATAGGTATCGTCAATTATTTCATTTTGAGGTGGATGGCAAGAAACGACTCAGACCAAGTTTGAACTGAATTGGAACTTTTTTAATCAATCTTCTGTCTAATATTTATCAAATTAATTCAGGAGGTGTTTAAAATGAAAAAAATATTTATCGTATTTTTGATTTTATTAATGATTTTTTCGATTGGCGGATGCAGTGTAAAGACCGCTTCGATAGGAAACACGGATTCAGAAGGGACATCAAATTCCGGTAGCGCGCCGGAAATCAACTATGGAAAATCTTTCACAGACGGAAGCCAGGAGGCACCTAGGCAAGACCAATCTGCAGAAGCTCACCCCATGACAGCGACGCCCTATGACCAAGTCGGAGGATTTGTAATTGGGTCAAGTCAGAAAATCATATTCAGGTCTGATATGAGCATTGAAACTGTGGACTTTGATCAGACGCTCACTACAATTAGTGAATCGATTAGATCTGCTGGTGGTTATATTGAAAGCTCAAGCATAAACGGCAGCAAGACTGACGAAAACAATCCCAGATATGCGTCATACTTAATAAGAGTACCGAGCAATCAGTTTGAATCCATGAAAAAAGCAGCCGAATCCTGGGGAACGCTAATCATTGAAAACACTTCGAGCCAGGATGTGACCAAACAATATGTGGATACTGAAGCCAGAGTCAAAACACTTAAAGTTCAGGAAGAAAGACTTTTGGCCCTGTTGTCAAAAGCCCAGAAGCTTGACGACATTATACTTCTTGAGGGAAGACTTTCAGAAATTAGACTACAAATTGAAAGCTTCACTGGAAGTCTCAATGAACTCGATGCACTTGTGGACTATGCGACAGTATCAGTAAATCTTGTAGAGGTTAAAGAAATTGCAGTCGTTCCAGTGAATTTTGGCGAAAGAATCCTTGAAACAATAAAAGCATCTCTTAAACTGTTTGGCCAGATGACCGAAAGTGTGGTTATGGCTTTGATTTATATGCTGCCCTATATGTTGGTTATCATAGTTTTGGTTCTTGTTATGAGGAAAATTGATTTTTTACCAAAGGTACTGAAAGGCAAAGCTAAGGATTCTGATGAGGACAAGTGACGGGAATGGAATTAAGATTTAAGGTTTAGAATGGTCAACAAAGATAGAAAAGGGAGAACAAATGAAGAGAGTTCAACTAATTCTGGAGGATTCCTATAAGGGCTACGGCCACTCGCAAGGGTTGGCGCGTGGCCTTCAGCTTTTTTGTGATGGTAAAAACATGACCCAGGAAGGCATGGGTCTTGGCACCATTGCTATTAAAGAGGATAATTGTACCTATTTCTCTCAAAAATGCGAAAACATACAAAAGGAAGAAGGAATTTTATGGCGCAGATTCGCTCTTGACACCATTTTGCTTACAGGGCCAATGGGCATTGAGACTTCCTTTCTAACACGCATTCGGGATCGAGGAATGGAGTTTTACAAGAAGCATCCAAAAACTCAAAAGGTTCAGTTGTCAGCTGACCGATTTTTGCGTAAGCTCTTTCGCATTAGAAGAAGGTTCAAAGAAATCAAGCCAAAAGCAGAAGCCATAATGAGCTATCATACAGTGGACAGCGGGGTTTGCATTACTTTTGACATCTCAATTCAGGGCTTTAGGCTGCCGAAAATTTGCTTGATGAATGAACTTGGGGCTGACTGGTTTGATGAAAGCCAGTTTGAGGGGGAAATTAAAGCACCGCCATCAGCTTGGCAATTGATCAGTGCAGAAATTTGTGACCATCAGATGCAATCTTTTTATTCAGAGAAACTTGGACTATGTTTTAGCATCGGCAGTATTGATATCGCTGATAACCTTCCCTATGAGTTATATTGGGGCAGAGAAAAAACTCAGGAACTCTGCTGGGCGGGATACACTATTGAAATAGAAGTGAAAGATCCAACTATTAAGCGAGTAACTGGAAGCTATAAGGTCGTATTGACTCAACAAAGGGAATATGGAGCTAATGGGCACATTGACGAAATAAGATGAAGGAGAGAGCAAATGATTGAAAACCGGGTGGCATTGGTCTATCCTTATTTTCGAGAAAAGGATCCTATCGAAAAATTGTTTTTACCGTTAGGCATTGCTTATTTAGCTAGTCAGCTAAAAGAGATGGATATCCCTGTGACTATTGCGGATTGTACGTTTGAAAGCTTTGATGAAGCAGTTGAAAAACTTGCTTTGCTTAATCCATCTATCATTGGCATTTCAATCATGATATCTAATAGCAGGAATGCCTTCGCACTTGAACGCGCACTGCGCGTCAGGCTTCCAAACACTTTCATATTGGCTGGAGGGCCCTTGCCAACATTATATCCGGAACGTTTTTTCCCCGAATTTGATCTGGTCTTTTGTGGGGAGGGAGATTTGATTATGCCAGCTTTCTGCAGAGATTACCTAAAATCAGATGATAAAACCAAGTTTCTGATGCAAATTGATCCAGAAAACTACCCAGGGATTTTTTTTAAACGGGAAAAGGTTTTGTGCAGCAGTCCGCCGATTCATCATTCACAAGAGATTATTAGAAGCCTGCCTTTGCCATATAGGAAAGGCAATCAGAATGCACTTTATCAGTATTTTTGGCGAAAAGAAACACAGTGCAGGCCCACAACCATAATGATGACGAGAGGATGCCCCTATACCTGTGAGTTCTGCTCAAAGCCAGTATGGGGAAGCGATTTTCGAACCCCTCTGCTGGACAAGGTTTTTGAAGAAATCATTGAAATTAAAGGATTGGGTTATGATCAGCTCTGGATTGCCGATGACTCATTTACCTTGGATATGAATTTTCTTATAGCTTTTTGTCAAGAGAAAATCGAGAGAAACATACTGATGAGTTGGACATGCTTATCCAGAACGAAAGGGCTTGATCTTAAAACGGCAGAGCTAATGAAACAGGCGGGCTGCGTAAAAGTATATCTTGGATTGGAATCTGGAAGTGATGAGGTGCTGGCCTTGATGAAAAAGAATACAACGGTTCAAAATGGCATTGACGCGGTAAATTTATTTCAGCGGGCTGGCATCAAGACAGCCGGATTTTTCATAGTTGGCTACCCGGGAGAAACCTGGGATACGGTTCAAAAGACCTTCGATCTGGCACTCTCCCTAACTCTGGATGAAATCTTTTTCAATGTCCCAATTCCGCTTCCCGGCTCACCACTATTTTCCAGGGTAGTGGGTGTGGATCAGCAAGGAGACTGGGAAAAGGCCAGTGATGTAAAATTTCTTTACGACTCAGATTTTGATGAAGACGCATTGAAGCAAGCTATAAAAAGCACCATGCTAGAATTTGAGAATAGAAAGAGCCAGTCCTTTATTGAAGAACCTAAGACATAAATTAGTCAACAACTAGGCTTTATTCGGTCAGTTCTCTCACATATTTTGGCAGCACAAAACAGGCCGAATGAGTCTCCGGTGTATAGCAGCGGGTTTCAAAATCCAATGATCGGCCAGCGCAAAGCGAACTGGGGTCATATTTTTTAGATCCAATGGTAAAGCAGTGCAGCCCACTTGGATAAGTTGGAATATTGGCTGTATAAAGCCTTGTAATCGGGAACAGAGAACGGACATCCTTTTGAACGCTGCGAATAAGCTCTCTGTGATAAAAGGGGGATTCCGTCTGCTGAACAAAGAGGCCGTCTTCATTTAAGGCATGATGAATATCTCTGTAAAAGTCATACATGAATAACTTCTCACCAGGGCCGACAGGATCTGAGCAATCTACAATAATGACGTCATAAAGACCTTGTGATTCTCTCATATGCTTGATGCCATCTTCAATTTTTAGATGGACAACGGGATTATCCTTTACTGAATTGCTCCACTCTGGAAGATATTCTTTGCAGGTCTCTATGACTTTGGCGTCGATATCCACCCATTGGGCAATTTCGACACAGTGATGCCTGGTTACCTCTCTCATGCTGCCGCCGTCCCCGCCGCCTATCACTAGAACGCGTTTTGGGTCTTTATGGCTAAACATAGGAACGTGTACAATCATTTCATGGTAGATGAATTCGTCAAAGGTGGTCGTTTGAATCACGCCATCCAGAATCAGCATTTTGCCAAAAAATTCGGTTTCCAGTACGGAAATATCCTGGTATTCCGATTTTTCGGTAAATAAGGTCTTTTTTACGCGGATTGTAAAATGAACATCGTCATTTTGTTGTTCTGTTACCCATAGTTCCATTTTAATCCTCCTTGTACATGGCTGTAATTTTTCTTTGGATATCCTCATCCTCTAAGAATTCGTCGAAGTTGATGGATTTATCAAACAGCCCTTTTGGCGTAATCTCTATGACTCTGTTGGCAATGGTATTGATAAAACTATGGTCATGAGAAGAAAAGAGCATAGTGCCTGGAAAGGCAATCAGCCCATTATTGACAGCTGTAATGGATTCAAGATCAAGGTGGTTCGTCGGTTCATCCAAAATGATGACGTTAGCGCCAGAAAGCATGAGCTTTGAGAACATGCAACGGACCTTTTCTCCTCCTGATAAAACACTAGCCTCTTTGAGCGCTTCGTCACCTGAAAAGAGCATTTTGCCCAGAAAACCGCGAATGAAGGTTTCTGATTTTTCTTCGGAATACTCTCTAAGCCAATCAACTAAGCTAAATTCAACCCCATCGAAGAACTCGGCATTGTCCTTAGGCAAATAGGAGACGGAAGTCGTAACGCCCCATCTAAATGAGCCCTCGTCTGGCTCAAGCTCGCCAATCAGTATTTTGAACAATGTGGTTCTAGCGGCTTCGTTCTTTCCTAGAAATACAATTTTATCGTCTTTGTTGACAACAAAAGAGACTTTATCCAAAACTTTTTCTCCGTTGATTGTCTTGGAAATACCATCTACAAACAGGATATCCTTACCAGCTTCTCGTTCAGGGGTGAATCCGACAAAGGGGTACTTTCTTGATGAAGGCATGATATCATCTATGGTTATTTTTTCAAGCAATTTTTTACGCGATGTAGCCTGCTTGGCTTTGGAAGCATTGGAACTGAATCTTGCAATAAAAGCCTGCAGCTCCTTGACCTTGTCTTCCTTTTTCTTATTCTGATCCTTCATCAAACGCAGCATAAGCTGACTTGATTCGTACCAAAAGTCATAGTTGCCCACGAATAGGTTGACTTTACCGAAATCGATATCCAGCATATGGGTGCAGACTTTATTGAGAAAATGTCTGTCATGAGAAACGACGATGACCGTGTTGGGATAATCTAGAAGAAAATCCTCAAGCCAGGTGATGGCTTTAAAGTCCAAATGGTTGGTAGGCTCGTCGAGAAGCAGGATGTCCGGATTGCCGAAAAGCGCCTGCGCCAGAAGAACCTTGACTTTTTCACCACCCCACAAGTCGCTCATGAGCTTTTCGTGAAGATCTTTTTCAACGCCAAGACCCATAAGTATTTTTTCTGCGTTGGTTTGGGCATCCCAGCCATCCATTTCAGCAAATTCGTGCTCAAGATCTGCCGCAATCATGCCATCTTCTTCGGAGAAATCTTCTTTGGCATAAAGAGCATCCTTTTGATTCATGATTTCATATAATCTCTTGTGGCCCATGATCACAGTGTCGATAGCAGTAAATTCGTCAAATTCAAATTGGTTTTGACTGAGAGTAGCCAGTCGCTCACCGGGTGTAATTGAAACGTCTCCTTCTGTAGGTTCAAGCTCCCCTGACAGAATTTTAATAAAAGTTGATTTGCCGGCGCCGTTTGCACCGATTACGCCATAACAATTTCCCGCTGTAAATTTGACATTTACCCGAGAAAACAGTTTTTTATCTGAAAAGCTAAGACCTACATTGTTTACTGAAATCATAAATTATTTTCTATACACGAGGTGAGTGTACAGAACCACCTTTCACTATTTTTATATACGTAAAAAAAATGCACAAATAGTGTGCATTCACATATCCTTTTAGTTTATCTTACATCATATTGTCAAAAAAGGCAACTGGTATTGATAAGTCCTGTGGTTAATTAGTGATAATGTCACCTTGTAGACTGATCAATGAAAATGTCACCTTACAATTCACATCTAAAAGTTTCTCCCTTTTTAGCCACTTTACACACCTCCTTTCAATAAATAGTCTCATTGTAATTCAATTTTATTTTATACCTGTTGAATCGCAGTTTCAATTTATTGTTTAACAAGGCTTTGAAAGGGGTTATAATAAAAACAGAGCTGTAAATATTATGATATTAATCGGTAAGCAGTCCTATGGTTGAGGTTAAGCCTTGGCAGTGTTTAGAAGGAGTGAATAAAATGTTTTTCAACTTAAATCTTATTTTATATCCGGCTATAGTTGTTATAATTCTATTGATTTTTATATCAGGGATTCGGATAGTCAGACCTACTCATCGCGCCTTGATTGAAACTTTAGGTAAATATTCAAAATTTGCCGGACCGGGATTTCACTGGATCATTCCACTTGTACAGAATATGTATCAGGTCAACATCACAGAGCAGATGGTCAATGCAGAACCTCAAGTCATTATTACAAATGATAATCTCAATGCCACAGTCGACGCCCAGGTATATTTTAGAGTGAAGCCCGAAGAGGAAAGCGTCAAGGCATCACAATACAACGCCAACAATTATCAGTATCAGGTTGTGAACCTGGCGAGAACCACCTTGAGAAACATTATCGGAACCATGTCACTTCGTTCGGCTAATAGTGAGCGGGGCGTCATCAATGCGGACCTTCATCGAACCCTCGAAGCGGAAACGCAAAAGTGGGGACTTGAAATCACGAGAACCGAGCTCAAAGAAATTGACCCACCTAAGGATGTGCAGGAAACTATGAATAAAGTCGTTAAAGCAGAGAACGAAAAAATTGCTGCCATTGACTTTGCCACAGCCACTGAAACAACAGCTGACGGGGTTAAGCGCGGAGAAATCAAGAAGGCTGAGGGTATTAGGCAGGCTAAAATTCTTGAAGCTGAAGGCGAAGCCCAGGCAATCAAGCTGGTCAACGAAGCTGCCGAAAAATATTTTATTGGAAATGCACAGCTGCTTAGAAAGCTTCAGGCCACAGAAACAGCATTAAAAAACAATGCAAAAATTATCGTGCCGACAGGCAGTGAAATCGTGAATGTCATTGGAGAAATGGCGGGAGTTTTACCAATCGTGAAGCCGGAAACCAAAGGGGCACTTACTCCGACAAGCAAATAATGTTAAGATGACTCTCCAAGAAATGGCGAAAAATAGAACAATAAAATAAAATTGTCTGAAAGGGAAGTGAAAAACATGAAAAGAATCCTATCTTGGCTTTTAATTACAATGATGGCGTTAACTGTAAATTCGCCTGTATTTGCAGCGGGTGAAGCCTCTTTAGGTTCTTCATCTTTAGCACTTTATATTGGCAGTCCACTGGCTATTTCGGGAGACACCATTAAGGCGCTGGATTCTGACAACCCGAATGTTGCACCTATTATTTATAAAAGCCGTACCTTGGTGCCCCTTCGCGCAATCTCAGAAAACTTTGGCGCTGCAGTCTCTTATGATGCAGCCCGAAGAGCGGCCATTATCAGTTATGGGGGGAAGGTGTATGCCTTCTATGCGGATAAGAATTTCTATTCAACCAAATCAACCGGAGGAATTGAGAAGTATAAAACCATTGATACAAAGACTCTGATTATTGAGGATAGAGCCATGGTCCCTCTTCGCGTCATTTGCGAAGAGGTCCTTGGCAAAACTGTCGGATATAGTCAGAACATCATACTTGTGGGTAGCCAAAGCGCATCTCTTGAAACCAATACGGCACTCAAATCTGAGATTAAGACGAAAATTGGACAGGCGGTTAAACTGGACTCTATTGAACAGCTTAAATCTATTATCGCTTTGAAATCAGATGTCTATGGACCAATATTGAGGGAAATACAAGCGGCTACTCCGGTGGTTGACGCGGTAAATAATGGCGCTGGGCCGACTCTTCCTAGTGCCAGCCCATCCGTATCTGCACCTGGAAGCACTGGAAGTACTGGAAGCTCGGGGAGCATTGGTGGCAGCGAGAGCGCTGGGAGCACTGAGAACAAAGCTGCTTCGGACTTTTCCACCACCAACAATCAGGTGGCCGGCATCGATGAAGCCGATATCGTCAAAACAGATGGCAAGTTCATCTACATTGCAGCAGGCGGATCGGTTCGCATCATTCAGGCAACAGATGGCCAGATGACGTTGGCAGACAGCTTTACCATGCCTCTTGATCCAAGAACGGGTCAAAGCATCTCAATTTCAGAACTATATATTGACCAGGGCAGGCTCGTTGTTTTGGGATCCCTGTGGCGCAATGTCGGGGGAGTTAATCCAGGCCCAATCATGCCAATGCTTGAAAAATCTATAGCCATTTATCCGCCTATTTATAGTGGGAAGAGCTATGTCTATTGCGGCGTCTATAGCATTGATGGAAATGGCCAGGGTGATTTGATAAAAGAACTTGAAATAGAAGGATCTATGCTGTCCAGCCGTAAAAGTGGCGATACGGTTTATATCGTCGCCAATAAGTATTTTAGCTACTATTATCCAGCCTATCAGTCAAACAACATAAACGTGGCAGACATTTTACCAACCTATAGGGATACTGCCGGAAGCGATACGTATGAGACTTTGGGCATAAGCAAAATCATGCACTATCCAGGCAGCCCTTCTCCCCAATATCTGATTTTGGCAGCGCTGGATATTAGAGATGCAGATCAAAAGGCTTCAATTGAAGCCATACTAGGCAGCGGATCTACGATTTATATGAATGACAGTGGTTTATATATCGCTCAAACCGACTACAATTCATTTCAGGGACAAGCGACGGCCATCACGAAATTTTCGATTGATGGAACTAAGATTGGGTTTGCAGGTGGAGGCAGAGTAAAAGGCAGCATTCTTAACCAGTTCTCTATGGATATCTACCAAGGAAATCTTCGCATTGCAACCACATCCTGGGATACGCAAAGCACAAACGGAGTTTATATCCTCGATCAAAATCTCAATCAGATTGGAGCCCTCGAAAACTTGGCTCCGGGGGAAAGAATTTTCGCTATGCGCTTTATGGGGAGTAAGGGATATTTGGTTACTTTCAGACAGATTGACCCTCTATTTGTCCTTGATTTAACAAATCCGAAAGCGCCAGAGGTCACTGGGGAGCTTAAAGTTCCTGGGTTCTCTAATTATCTTTATCCTGTAGCTGAGAACATACTCATGGGAGTTGGTCAGGACACAGAAGATATTTATACTAAAGACAGCGCAGGAAAGGAAGTTGTTATTGGTACCAGGCAGACAGGCATAAAATTCTCTCTTTTCGACGTTTCGGATCAGGGAAAACCTTTTGAGATTCAAAAATACGTGCTTGGTGGCAGCGGCAGTTATTCGGATATTTTAAACAACCACAAAGCGATCATGTTTAATCTTAGCGATAAGAAATTGGCGTTTGAGGCGAACCTTACGGATAATGCTACGGATGCCAAGACCACTAGTCCTGAGTACTTCAGCGGAGCAGTAGTCATGAGCTATGATACAGAAGCAGGATTTGCGCTCGAAGGCAAAATAATGGCGGATCCACAGGCCCAGTATGATGGAATCATGCCATATTATAGTTATGTACGTCGTCTATGCTACATCGGTGATGTGCTTTACTACATACAGGACAATCAGGTGAAGTCATATAATATGGACACACTAGAACCTATAAGCGTTCTAAAATAAAAAAATGAAGTTTTGGCGTTCCAAAATAACGGAAACATATCGTTGATGATTTTATCAACAAATTAAAAGGAGCAATTGTTATGGCATCTCAATTCAGGGCTCAAACCATCATGGGGCTTATCATCAAAGTGCTTCATAAGAAGGAAAAAATAGTTCAGGTACTTGACTATATAGACGCTGATGAGTTAGAGTCAGGAAAGATGTATCTCCATCAGGATATTCTTAACAACGTTTTCAAAATGGACATTATGAACAGAGCGCCAATAGAGGACTATAAAGTCGATTTTAAAGGCGGGAGCATCATTATATCTGTTGATAAATTCATTAAGGTAATGATGCTTGAAAAGATTCTGAAGTTTAAAATCACGCTTGCCGAGCCGGAGCTGGCTTTTGGCATATCCGGCCATTATTTTTTCGCTAAATACAGCATAGATATTGATGGAATACCCGCAATGCTGGAAAAAATGCCTGGGGGAAGCTCAATAAAAGATACTATAATAAGCACTATCCTCAAGAATGGCATTAAGGATATGGCCTGGATACAGCTGATCAACGACAGAGTTTATTTTGATTTCAGCAAAGCCCCTGGATTTGATAACCTTCGGGATCAGGGGATTTATGGCGTAGATGTCATTAATACAATTGAACTTGGCAATATTGCGAGCAAAGATGGCAAGCTCATGATTAGTTATAAATGGTTAGAGTCTTGAATAATATATAAATCTAATGTATATGGAGGATATTTCAATTGAAGGAAGTAGAACAATTAGTCATCAATACAATCAGAATCTTATCAGCTGAAGCCATCGAGAAAGCAAACTCGGGACATCCGGGGCTTCCTATGGGTAGTGCTCCCATGGCTTATACCCTTTGGTCTAGACAAATGAAACACAACCCGAATAATCCCAAATGGGTTGATCGGGACCGCTTTGTCTTATCCGCAGGGCACGGATCCATGCTCCTTTATTCACTGCTTCATATTTTTGGATACAAAGTCAGCATGGAAGATATAGAATCCTTTAGGCAGTACGGCAGCATGACTCCAGGGCATCCGGAGCACGGTCATACCGACGGCGTAGAGGCAACAACGGGACCTCTTGGCCAGGGAATCTGTAACGCTGTGGGAATGGCCATAGCAGAGTCTCACTTAGCTGAAAAATTCAACAAAGAAGGATATCCTATAATTGATCATTTCACCTTTGCATTAGCCGGGGATGGCTGCCTTATGGAGGGAATTTCCGGAGAAGCCAGCTCCCTCGCTGGGACTTTGGCTCTGGGCAAACTTATTATACTTTATGATGCCAATGACATTTCCATAGAAGGCAGCACCCTGCTTGCTTTTAGGGAGGACGTGGCCAAAAGATACGAGGCTTATGGCTGGCAGGTCATTCATGTTAAGGACGGAACAGATGTGGCATCAATTGATTCAGCTATTGAAGAGGCAAAAAAGGATAGGTCAAAACCTAGCATTATTATTGTTAAAAATATTATTGGTTATGGTAGTCCTTCAAAGCAAGGTAAGGCTTCCGCACATGGAGAACCCTTGGGTAATGAGGATTTATTAGGGACAAAGGCTTTTTTTGGGTGCAGCTACCCACCATTTACCATTCCAGAGCCTGTAATAGAAGAAGGAAACCGACTAAAGCAAGAGGGTCAGAACAAGGAAGAGTCGTGGAACCAGCTTCTTTGTGCTTATAAATTGGCTCATCCAAAACTGGGTCAAGAATTAGAAGATTGGTTTAACGTTGATTTAGACCATCATATTTCGGAGTCCATAGAATTCTGGCAATTTGAAAAACCTATGGCTACAAGAGAGGCTTCTGGTTTATTAATCAACAGACTTGCTAAAACCATACCGAATCTTGTAGGTGGTTCTGCGGATTTGGCACCTTCCAATAAAACCCGCATGACAGACGGCGGTGACTATTCAGCGGAGAATAGGTCTGGAGCAAATTTGCACTTTGGGGTTCGGGAGCACGCCATGGCAGCCATAGGAAACGGTCTGGTTCTTCATGGAGGGCTCATGGCCTATGTGGCAACATTCCTCGTTTTTTCTGATTATATGAAAGGGGCAATGAGGCTGACGGCCTTAATGAAACTGCCATTAACTTATGTTCTCACCCATGACAGCATCGGAGTCGGGGAAGATGGGCCTACCCATCAGCCTGTAGAGCAGCTGGCCTGCCTTAGAAGCATACCTAACATGACTGTCTTCAGACCTTCTGATGCAAACGAAACAGCCGCTGGCTGGTACCTTGCGGCAACCAAAAAAGATGGACCTGTTGCTTTGATTCTGACCAGACAAACCTTGCCACTTCTCGAAGGCACTGGCAAAGAGGCTCTAAAAGGAGCCTATATACTACGAAATTCGTTGAAGAAAGTGCCGGATGTATTGCTGATGGCATCAGGCTCAGAGGTTACTCTTACTTTAGATGCCGCGAAGGAACTGCTCAATTATGATATTGATGCCCAGGTTATTAGCTGTCCGTCCCTTGAACTTTTCGACCAGCAGCCACAAGAATATAAAAATGCCGTAATGCCAAAAGAAGTGCGATGTCGCGTAGCCGTTGAAGCCGCATCCTCCTTTGGGTGGCATAAATATACGGGACTAGATGGCATCGTAATCGCCATGGACCACTTTGGCGCCTCAGGAAAGGCCGAGGATCTTTTTAAAGCCTTCGGTTTCACTATTGACAATGTGGTTGCAAAAACAGTAAAATTGGTTCAAATATTTCAGTGAACGATGGTCAACAAAGCAGTAAATTAGCTTCAAATACCCTAGTGAAAGGACAACGAACATGAGTATCTTTCCTAACAATACTAATGGGGAATTGAATGATATCGCCAGAAGGGTTTTCGACAAGCATTTTGAGCTGGATCCAAAACTCAATTTAGAATATGATGACCGAAGAAAAATGCTGATGTATGATTGATACGGGGTCGGCGGTTCTTGGTTTCAGTATGAATGATGATTTAGATGACATAAAAAAAGCTACCCAAAATAAGATTTGTTTGCTTGGCAATTTAAACGCCGTAGATATGATTAACTGGGATGCAAAAAAAATTCAAAATGAGGTAAAAAACATCATTCGAAAAGCTGGAGAAGGTGGAGGCTTGATTCTTTCTGACAGTCATGGGGAAATTCCATGGCAGGTGCCAGAAGAAGTATTACTCGAGATTGCCGAAAGCGTGGCTCAATTTGGGAGTTATCCTTTAGCGCGGGTGTAGAATTTGAATAAATTGGTTTTTTTCGTGTGTGAAAATTTTTATCCTGAATTTAAGGATGCCATTTTAGTACAGGGCTTTTCCGATGTAATAATAACGGCCTATCCTTCTATGTGTCAGGATAAAAGTAAAAAAGCAGAAGCTGAAAGACTTTTGATTGATTGTCAGTCAAATGGGGATGATGGCGTTATTCTTTGCGGGAATCATTGTGATATTTTGGCGCTTATTCCAAAGCCTAGTTCTTTTACAACTAGAATAACTAGCTTTTGTTTCCTTCATATGGCAAACGAAAAATTCATTGAGTATATTCTCAATAGGGGCGGCTATGTTATTAGCTTAGGCTGGGTTAACAACTGGAGAGCCAATATTGAAAAACTTGGGTTTGATCAGATTACGGCAAGAGGTTTTTACAAGGACTTTGCCCGAGAATTGGTTTTCTTTGATGCGGGAATTAGCTCGCAGGCAGAAAATAATTTAAAGGAACTTTCCGAATTTTTGGATTTGCCCTATGTCATGATTCCTTTTGAGAAAGAATCGACAGAACTTCTGGTAAGGAGCATGGTATTTGAGTGGAGGTTACATAAAAAAAGCCAAGAGTATTTGAAGGAAAACGCCGGGCTACAAACTCAATGTGCAGAGTATTCGATGATTTTTGACTTGATCGGGAAAATAGCCTTATATACGAACAAGAGAGATACCATTGAAAAAATACAGGAAATATTCTTAATGATTTTGGGCGCCCAAAAATTCAAATATTGGGACGTTGAGACAGAGATCCCTCTTTTGCCAAGCGAGATCCAGGCTCTTTTTACAAGCTCTGAAACGCCGTACGTACTGGAAAAGTCAAAGAACAGATTTTATATTAAAATCACCCAGAAGCATAAAATATTTGGCGTGATCGATGTTAGCGAATTTTTATTTCCTGAGCATATTGAAAAATATCTCAATTTCGCAATAGAAATTGTAAGAGTTTGTGGACTTGTTCTTTCAAATATTGAGCAGTATGAGAAGCTGATAAAATCAGAACAGGAAATGGAATACTTGAGTTGTCACGATGCACTAACCGGCTTATTTAACCGAAACTATGTCAATAAAACTTTTGAAAGCGAGAAGAATTATGAGGAAATAGCAGTATTTATGTTTGATATTGACGGGCTTAAATATGCTAATGATCGTTTTGGACATAGCGAAGGAGATCGATTAATCATCAGTGCGGCCAATATTTTGAAAAGCTGTTTTAGAGAAACCGATACTGTTTCCAGAATTGGTGGAGATGAGTTTATTGCCATAGTAGAAGGATGCAGCCTGGATATGGCAGATCGATTCATGAGCAGATTAAAAAGTAGTATGGTGAAGCATAATAATGGCATAAAGGCAGACCACCTAAAAGTCAGCATATCAGGCGGGTTTGCACTTTCAGGCGGCGGCGGTGAAACTATTGAGACTTTAAGCCACAGAGCTGACGCGCTCATGTATGTCGAAAAAGCTAGAAAAAAAGCTGAAAATTTGACAATAGGCGACACGAATTAAACATAGGAGCAAATATTTCGCTGATATTTGTTGATAGGGCAATCGGCGGTTATCTTGTTGTCTATTTAATGATGATCTCGGCTTCTTCCCTAAAAGGCAACCTTTCGTAGGATTCTCCCTTTGGGTAGCCGAAAGCTAAAGCACCATAAATCTGCATGTCATCCTCAAGACCAATCAGTTTTCTTATTTTTGGGTTTGCATTCGTCAGTCTTGCCAGATACCCGGCCCAGCAGGAGCCTATGGACTTTGCATGCAGCAGAAGATTTATGTCAGTCAAGGCGATGACGGTATCGGTATGGGGGCTGATGGCGCCTTCCTTTGGTGCGATACCAAACAAAAGATGAGGAGCGCCCAAAGTGACTACATTGTTTCCCGCTTCATACTCTGAAACAATTTCCAATGAAATGTTTTTTTCTCGTATAAAGTCCAAAATACAGGCCATGATTTCGCTGATGACCTCTTCGTCATAAACTAGAATCCATTTGTTTGGATGCTGATTTTTCGCACTTGGGACAAAATCGGCTACTCTAATAATCTCCTTGATTTCTTCCAAAGGGACTTTTTTACTCGAATAGCATCTTATGGACCTATTGCTTGAAATCATACCTTTCAAGTCATCATAGGAGTTGTTTGAAGGCAGCACGGATTTTTCCTGACAAACAGGAATGTCTTCAAAGGATAGTGCCATCACCGGGCAGATGCTGACGCAGTGCATACAAAGCAGGCACTGTTTTTCTTTGTCTTCTTTCATTGATGGGAAGTCAGACTTCATTTCTAAAACTGTAAAGGGGCAGATTTCAGTGCACAAAGCACAATGAATACAAAGGTCGCGGTCAACATTTAGCATTTTATTTCCTCTCAATATTAAAACTGTTTTTGTATACTAACCCAACTTTTCTCTGCGACAGATTTTATAACCGCTTCGATTATAGCTTGGGCTTTTAAACCATCTTCAAAGCTTGGATTCGGATTTTTGTTTTCAGAAATACCTTTGAAAAACTCGTAGTACTCGAAAATAAACCCATGCTCCCAACCAATAACATGACCAGCCGGCCACATATTGGACATATACTGGTGACAGGGATCTGTCATCATAACAGTTCTAAAACCCTGAATGGAGGGATCTTCATCCTTGAGATAAACGGAAAGCTCATTCAGTCTTTCGAGATTAAATCTGACGCTTCCCTTGGAGCCATTGATTTCAAAAGACAGATAATTCTTGTGGCCTGTACTGATTCTTGAAGTTTCAAAAAGACCCATGGCGCCATTTGCAAATCTTGTAATAAACATACAAGCATCGTCTGTAGTCACTTCTCTCATTTCTTCCGTTTTAGGAACTCTTTTTTCATTAAGGTATATTTTACTGTCAGCGACGACTTCGGTTATGTCACCTACTAAATATCTTGCGAGATCGATGATATGAGAACCTTTATCGCTCATCGAGCCTGAACCAGCTTGTTTCTGATCAAATCTCCAGACCCAGTCCGAATCAGCGGCCCAGTCCTGCTGGTATAGTGCTCTAAAATGATAGATTTCACCAAGCTTCCCTTCATCAATCAATTTCTTTGCTAGGTTAATCGCGGGAATCTTTCTATAAACAAAGCTTGTCATATGAATGATTTTATTTTTTTCGGCAATTTCAAACATTTCTTTTGCTTCAGAATAAGAATTGGCTAATGGCTTTTCGCACATAATGTGCTTTCCTTTTTCAGCTGCGGCAATAACCATATCCTTATGAAGAAAGCCGGGGGTAAGAATCACAACCGCATCGATTTTAGGGTCATTTATGACATCCATCCAATTTGAAGTCCAATTTTCCCACCCATATTTTTTCGCAAGATCTGGAAGGTCAGGAGCTGTGCCGCACAGCGTCATCATAACGGGTTCTACATCTAGATCAAAGAACATGCTGACATCTTTGATGGCGTGGCTATGGGCTTTTCCCATAAATTTTGTGCCGATCATGCCGATATTAATTTTCTTCTTCATTGATATTCCTCCCTAGAAAAGTCTTTTGTGCAGCAATATCTTCCCATCTAACGCTAGGGTAATGATATCGGCCTAGCTTCTTTGTATAGAACTTGACTCCTATTGCCTGAAATGGGCAGAAGTTAAAGCAAGCATAGCAATAATGACATTTCTCCCCTTCCCAGTGGGGCCTTCCTTCTATAAGGTTAATACGATTTGTCGGGCACACTTTCTCACAGATACCGCAGCCATTACAGTCTGCATCAAGCAGAAACTCGAGTTTTGGATTTGATCGAGCACTCAATTTCCACAATTGCTTCATCATCAAGTAGCCAAAGCCGTGTTCTTTTGCTAAAAGTTCCCTCACAGAACTTGAGTCTCTTGAGATAATAGAATGAGAAATGGCCTCGATTTCATTGTTAGATTGTTCCAGCATTGGGGTAATCATCTCGTTAGTGATGCCTTTTTCCCATTCAAGCTGCATTAAAAATTTTGGGGCAGTACCTTTAGGCGTATTGTTAATCATGGCTATTTCAAAATAGGCCTTTAGATTAATACCCTTGTCCTCTAAAAGCTTATGTAAATGACAACCTGCCTTGCCGGGATTGCCGCCATGAGTTGCTATGGCATAAATATAGCATTTGCTGTCAATTTTTATTCTGCCTATAAACTCCTCAATGATTTTTGGCGCAGCATTCATATAAATCGGATATATGATGCCTACTGTTTCGATATCTGACGAAACCACGTAGTTGTCTTCTATCGACAGCATTGGAATCACTAAAGAATCACCCAATTTTCTTTCTAATTCCAAAGCGACGGAAAGGGAATTACCTGTGCCCGAAAAATAAAAAATTAAATTCCTTGACATCATGGACCTCCTAACTAATTATGAATGCCAACATACGGTTCGCTTCATATTCCATGTTTTCCCGATAAAGATCATTGAGAATATTTTCTGGCTATAATCACTTCGACATTACAATTATAATCCATTTCATGAAATCCTGGAAGACTTATTCCAATCAATCTGACAGGTCAGTTGTCTTGTTATGCATATATATATTTTGACAGAATGCCATCACTATTGTGATTATGCTTTTTCGGGTCTAGAATAATAGTTGGAATGGCTTTGCCACATCTAATAAAGTTGAATTAAAAATTCGAGGGGGTTTTGTTATGAAAGATGAAAAAAGCGAGTTGTCAAAAGATCAACGTGAGGAATTAATCAGAGCATTAAAAGCCCGTTTTGAGGGAAACATGAATCGTCATAAAGGCATCGAATGGGCCAATATAGAAGCAAAACTTGAGTCTGATGTTGAAAAGCTTTGGTCAGTCAGTGAAATGGAAAGAACGGGCGGTGAACCGGACGTTATCAGCTATGACGCCGAAACCGGTGAATACAAGATCTGCGATTGTTCTACGGAGAGTCCTATTGGCCGAAGAAATCTTTGCTATGACCGTCAAGCGCTTGAGTCTAGAAAAGAAAACAAACCAGAAAACAACGTCATAGATATGGCGAATTCCATGGGCATTGCGCTTTTAAACGAAGACCAATATAGGGAATTGCAAAGGCATGGAACTTATGACATGAAAACATCGAGCTGGCTTCAAACACCTTCTGATATTAGAAAGCTTGGAGGTGCCATTTTTGCTGATCGCCGATACAATAGCGTATTTGTGTATCACAATGGGGCAGAATCTTACTATGCCGCAAGAGGGTTTCGCGGCTTGCTGAGGTTATAAATTTTGCATGTATAGCGGGTATAGGGGTTTTGTTGACCCTCAAAGTTGCATAGCCGTCATCAACGTTAAGATTACTTTATGACTTTCTTCACCAGCGCACCGAGAGTAATAATGCTGGTGCCGTGTTTGGCTCTCAATTTATCCATGACCTGGTCAATCCGATCGTTTAGATCATTCTTTGAGTCGCTGCCAATTTGATCAAAAATGGACAATTGCTCCATATCTGCGTCTTCATGAAATCCTGTGAGACTTATTCCAATCAATCTGACCGGATGTGATTTATTCCAATTGAGATCAAGCAGGCTACAGCCAGCCTGGTATATTTCCTTGGTGGTGCTGGTCTCTGGTATTGCCATTTGTCTTGTTATAACCTGAAAATCCGAATATTTGAGCGTAATCTGAACGGTGCTTCCTTTTTTGCCACTCCTTCTTGCGCTCGTGCCGACGTCATCGGCAAGCGCCATCAGAACCAGTCTTGCCTTATGGATGTCGCTTATATCTTCCGAAAGCGTTGTAGATCTTCCTATAGATTTGACATCACCTGCAATTTTGGGTATGACCTGAGAATTGTCGATACCATTTGCATGTTGATACATTTCTATGCCGCCTTTTCCAAAAGCTTTTATAATTAGAGTCTGATCAAATTTCGCCAAATCACCGATGGTTCTGATACCCATGGCGTTCAATTTGCCTGCAGTTTTGCTACCGACACCATACATTTCTTTCACAGCCAAGGGCCAAAGCTTTATCGAAATATCCTCATCCCAAAGTTCGGTAATTCCAAGAGGCTTCTTCATTTCGGAGGCCATTTTTGCAAGAAACTTATTTTCAGCGATACCGATAGAACACCATAGACCTAGGTTGTCCTTGATTTCATCTCGTATACTCTCTGCAGCCTTTACCGGCTCGCCAAAAAGACCGGCACAACCGGTCATATCAAGCCAAGCCTCATCAATGCTGTTCTGTTCGACCAGCGGGGTATAATGCGATAGGAGATCCATGACTTCATCCGATTTCTGGCTATAGAAAAGATGGTCCGGGGGTACGAGCATCGTTGCAGGACAAAGCTTCAAAGCCTCGTGAACAACCATTGCAGTTTTAATGCCACAGGCCCTTGCCTCATAATTGGCAGCCAGAATGATTCCGGCACGTTTCTTCGGATCGCCGGCAACAGCGGCCGGATGCCCTATAAGCTCCGGTCTTCGCGTCATTTCGCAGGATATGAAGAAGGCATTCATATCGACAAGAAAAACCACCTTTTGCATAGCGATACCCTCCATGTGCCCGACCTGGCCGATTTAAAAAATGGGTCTTGAATGCCTAAATGTCTTTTTTATCCCACTCAGCTTTAAATTTTGCAAATTCGTCTGACATTATGGGTAATCTCGTACCCGCAGCGCCGCAGTTCAGGCATTTATCGTTTTTAAAACCTTGCTCAGTGCATTTTTCAGCGACCTCCTGAGCACAACCGTAGTTTCCGCACTGGGTGCATCTGAATAAAGGGTTCTTGCAGGGATGATCACTTTTGATTCCCTGGCATTTTGCAACATTTTCCTTCTCTTCCTCAGTCATCTCGATATGGCGCTTTTGGTTGAGTTTTCCTCCCCTTAGCCAATACTTATTATTAGGTACTACTTCTGGCATTGATACCACTCCTTTCATACTCTTCAAATCAGGACTAGCGGATTAGATCGCTAAAACAATGCATGTATCAATTAATGATATAGTAAGACGGAATAATCTGTCAAATTTATTATTTCAAGTTGATTGTAGTGATATGATTTCCGAAAAAATAAACTTTTATTTGAGTAAAGTGATAAAATGCTTGTAAGACAAAAAATGATAGGAGCTGACTGTTTATGCAGATAAAAGGAGTGTTTAATAGGATAGCCCCAATTTACGGGCTGTTTTACAATTATCAGAGAAGATACTACGAAAGTGCTCTGACTGGAGCTCTTTCCGAAGTGAATCTTGCTACCTATGAAAGCATAGTTGATGTAGGCTGCGGGACGGGAGCCCTATGTTCAGTTTTGAGTCAAATGGGACATAAAGTTACTGGCCTTGATCCTGCAGAAAGGATGCTCGGCATTGCCGCCAAGCATTTAGACAATAAAGACGTTGCGTTCGTGCGTGCCAGCATTCTTGAAAAAACACCTTTTTTGGATAAAAGCTTTGACGTTTCAATATCGTCATATGTAGCCCATGGATTAAAATTGGCAGACAGGAAACTCATGTATTCGGAGATGAATCGAATAACCAAAAGTCTAATCATCATTTACGACTATAATCAAAGACGATCAATTTGGGTTGATCTTATTGAAAAGCTTGAATGTGGTGACTATTTTAATTTCATTAATAATGTCACCAGTGAATTGAAAGAAAGCTTTAGCAAGGTTACCGTTATTCAAGTAAGCAAGCTAGCATCATGCTATATCTGTTGGCCAAAAGATGTCTCGTAAAATAAGGAGGGCATAAATATAAATAAGTGAATATTCTGCTCCAATAAGGACACAAGTTGCCGGAATTATAATCTGTGCCGATATAGGTTAATAGTAAATTGAATAGAAAGTGGAAAGGTGTGTTATATGAGATATATTGACTTAAGAAGTGATACCGTAACCAAACCAACTAAAGCCATGCGTGAGGCAATGTATATTGCTGAGGTTGGGGATGATGTCTATCAAGATGACCCGACAGTCAATGAATTAGAAGCACTAGCAGCAAAAATGCTAGGAAAGGGTGCTGCCCTCTTTGTTCCATCTGGCACAATGGGCAATCAACTCGCACTGATGTGCTTTACCAATCGTGGTGAAGAAATTATCGTTAGCGCAGATTGCCATATCTTTGCCCATGAGGTTGGAGCGGCCGCGGTATTATCGGGCGCGAATCTCAGGCAGCTTTCTTTTGAAAAAGGTATTTATGATGCGAAAATGATAGAGAAGGCAATCAGATCAGATGATATTCACGAGCCAAGGACTGCTCTTATCTGCATGGAAAATGCCCTTGCAAATGGGATCGTGTTCTCTATTGAGATTATGGAAGAGGTTTATGCCCTGGCACAAAAAAATGGAATCGCTGTTCATTTGGATGGGGCAAGAGTCTTTAATGCCGCAGCAGCACTTGATGTAGATGTGAAAGAGCTTACAAAAAACTGTGACACTGTATCGTGCTGCTTATCAAAGGGACTTTGCGCACCAGTCGGTTCCATACTCGCTGGAGACACAAAAGTGATCGCAAAGGCTAGAAAGTATCGCAAAATGCTTGGAGGAGGCATGAGGCAGAGCGGAATTCTTGCTGCTGCAGGAATAATCGCCCTCAAGGATATGACAAAGAGGCTGAAAGAGGATCACGATCATGCAAGGCACATGGCAAAGAAGCTTAGTGAACTTGAGGGTGTTGAAGTTGACCTAGATTCCGTATGCATCAATATGGTGTTTTTCAAGCTAAATAGACCAGAAGAACTGATAGACAGCCTGCCAGAAAAAATGCTGGAAAATGGGATTAAGATAAATGGCAGCGAACTTGGGGAATTCCGTTTCGTCACTTCTAATGATGTCTCAAGGGATGATATTGATTATACGATATCGACATTTTCAAAGCTGATTGTTTAAAATGGAGGCATGTAATTACCTTTATAGCTTGAATTATCCCGAATTTGAAAAAGAATTATGTGCACTTGAAGTAAAGTCGCTATTTCATTTTTTAATGGACGAGAAAGTTTTCTTTGCAAATACAAAAATAGATCCTTCAGTGAGCCCGTTTTTAAGAAATCGCATTGAGGTTCTATTCAGCCATTCGTCCTTTACAGAACTTGTTAGGCTCGTAGATAATGAGAAGTTACATGCAACTGATTTCATGGTGAGATATGTTAAATTCTACGATCAAGATCCTTCTTTTGAAATGAGGAGAAGTTATTGCAAACAATTAGGTTCTAAGATACATGGGCAGCCATTATATATTTCGCCTAAAGAGATATTTGGCATTACCTTTTATAGGGGGATGTGGTATTTCGGAATATTAAAGCAAAACGATATCACATGGAAAGAACATAAGGATAAACCTTTTTCTTATTCCAGTTCTATCGACAGCAATATTGCTAAGGTGCTTGTTAACATTGCAGGAAATGGTGATAGGTCTAAACGAATTATTGACCCTTGTTGTGGCGTAGGTACAGTTCTTTTGGCAGGAGTATTTGCAGGATACTCAATTAAAGGTTGCGAGATTAATAGAAAAATTGCTCAAGCTGCACGCGGAAATTTAAAACACTTTAACTATAACGCCCAGGTTATTACGGGAGATATTAAAGATATCGATGAAGTTTTTGACGCCTCAATTATTGATTTACCTTATGGGAATTTCAGCATGACAACCAAAGATGAACTGCAATCCATTCTGAAAAATGCAAAAAGAATATCAAAAAAAATAGTCCTTGTTTCCGCTAAAAATATAACCGAAGAAATCAAAAGTGAAAATTTAGCCATTTTAGACCGATGTGAAGTCGGTAAGAATGAGAATAGTGATTTTATACGTTATGTTTGGGTATGTGAGTGAGTTTGACAATAATTATACTATTTATTTCGTTTGTTGCAAAGCTATTCGCGGTGCGGTTAATGTGCATAACATTTTGGCAAAATAATGTTTTGCACAATAAGTTTTGAAGTGGTGCTCTATATTTTATGAAAATGTGTTTACAAAAAAAATAAAGATGGTATCATATGTAGTATCAGCACGAGCCGTTAGAGTATACAAAAGAGGAAGGCAAAGGATGTCGATTCAGAGACTTTACGAAAAAATTAAAAGTAATTACAAAAACGTTAGTTTTGATGATATAGATAAGTTGATGATTGATGGTGGTTTCGATCATAGGTGTAGAAAATCTAGCCATCATGTTTATACGCATCCTGATCTACATGGCATAGAAGATTCAGTTACCATTCCCTTTAACCGGCCGATCAAGACACCTTACATAAAAAGGGCATTGGAGAAATTCGATTTAGTCAATCCTGATTTCGGGAAAGATAGATACTAAGAAACATAGGAAATGCTTACCGGCAGACTAGCTGGTATCAGGAGGAAATGAAATGGTTAGCGTAAAGGATTACAAAGTAGAAATTGTGAAATTAAAAAAGGAAGATGGCGGGGGATATCTTGCTCACATTCCGGATCTTGATTGCTTAGGAGACGGTGACACAGTTGAAGCTGCTATGGAAGATGTTTATGCTGTGGCAGAAGATTTGATTTCTATCGCCATGGAGGATGGAAAAGAAATTCCTAAGCCGCAGTACTATAAGAATCTCGATGAATTCAGCGGAAAGCTTTCACTTCGAATACCCAAAACGATGCATAAACTCTTAAACCGAAGATCCAAGATGGAGGAGTGTAGCATTAATCAACTGATTTTGTCGTATGTATCTATGGGTCTAGGTGATGCATTTGGTGGAACGGATAATTTATTTAGCAAACGAACCAGAAGCATTGTTACGCGTAAATCTAGAAATGTTAAATAAATTTTGAGTTTTCACATAAAGTTGATAGAAAATCATAGAAAAAAAGGCGGATGACTTTTTTCTTCTGGTCGGACTTCCGAATCGGCCAATATAAACACACCAAGCAAAAGCACCACAGCGATGGTGGTGCTTTTGCTTGGTGTCCATGGGGCGATTCGAACGCCCGACGCACGGTTTAGGAAAGCGCCAATAGTCTTATTGCATCTTATTATAAGTTGTTATATATCTTTATATTTCAATCCTTGTAGCTATTAGCTTTGTTATAATAATCTACGCTCAATTACATCAATATATAACAAA